>DASXTK010000311.1:0-19021 GCA_036505485.1 Acidimicrobiales bacterium
CTGTACGGCGACACCACCGGCGAGACCGACGAGTTCGGCCTGCCGGTGCGTTATCCGTGGGCCAATGACTATCGGGGCCGGGCCACCGTGGTCTACGGCCACACTCCGGTCTACGAAGCGACGTGGATCAACAACACCATCTGCATCGACACCGGCTGTGTCTTCGGCGGCCGGCTGACCGCGCTGCGTTGGCCCGAACGCGAGCTGGTCTCGGTGCCGGCCACCGAGGTCCACTACGAGCCGGTGCGTCCACCGGCCGGCACCCCGTCGTCGGCCTCGGAGTCGGACGCCGATGTCCGGCCGTACGACCTGCTCGATCTGGAAGACGTGCTGGGCAAGCGCATCATCGACACCCGGCTCAACGGCACGGTGACCATTCGGGAGGAGAACGCCACCGCCGCCTTGGAGGTGATGAGCCGGTTCGCTGTCGATCCGCGCTGGCTGGTGTACCTGCCCCCGACGATGGCGCCCCCGGCCACCTCGACCCGCGACGGTGTGCTGGAGCATCCGGCCGAGGCCTTCGCCCACTACCGCGACGACGGCGTGCGGCATGTGGTCGGCCAGGAGAAGCACATGGGATCCCGGGCGGTCGTGGTGCTTTGCCGCGACGCCGATGTGGCCCGGTCGCGGTTCGGTGTGGTGTCAACGGACGGTTCCGCCGATGCCGGCGTGGTGGTGACCCGGACCGGACGGCCGTTCTTCGGTGACCCCAAGGTCCAGGACGAGCTGCTCGACCGGCTGCGCACCGCCTTCGACGCCACCCGCATGTGGGACCTGTTGGGCTCGGCGTGGGCGGTGTTGGACACCGAGCTGTTGCCCTGGTCGGCCAAGGCCGAGGAGCTGCTGCGCTCCCAGTACGCCGCGGTCGGGGCGGCGGCGTCGGCGTCGCTGGCCGCCGAGGCCGAGATCCTGGGCGCGGTCGGCGAGCGCGTCCCCGAAGCGACGGCGTTGGCCGCCCGGGCCGCGGAGCGGTCGGACCTGGCGGGAGCCTTCGTGGACGCCTACCGCCGCTACTGCTGGACCGTCGACGGTGTGGAGGGACTGGCCCTCGCCCCGTTCCAGATCCTGGCCGCCGAGGGATCGGTGCACGCGCTGCGGGCCCATCCCTGGCATCTCGAGTTGATCGGACGCCTGGTCGCCCACGACCCGGTGACGGTCCGGGCCACCAGCACCGTGGCGGTCGACCTCGACGACGCCGAGTCGGTGGAGGCGGCCACAACCTGGTGGGAGCGGCTGACCGCGGCCGGCGGCGAGGGCATGGTGGTCAAGCCGCGCGACGTCGTGGCCATGGGGGAGCGGGGCCGCCTGGTCCAGCCAGGAGTCAAGGTGCGGGGCCAGGAGTACCTCCGGATCATCTACGGCCCGGAGTACACCACCCCGGACCAGCTCGACCGCCTCCGTGAACGAGGCCTAGGCCACAAGCGCTCGCTCGCCCTCCGGGAGTTCACCCTCGGCATCGAAGCCCTCGAACGCTTCGTCGCCGGAGAACCCCTCCACCGCATCCACGAATGCGTCTTCGGCGTCCTAGCCCTAGAGAGCGAACCCGTCGACCCCCGGTTGTGAGCGTTCTTGGTGCGGTCGGCTGCCGAAACTGAGACAGTTCGTCCGCATATAGCGGCTTTTCTGTCTCAAATTGAGGCGTTTGCCGCGCTTATAGCGCGAGAAACGCCTCAATTTCGGCGAGGATCCATCGTCGACCACCGAGGGCGGTCAAGGGTCAGGTCGACGGCCACGGAGCGGAGCGATCGGGGCCCGTTGGGCTGTGCCCTTGAGGGCCCGGGCGTTGCCGGGAACACACTGGACGAAGCCAGCCCCTCCGGGCTGGCTTGGGAGCCTCGTTTCCCTGCTGCTTGGCCAGCCAGCGCGAATGGCGACGATACGGCACGATGGCGGGGTGGGCACCGAGCCCAACTTTGGGGAATGGCCTCTGGTCGGGCGGAACACCGAGCTCAGCTTGCTCACCCGCTGCCTGGCGGGACGGGGCGCGGTCGTCGCCGGGGTGGCCGGGGTGGGCAAGACCCGCCTGGCCCGGGAAGCCGAGAGCATCGAGGGAACCGCCGGCCGAACCGTCGAACGGTTCGTGGCCACTCGCTCGGCCCAGACGCTCCCGCTCGCCACCTTCGCCCGGTTCCGTTCCCACGACGTCCCCGGCGAGGACCCGCTGGTCGCTGTGCGCCGCGCCCTCACCGCCGACCACCCTCCCGGCCGGCTGCTGGTCTCGGTGGACGATGCCCACCTGCTCGATGACGCCTCCGCTGTCGTGGTCCACGAGCTGTGCGCCTCCGGGGCGGCCACCGTGCTGGCGACCGTCCGCAACCGAGAGCCGGCGCGGGACGCCATCACCGCGCTGTGGCGCGATGGCCTGTGCGAGCGGATCGAGCTGCAGTCCCTGGCCCAGCACGAGATCACCCAGCTCCTCTCCACGGCTCTCGGGGCTGCGGTCGACAACGCCACCGCCTATGCCCTATGGGAGCGCAGCCGAGGCAACGTGATGCATCTCCGGGAGCTGGTTCGGGGTGGCATCTCCAGCGGTGCACTCACCCGGAACGGCAGCCTGTGGGCCTGGTCCGGCGACCTGCACGCTCCGCCCCGCCTGGTCGAGCTGCTGGCCGACCGGCTCCGCACCCTTGACCGGCCGGCCCGCCGCGCCATGGAGCTCCTGGCCCTGGGCGAGCCCCTCCCCTGGGACGGTCTGGTCGACCTGGTGGCCACGGAGACGGCCGAGTCGCTGGTCGAGGCCGGCCTGGTGGAGACCGCCGATGACAGCACCGGCCTGACCGCCCGCCTTTCCCACCCGCTGCTGGGGGATGTGCTGCAGGCGGAGCTGCCGGAACCGACCCGGCGCCGCCTGCTGGTCGAGCTGGCCGGAACCGTCGATCCCGCTACCGCGCCGGTGCGAGTCGCATCGTGGCAGCTCGAGGCCGGAGTGGAGGCCCCACCCGAGCTGCTGACGGCGGCGTCCCGCGAGTGCGCGTTCGCCGACGCCGTGCTGGGCGAGCGCCTCGCCCGAGCAGCCCTGGAGGCCGGAGCCGGCCTCGAGGCCGTGGTGCTGCTGGCCCAGCACCTGATGTTTCGACACCGGGCCGCCGACGCCGAAGCCGCGCTCGCCGCGGTTGACACTGACGGTCTCACAGCCGGGAAGCGAGTGCCGCTCACCGTTAGCCACGCCAACGTCCTGACCTGGGGACTCGGTCGGCCCGATGACGCGGTCGGGCTCATCGACACGTCGGCGATCCAGCTCGAGGCGCCCGCTCAAGGCGAGCTGTTGTCCCACGCGGTCCCCATGCTGGTGTTCGCCGGACGGGTCGACGAGGCGATCGCCCGGGCCCGCGACCTGATCGACGAGAAGACGACGCCGGCGGTCCAGCGTCTGCGGGCGGCCCTGGGCGCGGTCCCGGCCCTGGTGGCCGCGGGACGCCCTGATGAGGCCCTGAGCTGCGCGGGCGAGGCCCTGCCGCTGGTGCCGAAGTGCAGCCGCGAGCTGCCGGTGGCCCTGGCCCAGCTCGGCGCCGGAATCACGCTGGCGCAACTGCTCTCCGGGGACCTGGACGCGGCCGAGGGGCTGATCCGACCGGCGTACGACGAGGGCGTCACCCGCAACATCCCGCTGCTGCGGGGCGGCGCAGCCCTCCGGCTGGGCCAGGTGGCCCTGTGGAGGGGCCATCCAGCGCAGGCCGCGGCGCTGCTGCGGGAGGCGATCCTGGCCTTGCAACAAGCCGACGCTGGACTCCTGGCCTGGGCCGCGGACACCCAGCGCATCGCCAGCGCCCTGCTGGGCCGACCCGACGGGATCGCCGAGGCCGAGGCCGTGGCCGCCAGTGCCCTCCGCTTCCCGTTGTTCGTCACCGAGGCCCATCGCGCCGATGCCGCGGTGGCCGCGGCGGCCGGCGAAGTGACGCGGGCCCGAGCATGCGTCGAGGCGGGATTGGAAGAAGCGGCAGACCGCGGCCACCTCATCCAGATGGCCCTGTTGCTGTTCGACCTGGCCCGCTACGGCGATCCCCACGGAGCGGCACGCCGGCTCGACGAGGTCGCCACGGTCGAAGGCGCCCTGGCCGAGCTGATGCGGGACGCCACAACCGCGCTCGTCGACCGGGACGGGGTTCGCTTGGACGAGGTGTCCCGGGCCTTCGAGGCCCGCGGCTACGACCTGTTCGCCGCCGAGATGGCCCGAGCCGCGGCCCGAGCCCACGGAGACGCCGGCCTCCAGGCAAGGGAACGGCAGGCTGATGCCCGGGCCGACCTGTTGGCGACCACGCGCTGCGATCAGGCCCAGACGCCGCTGCTGGCGGACCGGCCGGCCGGCAACGAGCTGACCGTCCGGGAGCGAGAGGTGGCCCAGCTCGCGGCCCGGGGCCAGTCCGATGCCGAGATCGCCCGCCAGTTGGGACTGTCGGTCCGGACCGTCGAGACCCATCTCCATCGGGCCTACACCAAGCTCGGCCTCACTGGCCGGGCTGACCTCGCCGACCTGCTCACGTAACTGCGTACCGCGCCCAGCCGTCCTGCGTACCGGTCCACGGATTCGCCGGAACCGTCGTCGTCGCACTCTTGGCCTCGACCCGTTCACGATCCGAAGAGGTGACCATGGGTATGCGACGTGCCATGCAGGGTGTGGTGATCGCCGGGGCGCTGGTGCTAGCGGCCTGCGGAGACGACGACGGCGGCGCCCCCTTCAGCGCCGGTGCCGACGCCGGCAACAGCGACAGCGGCGCTCCGGGGTTGCCGACAACGGAGGAACCGGCCGCCGACCTCGGCGGAGGCCCAGGAGCCGGAGGCGGTGGCGGAACCCTCCCCGACGACATCTGCGGGCTGCTGACCCAGGAGGAGATCGACCGAGTGGCTCCGGGGGCAATCAACGATGGACAAGGCGTCGGTGAGGCGGGCGGTGTCACCAACGGCGAGTGCAGCTGGAACAGCCCTGAGCAGCAGGTCAGCCTGAGCCTCATCGCCGGGATACCACCCGAGCAGGTGGACATGGGCATCCAGGTGCAGGTGGACGATTTCAATGGCCACTACGTGGACATCGGCGACGATCGAGCCGGCGTCTACTCGCCCAGTGAGGTCAGCATCGAGCTGCAGATGACCACCGGCGATCTGACCCTCAGCCTGGGCCTCATCGGCACCGGTGCGAGCCAGATGGAGGACGTCCTGGTCGAGTTGGCCCACGCCGCGGTCGATCGGCTGCCCTGACCGGGGCAGGGGGAGCGACCGTGGATCGCGGCCAGGCACTGGACCTGCTCCCGCCGCTGTATGCCGTGGCACTCCGGCTGGCGGAGGCAGGAGCGCCACCGTCGGTGATCGCGGAGGGGGTGGACATCGCCCCCGCCGCGGTCCCGGCGTTCCTCGAGGTGGCCGAGGGCAAGCTGGAACGGCTGCTGCGCGACGAGGCCACCTGAGCACGAAATCTGCCACCTGAGCACGAAATCTGACGCTGTGTCAGGATCGGGTCCCATGAAGATCGGCGCCTTCGTTCCGCTGTCCTCGTTCAACGCCACGGCCCAGTTCCTGCGCACGCTGGGGCCCGCGCTCGACGAGCGGGGCTTCGAGTCCGTCTGGGTTCCCGAGCACGTCGTGCTCTTCGACGAGTACGAGAGCCGCTACCCCTACGCCCTCGACGGCAGGTTCCCCGGCACCGGCGACACGGGACTCCTCGAACCGCTCACCGCGCTCACCTACCTCGCAGCGGTCAGCGACACCGTGCGCCTGGGCACCGGGATCTGCCTGGTGAGCCAGCGCAACCCGGTCTACACCGCCCGCCAGGTCGCCGATCTCGACGTGTTGTCGGGGGGTCGGGTCGAGCTCGGCGTCGGCGTCGGCTGGCTGAAGGAGGAGTTCGACGCCCTGGCCATGCCGTTCGACCATCGGGGCGAGCGGGCACGCGACCACATCGCGGTGATGCGGACGCTGTGGGCCGACGAGGTGTCCGCCTACGAGGGCAAGCACTACACGCTGCCGGAATGCCGCTTCTATCCCAAGCCGGTGCAGCAGCCCGGGCCGCCGATCCACGTCGGCGGCGAGACCGATGCCGCGCTGCGGCGGGTGGCCGACGTGGGCCAGGGATGGTTCGGGTTCAACCGCCTGCCCGACGACGTGCCCGAGGCCCTGGAGCGGCTCGACCGCATCCTGGAGGAACGGGGCCGCTCGCGGGACGACATCACCGTGAGCATCTCGCCGTACTTCAACCAGGTCGGCCCGGCGGAGATCGAGCGCTACGGGGAGCTGGGCGTCGACCGGGTGATCGTCACTGCTCTCGCCTTCGATCCGGACTCGCTGCTGACCACCCTCGACGGTCTGGCCCCACTGATCACCGCCTGATCAGTAGAGGACCCGGTGGACCCGCCAGGGCTGGGACACGCCCTTGAGGTCGACGTCGACGCCATCGCCGAAGCCCAGGTCGCTGGCCGAAGCGGTGAGGTCGCGGGTGAGGCCGGACACCACGATCTCGCCCGGCTCAGCGGTGTCGGCGATGCGGCTGGCCACCACCACGTTCTGGCCGAACACGTCGTCGTCGGTGGCGATGACCTCACCGGTGTGGAGGCCGAGTCGCAGGTCGAGCGGAACCTCCGGGTTCTCCTTGCGGTACTCGGCCATGGCCCGCTGGATGTCGATGCCGGCCAGCACCGCGGCCCGGGCGCTGGGGAACACCACGAGGAACCCGTCGCCCTGGTTCTTGACTTCGACGCCGGAATGGTCGGCCACCTGTTGACGCACGATGGCGTTGTGGGTCTGGAGGACGTCGACCCACACCTGGTCGCCCAGCCGCTCGGCCAGCTGCGTCGACCCGGCGATGTCGCTGATGAGGATGGTGAGCGTGCCGCTGGGGATGCGGGAACCGTTGGCGGCCGGATCCGCCGTGTCCGTCGGGTCCGCGGCTGGCTCCGCCGAGCGAGAGGTCGAGGTCGAGGTCGAGGTCGAACCAGGGTTGGATCCGACCCCGGCCGGCGCCGTGTCCCGGTCCTCCCGGTTCGGCATCGGGGGGATCCGATCGACCATGGCGCCGGTGGTCAACGCCCGGTCGATGGCCCGCTGGGCCGCGTCCAGGGCGTTGTCCACCATGCCCTGGACTTCGGAACGGTGCCGCCCGACCAGCCCCTGTATATCGGGGGGAGTGCCCCGATGGGAGTGCCGGTGGCGCTCCCGACTCCACCGCTTCTTGCTGGGGTTCCGCAGGGTCACGCCACCCCACAGACCCCGGGCCCGCACCCGCACGAGCGGCGCCCCAGGGATCAACTTCTCGTTCCGAACCGTGTTGGAGTTGCCGCCCATGACCACCATGCCGTCCAGCTCCACCGGGATGCCCGGCGGCACGGTCACGGTCACGCTGCCCATGATGGCCCAGGCCGTGATCACCACCTCCGAGGACTCGATGAGGGCGTTGCGGAGGTCGATGTGCACGCCACCCCAGAACGCCATCGCGGTCATCTTGGACGGGGCGCGCCAGGGCCCCCGAGCCTCCGAGCCACTCATGATGGCCACGAAGCGGCGCCGCCGAGCCGGTGTGGCCGGCGAACCCACCTGGGGCGTAGGCACGACGACGCTCGGAGTGGCAGGACGCACACCCTCGGGCAGGTCGGAAAGGATCTCGGTCAGCTCGTCGTGGGTCTTGGCCGCGTAGACCTGCCCGGCCCGCTCGGCGAACTCGTCGAGGGTCAGCCGTCCTTGCCCGGTGTGGTGCCGCAGCAGATCGATGACGGCCTGTCGTTCGGCGTCCCCGATCCGTGCCCCGCCGTCTGCCATAGGCCGAAGTCTCGCGCTTTCTTGGTTACTGAAGTGACTACTTCGAGCAGATGGCTGCCTTGCTGGTGATACCGATCGTGCGGCGGGCCTGACGGAGCATGTGGGCGTCGTTGCCGTTGGTCAGATAGCTGAACGACAGCCCTGATTCGGGGTCGGCCCAGCAGATCTGCCCGCCCGCGCCGTTGTGACCGAAGGTGCGGCCGGACTGGGTGTGCCCGAAGCCGCGCAGGCTGGCCTTGCCGTCGTCGCCGGCGATGATCACGCCCAGTCCCCGGTTGGCCGGTGTGTGCAGCAACGGGTCGGGGAACGAGTTGCGCACCCGTCCGGTGGCATCGGCCAGGACCTCGGCGTCCCAGAGGCCATCGGGGTTGTGCAGCAGCGCCTGGTAGAACAGCGCCATCGTGGCCGCCGTGGCGATCCCACCACCGCCGGGGATGCCGAGCTCCCGGTTCTCCGGGGCGCTCAGGGACATCAGCGCCTCGTCGGTGACCTCGGTGACCGGCAGCTCCCGGACGCCGAACGCGGCTTCGAGCTCGTCGGCGGTGGGAGGTTCCCCGCACAGCTGCAGGTCGGCGATCCCGGTCTGCTCGCTCGGCGCCAGGCCCAGGACCCGGGGCAGACCCAACGGGGCGGTGACGTTGTCGTGGATGAAGTCGCGGTAGTCCTGGCCCGAGATCCGCTCGATCAGCTCGGCCAGGACCCAGTGGGCCGAGGTGGCGTGGTACTCGTACGCCGTCCCCGGTTCCCAGTTGAGCCGCCACTGCCCGAACTGGGCGATGCGCGCCGCCCGGTCGTACCACTTGGGCGGGCCCAGCGGCGCGTGGGGGAACCCGGAGGTGTGCAGCATGACCTGCTCGACCGTGATGGCGTCCTTGCCGTTGGCCCCGAACTCGGGGATGTAGGCGGCCACCGGGAGCGCCACTTCGAGCTTCCCCGCCGCGATCAGCTGCCACGCCGCACTCGCGACCAGGGCCTTCGTCGCCGAGAAGATCACGTAGCGGGTGTCCAGATCGGCGTCTCCGAACGCCTCGAAGGCGGCCAGCTTGCCGTCCCGGGCCAGCGCGAACTGGCTCGACGGCAGCAGGTCCTCGGCCACCTCCTTGCCGACACGGGTCCGCAGCGTCTCCAGCTTCTGCGGATCGATCCCCAGCGCCTCCGGTCCCTCAACTGCGATAACGGTCATGATCGCGACCCTAGGTCGCGGCAGAACCTTCTGCTTGGGGCGCGGGGAACCGGGTGCGGAACGTGAACGCCTCGTCGGTAGGGCCCTGCTCCCGCAGCAGTTCGAGCTTGGCTTTGGCCTCTTCGACGGTGGGGATGTGGCCGACCGGAACCCACCACATCACCACGTACAGCTCGTCCATCTTGTCGAACCACTCGCGCCGCCGGGCCAGGTACTCCCGGTGGGCCGTGCGGTACACGTAGTCGTAGAGGGCGTCGACCGACTCCCAGACGCTCATGTTCACGAGGAGCAGGTCGTCGTCGTACACCTTGATGTCGGTGGCGTTGCCGCTCTCGTCCTGCAGCCGCCACACGAAACCGGGGGCGGCGTCGGCCAGGGCGTTGATCGGATCGAGTGCGGCGGCGAACTCGGCGAGCTCGGGGGAGTCCATCGGGGCCCGGATTCGCCCGATGTTCAGGTGGGCCAAATGGAACGTCGACATGGGCCCGAGCCTATGGACGGTCGGCACCACATGGGACGCGTGGTCCGCCGGTCGCATAACGTGTGCATGGACATGGGGGGCCTTGGGATGGATCCGCTGGGGAGCGGGGTGAAGTTGGGGACGACTGACGAGACATCGGGCCTCGCGCTCGAGGAGGCGCCGGATCCGGTCGACGGCCGGCCTGGAGTCGCCGTCGATGACTCGACGGAGGCGGGATCGACCGACGCCGACGCGCCCCCGGAGACCGCCACCGGCGCCCCGGGCCGGACCGTGTACCGCCTGCGCGACCTGGACCGCCGGGGCCGACTGGTGGCCGCGGTGTTCGCCATCTCCTTGGCTCTGGCCCCTGTCCTGGCCTTCATCCAGACCGCACCTGACTGGATGGCCACCGGCGACCAGGCCCACATGGCGGTGCGGGCCCTCGACGTGGGGACTCGCCGCACGCCGGTCACCGGGCAGCCCTCCACCTCGGCCAGCTATGTCGACGACGCGCGGGTCACCCATCCGGGCCCCCTGCACTTCTACCTGATGGCCCTGCCGGTGCGGCTGCTGGGCGTCAACTACGGGATGCTGGTGGTCTCGCTGTTCATCACTGGCTCGAGCGTGCTGATCGCGGCGTGGGCGGTGTTCCGACAGCTCGGACCCCGGGGCGGGATGGTCGCGGCGATCGCGCTCGGCGCCATCACCTTCACCACCGGCGCCGGCTCGCTGATGAACCCGGTCAGCTCCAACATCGCCGGCTATCCGTTGCTGTGCTCGATGGTGTTGTTGTGGTGCCTGCTGTGCGGCGACATCCGGATCGTGCCGCTGACCGCGGTGGTGTTGACGTTCGCGGCCCAGCAGCATCTGTCGTCGCTGCCGACCATCGTGGTGGCCACCGGACTCGTGGGCCTGGTCCTGATGGTCCGGGTGTGGCGTCGGCGTAGCGATCCCGAGGTGCGCCGAGCGGTGATCCGGCCGGCCCGGTGGGCCCTGCTGTTCGGCGTCGTGCTGTGGTCGCCGGTCATCCTCCAGCAGCTCCTCGGTGACACGCCCAACCTGTCGGCGATGGTGGAGTTCAGCCAGAGCAACGACCGGCCCACCGTCGGGTTCGAACGGGCCCTGTGGCAGATGACCAACGTCCTGGGCTGGCCGCCGGCCTTGGGGCAACAGAACATCGACGGGTTCTGGTTCCTGGCCGAGCCGTCGCTCCTGCGCTGGATCACCGCGGTCGCCGTTCTGGCGCTGGCCCTGGTCGTGGGGCTGCGCAGCCGGCACAGCTCGCCTCGGCGGGCCGCCCTGGCGGTGATGACCGTCTTCCTCGTGCTCGCCGCCCTCATGAACGGCTCGTCGGTGCCCAAGGGCATGGAGGAAGGACGTCTGCCCTTCTATCACTGGGCCTGGCCGCTGTCGTTCTTCGTGGTGATGGGTCTGGGGCTGGCGCTGATCAGCGCGGTGGAACGGCTCCGGGTGAGCAACCTGCGCTGGATCCCCGCGGCTGCGGTGTCCCTGGCCGCCCTGCTCGTCGCCGTTCCCGCGATCGTCAACCCCTCGATCGATCGGCGCTCCAACAAGCTGGACGCGGCCGGAACCCGGCTCGATCGGCAGCACTACGACGAGTTGGTCGACGGGATCCTGGAACACCGCGACGAGCTCGAGGGCCAGACCGTGGTGATCGAACGCGGCGGCACCCTGTTCAACGGGTTCGGTCCGGGTCTATCGGTGGCGCTGCTGCAGCACGGCATCGACATCAAGTTCCAGCCCGGGACCAAGCGGGCCACCCACCAGGACCGGATGGTCGACCGGGACAAGCTGCAGAACGGGCTGGTCCTGGTTACTGCCGACGGACTGCGGCCCTACACCGGCCATGTGCCCGGCGAGTTGGTGGCCGAGACGTCCACGACCGGCTTCGACAGTGAGGCCTATCGACTGGTCATGGAGCGGATCGAGTCGGTCGACGAGGTGGTCGTGGGCGAGGACCTGCAGTCCACCATCGATGCCCTGCCCGACGAGGCCTACCGCACGATGATGAACGAGATCTTCAGCCACTTCGAGGAGCACGCCTCCCTGGCCGTGGGCCAGAACGGGATCGTGCTGCAGCTCATGATCGACCATCCGCTCGAGTCACCCAAGATCGACCCGGCGCTGCTCGAGCGGTTGAAGAAGTCGGTGGAGAAGAACGACGGCCACACCGGTTATCGCCTGCAGGTGTACCTGCTCGACCGGGCCGAGATGCTCGACTACGCCATGGGCTTCGAGATCGGCCGGGCCCCCTGACCGTTCTGTGACCTGTATGCCGCGCCCTGGCGCGGCATACAGGTCACAGAACAGTGGTTCAGCGGTCTAGCGCCGGGCTTCGGCGACCAGCCAGGGGAAGACCGGTGTCACCTCGACCTGGCTGAAGGACTCGGCCAGGGTGCGGCGCAGGCGGCCCGGGGTGAAGGCGTGCACGTGCTCGGGATCGTTGCCGATCCGGCGGACGTTCTTGCCCCGGCCCAGGTTGCCCAGCCGGAACCACGGCTCCCACGGCACCGAGACCACGCAGCGGTCGCCGGTGATGCGGGCCAGTTCCGCCACCGCCGGTGCCACCGTCGGGAGGTGCTCGAGCACCTCGATGCAGAGCACCAGATCGGCCACCCCGTCCGGGAACGGCAGCATGCCGGCGTCGCCCACGGCCACGTCCAGGTGGGGGTGGCGTCGGGCCGCGTCGGCCTTGTCGAAGCGGTACTCCACACCGACGACCTTGGGGTCGTCGTCACCGGCCTGCACCAGCCGGTCCAGGCACAGACCCTCGCCCACGCCGACGTCGATGATCGTGCCGGTCATCGGTCCGACCACGGCCCGCAGCCGTCCGGTCCAGCGGTCGAGGAGCCGGCGCACCAGGGGGTTGGTCGAGCCGTACTTGGCGGCGTCCTGGCCCACGGCCTCCAGCGGGACGCCCGGAGCCAGACCGATGGGGGTCTTGGCCGGGGGGGAGGAGGATGTCTCGGTCGCGGCCGCGCTCATACTTCGTCGACCTCGACCGCGGCGTCGAGGTTGGTGCGTCGTCGGAGGTGCACGCTGAGCTCGGCCAGCAGCCCCAACGAGATCATCTGGACCGCCACCACGACCAGGAGCACGCCGGCCTGTAGCGCCGGTCGGGTGCCCACCCGTTCACCGAGGATCCGTTCCACGAACATCCATCCCAGCAGACCGGAACCGATGAACCCCATGATCACGCCCACCCCGCCGAAGAGGTGGAACGGCCGGCCGGTGTAGGTGGTGAGGAACTTGACGGTGATCAGGTCGAGGAAGCCGCGCCAGAACCGGGCCCGCCCGAACTTCGACTCTCCGTGGCGGCGTTCGTGGTGGTGGACGTCGGCCTCGGTGACCTTGAAGCCGCGCCAGGCCGCCAGGACGGGGATGTAGCGATGCAGCTCGCCGTAGAGCTCCAAGCCCTGGGCCAGCTCCCGGCGCATCACCTTGAGCCCGCTGTTGAAGTCGCTGCCGTCCACCCCGGTGACCATGCTGGTGGCGCGGTTGTAGAGCTTGGACGTGGTGCGCTTGACGAAGCGGTCGTTGCGGACTGCCCGCCGACCGGTGACCAGGTCGATGTCGCTGTCGCCGTCCAGCATCTTGATCAGCCGGGGCAGCTCGCGGGGGTCGTCCTGGCCGTCGGCGTCCATCAGCACGATGTACTCGCCCTTGGCTCGGGCCAGACCGGCCGACAGCGCGGCGGACTTCCCGGCGTTGCGGCGCAGACGGAGGTACACCACGTCCGCGCTGCGATGCTCGGCCATGAGCTCGTGGGTGCCGTCGGTGCTGCCGTCGTCCACGACGACGATCTCGAAGGTCACCCCGGCCTCGTGCAGCACCCCGACGGTCTCGGGGATCAGCTCAGCCAAGTTCGGCCGCTCGTTGTATGCGGGTAGAACCACGGACACCTGCGTCCCCACGCGCGTCCCTCCTGTCCGTTCGACTCGGCAACGCTACTTGATCACGGGACCCGGGACCGAGGCTAGAGCATCGGCGGGGTGGGGTGGGGTTGTCCCTACCTGGGGGTTTCGGGGGTGCTCCATGGTGAGCGGTCGGTTCCGTGCGTAGCGTGCTCGGCGTGGTCCGCGAGCTCTTCCGTCCTTGGCGCGACCCCCGCACCTGGTGGGGGCTCGTGCATCTCACGCTCGGCATCGGGGGCGCGTTCAGCTTCGCGGTGGTGTTCGCCCTGCTGGCGATGAGCGCCGGCTTCCTGTTCATCCCGTTCCTGTGGCCCTTCGCCGCGGTGACACTGTGGACTCTGTTCCTCACCGGCCGGTTCGTCGGACACGTCGAACGCTCCCGCTACTCGGCCCTGCTCGGCGTGGAGTTGGCCGACCCGGTGCCAAGGCTGCAAGGACGTCACGTCTGGAACCGGTTCTTCGAGCGCTTCCGGGTCGGGGCACGGTGGCGGGAGATCGCTTATGGCCTGCTGCTCTTCCCCCTGGGGCTGTCCACCGCCATGGTCGCGTTGATGGCCTGGGCCGGATCGGCGGCCTTGCTGATGCTGCCGCTGTATGTCCACTGGCTGCCCGAGGACACCGCCCACTTCGGGCTGTTCGAGATCGGCGCCGACACCCCTGGCGTGTTCGCTGCGGCCTCGGCCGGGCTGGCCGGGCTGGCGCTGTTCGCCCCCTGGCTGACGCGGGGCCTGGTGCGGCTGGTCGAGTCGGTGGGCCGCTGGCTGCTGGCTCCGGCCCGCCCTGACCAGCTGGGCGAACGGGTCCGCCAGCTCGAGACCAGCCGGGTCGCCGCGGTGGACAGCGCCGAGGCCGAACGGCGTCGAATCGAGCGGGATCTGCACGACGGTGCCCAACAGCGGCTGGTGTCCCTGGCCCTGGGATTGGGCGCGGCGCGAGAACGACTGGAGACCGACCCCGAGCGAGGCCGTCAGTTGGTGGCGGAGGCTCACGAGGAGGCCAAGGCCGCGCTCAAGGAGCTGCGAGATCTGGTGCGGGGCATCCACCCGGTGATCCTCGAGGACCGGGGGCTGGACGCCGCTCTGTCGGCGGTGGTGGCCCGTTCGGCGGTGCCGGTTCGGTTGCACGTGGACGTGGCGCAGCGCCCCTCGCCGGCGGTGGAGAGCACCGCCTACTTCGTGGTGGCCGAGGCCCTCACCAATGTCGCCCGCCACGCCAAGGCCACCGAGGCCCACGTGAACATCGTGCGCTCCGGGAACCGGCTGGTAGTCGAGGTGCGGGACAACGGCATCGGCGGCGCCGACACCGATGGGGGCAGCGGACTCGCCGGTCTGCGCAACCGGGTCGCCGCTCACGATGGCAGGCTGCACGTCGTGAGTCCTCCTGGAGGCCCGACGACGCTGCTGGCGGAGATCCCGTGCGGATCGTGATCGCCGAAGACTCCGTGCTGCTGCGCGCCGGCCTGACCTCGCTGCTGACCGACGCCGACCACGAGGTGGTCGCCACCGTGGGGGACGCGGTGTCCCTGCTGGAGGTGGTGGACCGGAACAAGCCCGACCTGGCCGTGGTCGATGTCCGCATGCCCCCCACCCACACCGACGACGGCCTGCGGGCTGCGCTGCAGATCCGGGAACGCTGGCCCGAGATCGGCATCCTCGTGCTGTCCCAGTACGTCGAGGAGCGCTACGCCACCGACCTCTTGGCCGGAGACAGCGGGGCCCTCGGCTATCTGTTGAAGGATCGCATCGCCGAGGTGGCCGAGTTCCTGTCCGCGGTGGCCCGGGTGGGGGAGGGCGGCACCGTGCTGGACCCGGAGGTGGTGGCCCAGATCCTGGCCCGGACCCGCCGGCGGGACCCGATCGAGCGCCTCTCGCCCCGCGAGCGCGAGGTCCTGGGCCTCATGGCCGAGGGTCGCTCCAACGCCGCCATCGCCCGGGCCATGGTCGTCAGCGACGGGGCGGTCGAGAAGCACGTCAGCAACATCTTCACCAAGTTGGACCTGCCCCCGACCCAGCACGACCACCGCCGGGTGCTGGCGGTCCTGCGTTGGTTGGAGAGCTGAGGGGGAGGGGACGACCGTGACACCGCCGACCGAGACCGAGGAGACGGATGCGATCCGCACGGTGCCCGAGCTGCGACGCAGTGCGAAGCCGCTCATCACCCGAGCGACGCACAAGAGTTGGAAGGTCTTCGGGAGCCTGGTGGCGGTGGTCGCGCTGTTCATGGGTCTGACGCAGGTCGTGGTGGCCCTGGGCCACAGGATCCACACGGTCGACCGGGAGTTCGACGCCGGCGGCTTGCGGAGCCTCGAGGTCCACAACAGCGCCGACGGCACCATCCGGATCGTGGGCGCCGAGACCGACCAGGTGACGGTGCAGGCCCGGGTGAGCGACGGCATCCGCCACACCGGCCACAGCGAGCGCATCGACGGCGACCGCCTGATCCTCGACAGCACCTGCCCGATCTTCGGGTCCAGCTACTGCGAGGTGAAGTACACCATCGAGGTGCCGCGGGCCCTCAACGTGCTGGTCCGGGTGGATTCGGGCAGCATCAGCGTGTCCGACGTGGACGGCAGCGTCGACGTGCGCAGCGACAGCAGCGGCGTCGAGCTGGCCCGGATCGGCGGGACCATACGGGCCTCCAGCGACTCCTCCGGGGTGACCGGTACCGACCTGAAAGCCCGGAACATCGACGCCAGCTCCGACAGCGGGCACGTCTACCTCGACTTCGCCGAACCACCCGACAACGTCGTGGCCAAGTCGGACTCCAGCAGGGTCGAGGTGGTGGTGCCCGACGGATCCGGGCCCTACAACGTGAAACCGGCCACCGACAACGGCGATGTCGTCGTCGAGATCCCGAGCGACCCCTCCAGCAACCGCACGATCGAGATCACGAGCGACAGCTCCGACGTCGTGCTCCGCTACTCCGGCTCCTGACCCGCCCAGTTCCTGGCTGTACGTCCAGGAACAGGGCGGCGTAACGTCCCGGTCAGGTCCTACGAGGGGGTTGGTCCCATGGCGCAGCAGGCACATCGGGCGGTCGCGGCCGCGGTCGTGGTGGCGTTGCTGATGGCCACCGCCTGCTCCGGCGACGACGACAGCGGCGACTCCTCCGAGGGCGAGCTGGTCGGTCACGGCGACACCTACCGGGCCACCATCCGCCGCAGCGCCGGGGGTGTTCCCCACATCACCGGTGACACCATGACCGACCTCACCTTCGGCCAGGGCTACGCCAGCGGCGAGGACCGCAGCTGCGACCTGGCCGACCAGGTCGTCAAGATCCGGGGCGAGCGGGCCCGCTGGTTCGGACCGGGCCAGGACGACGAGAACCTGAGCTCCGATTACGCCTGGCGCTCGATCGGCATCTTCGACCGAGCCGAGCAGGATTGGGAGGAGGCGTCGCCCAAGGTCCAGGACCTGCTGACCGCCTTCGCCGCCGGCTGGAACGCCCATCTGGACGAAGTCGGCGTCGACGGGATCGTCGGCTGGTGCCAGGGCGCCGAGTGGGTCCGTCCGCTGGAGCCGGTCGAGGTCTACGCCTATGCCCGGGCGTTCGCCCTGTACGCCAGCAGCGTCCAGCTCGCGGACTACATCGCCGCAGCTCAACCGCCCGGAGAGCAACCGGCCCAACCGGCCCAACCGGCTCCTTCCCGCAGCACCGAACGGCTCCCGCAAGGCGTGGGCGCGTTCGAGCGAGGCGTCTCCAGCCTGGGCTCCAACGGCTGGGCCGTCGGCTCCGAGCGGTCCGAGGACGGCGGCGGGATGCTGGTCGCCAACCCCCACTTCCCCTGGGAGGGCGAGCTGCGGTTCTGGGAGGTCCACCTCACGATCCCGGGGGAGGTCAACGCCTATGGGGTGCAGCTGTCGGGGTTGCCGGGCATCGGCATCGGCTTCACCGAGCACTTCGGCTGGACCCACACCGTGTCGGCCGGCAATCGCTTCACCGCCTACCGCCTGCAGCTCGTGCCCGGTGATCCGACCAGCTACATGTACGGCGGCGAGCCGCGCCACATGACCAAGAAGGACATCACCATCGACGTGCTCGGCGCCGGCGGTGAGGTGGAGCATCAGACCCGCACGATGTGGTCCAGCCACTACGGGCCGATCATCGACGTCCGGGCGGTGCAGGACATCCCCCAGCTGGGCTGGACCACCGACACCGCGCTGACCTACCGGGACGCCAACTACGACAACGACGAGATCCTCGATCAGTACCTGGCCATGGTCGAGGCGCAGGACTTCGACCAGTTCGTCGAGGCCTTCGACACCTACGCCGGCATCCCGCTGTTCAACACCCTGGCGGTTTCCGACGACGGGCGGGCCTGGTACGCCGACTACTCGGCCACGCCGAACCTGTCGGATGCTGCGCTGGCCGGCTTCGAGGCCCTCAAGCAGTCGGACATCATCGTGAAGATGGGCGCCGAGCAAGGGTTGGTGCTGCTGGACGGATCCGATCCGCTCTACGAATGGGAGGAAGCCGAGGGTGCCCGCGACCCTGGCCTGGTTCCCCCCGATGAAATGCCGCAGGTCGAGCGGGACGACTACGTGTTCAACGCCAACGACTCGTTCTGGATGCCGCACGCCAGCGAGATGCTGGAGGGCGACTACTCGCCGTTGCACGGACCTCAGCGCACCGCCCGCTCGCCCCGAACTCGTGAGAACGCCACGGTGCTGGACGACACCACGCCCGAGGGACCAGCCGGCGAGGACGGCAAGTTCACCCTCGACGAGCTCGGCGACGCGGCGTTGCGCAACCAGGGCTATCTGGCCCGAGAGCTGTTGGACGACGTGGTGCAGCGGTGCACCGCCACTCCTACGGTCGATGTGCCGGAGCTTCCGGCCTCCGGCGATGCGGACGACGGGCTGTCCGCCGGTCACGTCGACCTGGCCAAGGCGTGCCAGGTGCTCGATGGCTGGGACGGCATCTACGACCTCGACCGAGCCGGTCCGCCGCTGTGGCGAGAGATGTTGAGCCAGTTCAGCTTCTCCGACCAGGAGGCCGCCGGGAAGCTGTGGGCCGAGCCCTTCGACCCGACGCGCCCGCTGGAGACGCCGGGCGGCCTGGCCCCGGTGGGACCCGACGGGGTCGACCCGGTGCTGCAGAACCTCGGGCGGGCGGTGCAGATCCTCGAGGCTGCGGGGGTTCCGGTCGACGCCACCTTGGGCGATCTGCAGTTCGCGGTGCGGGGCGACGAGCACGTCCCAGTCCACGGCGGCGGGTTCTGGGACGGGACCACCAACGTGGTGGGATCCGGCGGCCGGGGAGCCAGCGTCACCACCCGAGACCCTGACATCCCGACGTTCGAGGACGGTGTCTTCGCCCCGAGGTCCACGTTGGCGGAGGTCGACGGCGAGCCGGCCTATCCGGTCGACTTCGGCACCTCGTTCCTGTTGGCCCTCCACTTCACCGACGACGGCCCCGAAGCCAAGGCGTTCCTGACCTACGGCGACACCTCGGATCGCTCCAGCGCCGACTACGTCGAAGCCACCCAACGCTTCTCCGACAAGAACTGGCGCGATGTCCTCTTCAGGCCCGCCGCCGTCAAAGACGCCGCCATCACCACCACCACCGTCCGGGGCTAGCAGCGGCGAGGGCGACCCCTTCGGCGCTCACCCCCCTGTCGTTCTGTGACCCCCAACCCTTCTGTGACCCCCAACCCTTCTGTGACCGGGATGTGGTGCCCGGGCACCACATCCCGGTCACAGA
>DASXTK010000312.1:0-1904 GCA_036505485.1 Acidimicrobiales bacterium
ACCGCCCGACGCATGAAGTCGAGGATCTCGCCGCCGGAGCGGGAGTCGAGGTTGCCGGTGGGCTCGTCGGCGAAGATCACCTGGGGCCGTCCTACCAACGCCCGGGCCACTGCGACCCGCTGCTGCTGACCGCCGGACAGCTCGGCCGGGCGATGGCTGAGCCGGCTGCGCAGACCCACGGTGTCGATGACCGAATCGAGCCACTCTCGGTCGGGCTTGCGGCCGGCCAGGCTCGCAGGGAGCGTGATGTTCTCGACCGCGGTGAGCTGCGGCAGCAGGTTGTAGGCCTGGAAGATGAAGCCGATGCGGTCACGCCGGAGCCGGGTCAGCTGCTTGTCGGACAGCTTGCCGATCTCGACATCGCCCAGCAGCACCCGCCCGGAGGTCAGCGAATCCAGTCCGGCCATGCAGTGCATGAGCGTGGACTTGCCGGATCCGGACGGGCCCATGATGGCGGTGAACCGCCCGGCGGGCAGGGCCAGAGACACATCGTCGAGCGCGACGACAGAGGTCTCGCCCGAGCCGTAGACCTTGGAGACACCGTCGGCCCAGACTGCGGCCGGCGTGCTGAACCACGTCGGCGGGGGAACCGGTGAGGGGGCGTGGTGGGTTTCCGTCTGGGTGGAGGTCATGCCTCCGACGGTAAAGATCGCAGGTCGGAGACGGAATGGAGCGGCCCGGCGTCCACCGGGTGGGGTTATCCCGACCCACCCCCGGGGGCCCACCACCAGGACGCCCGTCCGTTCTGTGACCGGGATGTGGTGCCGGGGCACCACATCCCGGTCACAGAACGATTGGGGGAGGCGGTCACGTCGTGGGCCAGGGGCAAGACGGCGAGTGCACCACCAGGCGTCGGCCGGCCTCGGCCAAGGTTCTGGCGTTGGCGACTGTGCGCGCCACGGCTTTGGGACGGCTCCACAGGTCGTCCTCCCACACCACCGCCACCGTGAAACCGGCGTCGGTCAGCCGCTGGTAGCGGGTCTCGTCGGCCCGGCGATCCGTGGGGGTGGTGTGGAACGTGAGGCTGTTCACCTCGACCGCGACAGGCAGGTCGACGTCACGAAAGTCCGCCCGACCGATGGGCTCGTGTCCGCCAAGAACCACTTGTCGCCGCAACGGCGACACTCCGTGGTTGGCGAGGATCTTCTCCAGCTGCTCCTCGTTGCGGCTCTCGGTCGGACTCGACCCAGGTGGTCGAGCGTCGGCCAATGCCCGCATCAGCACGGTTCCCGACCGACCACGCTCGTGGATCTCGTCGACCATCTCATGCAGCGCCGCCCAGGACACGAGGCGCAGTCGGTGGGCCTCGTCGAGCAAACGCCCGATGCGCTCGCATCCGACATCGGCCAGGGCCGGAGGGGCATAGCGCGCCGCCTCCACCCAGATTGCTCGCAGCGGACTCTCGGACGGCACTCCTCGGGTCACCACAACGTCATGGGGGCGAAGGTTTCGCAGACGACGGACGCGGGCAAGGGTCGCAGCCGTGCCCGACAGGGCATAGGGCCGCGCCACCTCCACGTCCCGGAGGTTGAACCCGCGCAGCCCGAACCAGGCCAAGGCCGAGCGTCCGTGAAGGATCGCTCCAGGACTGGCGTCCAGGATCGCGGCCAAGACGCGCTGGGCCTCGGACTCCGGTGAGCCTCGAGCCCGGAGAACCCGTGGGCTGACGGGGTCCCATCGGCCATTCGATCTCGCCCGCCGCCAGTGCTCACGGGTCAGCCCAAGCTCCGGCAGGTGAAATCGGGCGATGAGCCCTTCCTGCCCGCTGGCGAGTCTTCCGAGGCGCTCGTCCCAATCCATGGTCGGACATCATCCCGATGACCTCTGACACTTTCGCCCGCGGTCGGCCCTCGTCCGTTCTGTGACCGGGATGTGGTGCCCGGGCACCACATCCCGGTCACAGA
>DASXTK010000313.1:0-20752 GCA_036505485.1 Acidimicrobiales bacterium
GCTGCCACCGGTGTCGTAGACCGAGGGGGACGAGGTCGAGAACGATGAGCTGGTCCCGACCTCGTTGGCGAACTTGATCCGGGCCTCGACGTAGCCGTAGGTGCCGAGGAACCCGGCGGCGAACGGCGCGTCGCTGGCCCCGCTGCGGATCCGCCCGGTGAAGTGCTGGAGCCGGCCCGGCCCGTCCCCGTCGGGATCGGCCGAGAACGTGGTGAGGGTGGCAACACCGTCGCCGACGCTGACCGCGTCCCGAACGTCGGTGCCGCCGGTGTCGATGGTCCAGACCCGCTCGTCCAGAGCGTCGCCGTCGAAGTCGTCCTCCAGCACTGGGATCCAGCCCAGACCGGCCAGATCAGGGACGCTGGGCGGTCCGGCGGTCGGCTCGGGTTCCCCCGCCGATTTCCCGCTGCTGCAACCGGCCAGTCCGGCGCTGGCGCACGCGCAGCACAAAGCCACCAACGACGCCGCGACGCGGCCGGCTGACCCCCAGCTCATCGCCTCCCCCAACCCCCTGAAGCGACCACACGGCGTGATGCCGCGCCCATGAATGTAACTAGTAGCTACAGCCCGTGCAGGTTGAGGCCGATCTCAGACCAGCGACAGGACCAGGGCGATCTGCCCGAGGTGGTACGCCACGATCGTGGCCAAGGGGAGGACCGGGTAAGCGTGGACGAACCGGTTCCAGCCTCCCATGGCGTCGGCGGCATAGAACAGGCCGGCCCCGACGACCCCCAGCGGCCGCCCCACGGCGAAGGCAGCCACCGCCATGGCCGACACGACGGCGATGTAGGCCCGCACCGGTTCCACCAGACCGGGCTGGCGGGTCTGGACCCCGCGCAAGACCGTTCGGCCCAGGGCCAGCAGGGCCACGGCGCTCAGCAGCACCCCGACGACCAGCCGCGGCCCGTCCAGGCCGAGGAACACCAGTCCGCCGAGATAGGCCAGGTGGGCGGCCACGAAGAAGCCCAGGCTGGTCGGGGTCAACGCCCCCTGGAACATCAGGGTCAGGTCACCCAGCAGCGAGCACACCAGGGCGATCAGGAACCAGGCCCAGGCCTCGGAGCTGCTGGGCTGCAGCTCGATGGTGACCCCGATCAGCAGCAACAGCACCAGAGGCCGACACACCAGGTTCAGGTGGAAGTCCTGGCGAGCCACCGCCAGCCAGTCCCCCACCGCGACCACCAACGTGAGCACCAGCAACGTGGCCGCGACAGCGCTCACGCCGCTGACTGTCCCCGCTCGACCCGGCCTGGTCCTCACCCCCAGCGGGTGAGGTGAGCTAGATGAGCGACAGCACCAGCCCGGTCTGGCCCAGGTGGTAGGTGACGATGATGGCCAGCGGGAACCAGGAGTACCGCCGGACGAAGCGCTGCCAGCCGATCATGGCGTCGGAGGCGTAGAACAGCCCGGCGCCGAGCACACCCAGCGGCCGGCCCACCCCGGCGGCGGCGATCACCATGGCCGAGATCACCGCGGTGTAGGCCATGACCGGACCGGCCATGGCGGTCTCGTTGGCGTAGGCGGCCCGGATCAGCTGCGTCCCCACCACGAGGATCAACACCGCCACCACCAGCACCCCGACCAGCACCCCGACGCCATGGACCCCATCGACCAGCATCCCGACGACATAGGCCAGATGCGCCAGTAGGAAGGCGCCCAACCCGAAGACGAAAAGATTCCGGTCCGGTTGGTGATCGAGCATGAGGAACACGTCGCCCAGCAGCGACAAGACGAGAGCGGCGATGAACCAGCTGCGGGCGGTGGTGTTGTCCGGTTCGATGGCCCAGGCCACGCCGATCAGGCACACCATGGTCAGCGGCTTGCACAGGTACTCGAGGGTCTGGTTGCCGTGATGCACCGCGATCCAGTCGCCGACCGCGACGACCAGGGTGACGATGAGCAGCAGGAAGGCGACGGCGGTCATGCGTCGAGCGCGGCTTCCCAGGACGCCCCCTGCTCGATGAGCGCCCGGTACTTCACCACCATGCGAGGCCGGTTCATGGCCAGCACCGCGCCGATGGACTCGCCCCGGCGGTAGATGGCGGCGAACCGCCGCTCCGCCAGCGAGCCGTCGACCACCACCATCTCGTCGGCGCCGGCGGCCAACCCGGCCAATTGCAGCTTGCGGTCATATTGATCGGACCAGAACCACGGCACCGGATCGTACGGGGCCAGGTCCTCGTCAGGAGACGATGCCAGCAGCCGCTGGGCCACGTGCTCGCCCATGGCCACGGCATTGTCCCAATGCTCGACCCGCAGCCGGCAGCCGAACCGCCGGCTGGGCCACCGGGCGACGTCACCGGCGGCGACCACACCGGGAGCGACCAGGCCGGTCTCGTCGCACACCACCCCGTTGTCGAGGGGCAGGCCCGAGCCGTCGAGCCAGCCGGTGGTGGGCACCACCCCCACCCCGACCACGACGACGTCGGCGGGGATCACGCTGCCATCGGCCAGGTGGACCCGCTCGACCCGCTCGCCGCCCACGAAGCCGTCGACGCCCACGCCGAGACGCACATCCACCCCGTGGTCGCGGTGGATGTCGGCGCTGAGCGCCCCGATCACCGGTCCGACCGCCAGCTCCATAGGGACCGGCAGGGCCTCCACCAGGGTGACGTCGAGGCCGCGGGTCCGGCAGGTGGCGGCCACCTCGGAGCCGATGAAGCCGGCGCCGACCACTACCACCCGCTGGGGCGTGGCGTCGAGCGCGGCCCGGATGGCCAGGCAGTCGTCGAGCGTGCGCAGGGTGTGGATCCCGGCCAGCTGGTTGGGGTTGGGCAGGTTCCGGGGCGTGGCACCGGTGGCGATGACCAGCCCGTCGAACGGTAGCTGCCGATCATCGTCGAGCAGGACCTGGCGTTCGTTCAGGTCAAGATCGACCGCCCGAGTGCCGAGATGCCAGTCCAGATCCAGGGCATCGAGGTCGTCGACCACAGTCGGTCCAAGCTCGATGCGATCTGGCTCCCACTCGCCGGCCAGCACTTGCTTGGACAAGGGCGGCCGGTCGTAGGGTCGGTCGGGTTCCTCGCCGACGATGGCGATGGCGCCGTCGAAGCCCTGATAGCGCAGCTCCTCAGCCGCCCGCAGCCCGGCCAGCGAGCCACCGACGACGACGACGGAGCGCACGACGACAGACGCGGGTTTCGAGGACTACTCGTCGACGATGGAGATCGCCGCCTTGGGGCAGCGGCGGACCGCTTCCTCGACCTTGGATCGCAGCTCCTCGGGCGGGGTCTCGTCGAGGATGTAGAGGAAGTCGTCGTCACGCACCTCGAACACCTCGGGTGCGACCTCCATGCACCGTGCGTTGCTCTCGCACAGGTCGAAATCGACCACCACTCGATAGCCCATCAGGCGGACTCCTCGGCTCGAAGAATCTGACAGGGCGTCAACCTAGTGGGCGCGACGTGCCAGGCTGAATGCCGCATGGGACCGGTGGACCTCTCGTTGCGCGACGCCCGGCGCATCGCCCTGGCCGCTCAGGGCTTCGGTGTTCCCCGGCCGGACGGGCGGATCGACCGGCGCCATTTTCGCAAGGTGCTGGCGCAACTCGGAACGGTGCAGCTCGACTCGGTCAACGTGCTCACCCGCAGCCACGAGCTGGTGTTCTTCGCCCGGCTCGGCCCCTACGACCGGGCCGCGCTGACCACTTGGCTGTGGGCGGCCAACGCCGGGCGTGAGGTGTTCGAGTACTGGGGCCACGAGGCCTCGCTGCACCCGGTGGAGCGGCATCCGCTGTTCCGCTGGCGCATGGCCGAGGGCCACGGCTGGAGTGGGGTGCGCGAGGCCGCGGAACGCAACCCCGAGCTCATCTCCGCCACCCTCGACGAGGTGGCGCGCCGGGGTCCGGTGACCGTGGGCGCCATGGAGGTCCACGAGGGTAAGAACCGGCAACGGTCCAGTTGGTGGGGCTGGAGCGAGGGCAAGCGGATCATGGAGTGGCTGTTCTGGACCGGTCAGGTCACCGCCACCCGCAACGGGTTCGAACGGATGTACATGGCGCCGGAGCAGTGGCTTCCGACCGAGGTGCTGGCGCAGCCCGAGCCGACGCACGAGGAGGCCAAGCGAGCGTTGTTGCTGGTGGCGGCCCGGGCCCACGGCGTGGGAACCGCTAAGGATCTGGCCGATTACTTCCGCATCGGAGTCCCCGGATCCCGGCCGCTGCTGGACCAGTTGGTGGCCGAGGGACAGCTGGTCGCGACCCGCGTCGAAGGCTGGAAGCAGCCCGCGTACCTCCATCCAGACGCCCGGCAGCCTCGCCGGCGGATGCGGGCCCGGGCCCTGCTCTCGCCGTTCGACTCGCTGATCTGGGAACGCCAGCGCACCGAGCGGCTGTGGGACTTCCGCTACCGCATCGAGATCTACACGCCCGCGCCGAAGCGGGTGCACGGCTACTACGTTCTGCCGTTCCTGCTCGGCGAGGCGCTGGTGGCCCGGGTGGACCTCAAAGCCGACCGGGCCGGCGGGACGCTGCTGGTGCAATCGGTGTGGACCGAGGACGGCCACGACGACCACGACCACATCGCCCATGAGCTGGCCGCCGAGCTCAACGAGACGGCCACCTGGCTCGGCCTGACCAACGGGGTCCGCAACGTCGGCCGAGGCGACTTGGCCCCGGCGCTCGCGTCGGCGACCCAGGCATAAGGGTCCGCGGCACCTCGGACGGTCGTCGGTACCGTCCGGCGATGCGAACCACGGTGTGTGCGGTCCTTGCTGCCTCGATTCTGCTCGCCTCCGGGTGCGGCGACGACGATGACGACAACAGCGCCGATCCGTATGTCGACGTGATCGCCACTTCGTTGGGCGACGAACAGAACGGATTCGCCCTCGACGACACCCAGGCCAAGTGCGCCGCGACCGCCATCGTCGACGCGGTCGGGGTGAAGACCCTGAAGGATGCCGACGTCTCGGCCACGGAGTTCGGCGAGGCCGCGGATCTGCAGTCGTTGGACGTCGAGCTGTCTGCCAGTGCTCAGGAGAAGCTGACCAAGGCGTTCGAGGACTGCGACATCGCCACCCGGTTCGAGGAGCAGCTGGTGAAGTCCTTCGCCAGCAACTCCGGCGCCGAGTTCACGGCCGAGGAGGCCAGCTGTGTCACCGAGAAGCTTGACGACCGGGCCGCCCTCGGCGCGCTCGTGTCCGGGTTCGTGGACACCTCGCGGTACCAGGAGACGCTGCGGCCGATGTTCCTGGGCGCCGTCACCGGCTGTCCCGACGCCCTGGCCGAGGTGATGGTGGCCACTCTGGGCGCACCGGCCGATGCCAAAGACTGCGTGAACACTTACGTCAGCGCCAACACCCGAGCCGTGAGCGACGCACTCAACAGCGACGACTCGGCCTCGCTGGATGCGGTCAAGGAGGCCATCCGAGCCGCCTGCCCGACCGTCCCCGCCAGCCAGCCGACCGGGTGATCACCGGGGGGGTGCATACCCCTTGAGCAGCGCCGGAGGTACCGTCCGACGATGCGAAAAATACTGTGCACCCTCGTGGCGGGTCTGAGCTTCGTTGCCGCCTGCGGGGATGACGACGACAGCAGTAGTAGTAGTAGCAAATCCGACACCTACGTAGACGCAATCAGCACCTCCCTGAACAAGGCACAGGAGGGGCCCTCGTTCACCAATACCGAGGCGAAGTGCATAGCTCAAGGAATCGTCGACTCCGTCGGAGTCAAGGCCTTGGAGGACGCCGACGTGACGGCGGACAAACTGGGCGCCGCCACGGATCTCGCTTCCCTGAACGTCGATGTGCCTTCCGACGCCAAGGACAAGCTGGCCAAGTCCCTGAAGGACTGCAAGGTCACGGGGATCCTCAAGGACCAGATCGTGTACAACGGCCTCGGCCCGGACATGACGCTGACGGCCCCCAGCATCCAGTGCCTCACCGACGAGATCGACGACGACCTCACCACCGACACGACGGCAGCCGTGTTCCTGGACTCGTCGGCCGATACCGCCGATATCGAGACGGCGTACAAGTCCGCCGTGACCGCTTGCCCGGGCACGATGGACGAGATGCTGACGGCCAGCGGCCTGGGCGACCTCTACGGCGAGGACGGGCCCGACGATGCGGCAGTCGAGTGCACCGGGGCCTACATCGAGGCCAACGCCGAGAAGGTGAGTGGAGCCCTCACCGGCGGCGATGACGCCGCCGTGACGGCACTGACCGCCGAGATCGCGGCGGCCTGCCCGGCAGCGCCGGCAGCCCCCGCGGCCTGACCCTGTTCGTGGTCCCCCCGGTCCGCCGGGGGGACTACGAGACCAGGCGGAGGTTGGGGGTAGCGCCGGTGTCCAGGGGGCTGGGGCCGTCGGATTGGAGGCGCCACCAGCCAGCCGCGGCGATCATCGCGGCGTTGTCCGTGCACATGGCCGGGCTGGGCAGGAAGCAGCGCATCCCGTCCTCTTCGCACGCCGCCCCCAGTTGCTCGCGCAGCGACCGGTTGGCGGCCACGCCACCGCCCAAACACAGTCCGGAGGCGCCGACGTCACGGGCGGCTCGCCGGGCCTTGTTGACAAGCACGTCGACCACGGCCTGCTGGAAGCTGGCGGCGACATCCTCGGTCGCCACCTCGGGATGGGACCGCACGTGGTTGATCACCGCGGTCTTGAGGCCGCTGAAGCTGAAGTCGTAGGGCCGATCAGGCAGGGCCCGCGGGAAGGCCACCGCCTCGGGATCACCGTGGGCGGCGAGCTTGTCGATCACCGGACCACCGGGGTACCCGAGGCCGAGGAACCGGGCGACCTTGTCGAACGCCTCGCCGGCCGCGTCGTCGATGGTGGTTCCCAGCAGCCGGTAGCGGCCGTGGTCCTCCATGTGCACCAGCATGGTGTGGCCACCCGACACCAGCAGGACCACCAGGGGCAACTCCAGGTCGGGCTCCTCCAGGAACGCGGCGTAGAGATGGCCCTCGAGGTGGTTCACCGCCACGAACGGCACGTCCCACACCAGGGCCAGGGCCTTGGCCGCACTCAACCCGACCAGCAGCGACCCGATCAGCCCGGGGCCGTTGGTCGCAGCCACGGCCTCGACCTCGTCGTCGGACAGCCCGGCCTCCACCAGCGCCTGGGCCACCACCGGGGTCAGCAGCTCCACGTGGGCCCGGCTGGCGATCTCGGGGACCACCCCGCCGAAGCGGGCGTGGCGGTCGATCTGGCTGGCCACGACCGACGAGCGCACCACCCGAGCGCCGTCCACGACCGCGGCCGCGGTCTCGTCGCAGGAGGTCTCGATCCCGAGGATGGTGGTAGCCGGCATGGACATAGCCTGCCACTGTGACCGCCGCCACCACACCCGCCGAACCTCTTCCCCGCTGGGACCTGACGACGCTGTTCCCGTCGGTGTCCGGACCCGAGATCCACGAGGCCGAGCAACAGTTCGCGGCCGGGCTGGCCGATCTGCAGGCCCTGTACGACCGCCACGACGTTCGCTCCGGCGACTCTGCCAACGGTGCGGTCGCGGCGTTCGAAGAGGTGCTGGCCGCCACGAACGCGGTCCTGGACACCTTCGACCGGCTCGAAGGCTTCGCCTACACCCATGTCAGCGGCGACAGCACCAACGAGGCCGCCCAACAGCTGCTGTCCCGGCTGCAGACCGTCGAGGCGGACCTGAAGGTGCTGCGGACCCGGTTCGACGCCTGGGTCGGTCGGCTCGATCCCGAGCAGCTGGTCGAATCCAGCGCCGCCGCGAACGACCACGCCTGGCCCCTGCGCAAGGCCGGGCGCCGGGCCACCCACCAGATGTCCGAGCCCGAAGAGGTGCTGGCCGCCGAGCTGGGCCTGACCGGGTCCACCGCCTGGAGCCGGCTGTACGAGGACGTCAGCGCCGGCATCACCGCGCCGGTGCAGTTCCCCGACGGCACCGAGAAGGCCCTGCCGATCTTCGCGGTCCGGGGCCTGGCCACCAACCCCGACCCGGTGCTGCGGGAGGCGGCGTTCCGGGCCGAGCTCGGGGCCTGGGAGGCTCATGCCGCGCCGATCGCCGCGGCCCTCAACGCCCTCAAGGGCGAGTCGCTGGCGCTCGGACGCCGCCGGGGCTGGGACGATCCGCTCGACGCCGTGCTCGAGGCCAACGCAGTGGACCGCCCGACCCTGACCGCCATGGGCGCCGCGGTCGACGACGCCCTGGGCGATTTCCGGCGCTACCTGGCGGCCAAAGCTCAGCTCCTCGGCAAGAAGCAGTGCGCCTTCTGGGATCTGTTCGCCCCGGTCGGTGCGATCCGGGCCCGGGAATGGGACGACGCCGTGGCCGCGGTCACCGAGGCCTTCGCCAGCTACTCCCCCGAGCTGGTCGGGTTGGCCCGCCGGGCCCTGGCCGAGTCCTGGGTCGACGCCGGCCCCCGCGCCGGCAAGGTCGGCGGGGGGTTCTGTGCCGAGGTGGGCGACGGCGCCAGCCGGATCCTCATGAACTTCGACGGCTCGTTCGACTCGGTGCACACCCTGGCCCACGAGCTGGGCCACGCCTACCACAACGTCAACCTGCGGGAGCGGACGCCGCTGCAGCGGGCCACCCCGATGCCGCTGGCCGAGACCGCCAGCATCTTCTGCGAGACGATCCTCACCGACCAGTCCCTGGAGGCGACGACCGGAGACGAGCGGCTGGCCTTGCTCGAGGTCGATCTGCAGGGCGCATGCCAGGTGGTGGTGGACATCCGCAGCCGCTTCCTGTTCGAGAGCCGGCTGTTCGAACGGCGCCGGGAATCGACGGTGTCGGTGCGGGAGCTGTGCGAGCTGATGGAGACGGCCCAGGTCGATGCCTACGGCGACGGGCTCGATCCCGAGGCCCGGCATCCGTACATGTGGGCGGCCAAGCCGCACTACTACTTCGCCACCTTCTACAACTGGCCCTACACGTTCGGGCTGTTGTTCGGGCTGGGCCTCTACGCCCGCTGGCGGGAGGACGCCGACGGGTTCCGCTCCCGCTACGACGACCTGCTGTCGTCCACCGGTCTGGCCCCGGCCAAAGAGCTGGCCCGCCGGTTCGACATCGACCTGCACGACCAGGCGTTCTGGAAGTCCAGCCTGGACGTCCTGCGGTCCCGCATCGACGACTTCTGCACCAGCGTCGACGCCACTGCCGCCGCTACCGGTTCGGGTTGAGGGAGACCGCGGCGGCGTTGACGATGCCCTCGCCGTAGAGGCTGTTTACCGCGGCGCCCCCGGTGCACAGCGCGGTCCAGGTTGAAGCCCGGCCCTCGTCGGTGTAGTCCTCAGCGCCGCCGACCGGGCACGGCTGGTCCACCGAGGTCTGGGCCAGGAGCTCGGCCACCCGGTCGGGCGCCAGCGAGTAGCCGGTGAGCGGCGTGCCCGAGCCTTCCCGTTGGATGATCAACGCCACCACCCCCACCACATGGGGCGCGGCCATCGACGTGCCCTGCAGGTAGGTGTAGAAGCCGCAGCTCAGCCCGATGGCATCGCAATAGCGCAACGAGAACCCGTCGATCGGCGCGCCGCCGGCGTCGGCCAGCCCTTGGGCGATGGCCTCGTCCTGGGGGTAGGACGACAGGATGAGGTTGTCCGGGGTCTCGTAGTCCGGCGTGCCGATCCCGTCCCGGAGCCAGCCGCCGGGGGCGGTCACCGCGATGCTGCCGAGCCCATAGTTGGAGTAGTCCGCCTTGGTCCCCGTGGGTCCGACCGCGCCCACCGAGATCACGTGCGGGCCCTCGCTGGGCAGGTTGATGCAGTCGTGGCGGACCGTGCGGGTGCGGGCCGGCGAGCCCACCCCGGGCACGAACGGATCCACCCGCTCGGGGGCGGCCAGGTCGGTGTGCTCGTTGCCCGAGGCCGCCACCAACGTGACGCCCCGGGTGTGGGCGTACTCCAGCGCCGCACCGACGACCTGGCGGGCCAACCGCTGCTGCTCCAGCTCCTCGTCGGTCACCTCGCCCGACACGTAGTCGTCCCGGGAGTCGCAGTTGTAGAGCCACGGATCGGTGTAGAAGCTCATGTTGACGACATCGAGGCCCAGATCCCCGGCCTCCACCAGCGCATCCACGGTCTCGTAGAGGAAGAAGTAACCCGAGTCCTGACCAGCGCGCAGGTTGATCAGCTTGGCGTCGGGGGCGACGCCGGCGATCCCGAACCCGTTGCGGGCCGCGGCGATGGTGCCGGCGACGTGGGTGCCGTGGCCCCGCCCGTCCACGTCGGGCGGGTCGACGCAGGTCGGGACCTCACACGGTCCGTCGATCTCGGGCCGGTCGGTGGCGAAGTTGCGGGACCGGGCGTAGTCGAAGTTGGGGGCGATGTCGGGATGCCGGGCGTCGATGCCGGTGTCGATGATCCCCACGTCGACGCCGGCCCCGGTCACCTGACGATGGGCGCCGTCGGCGGTGGCACCGATCATGGTCATGTCCCATTGCCGGTCGGCCAACGGTTCCGGCGTCGGGGCGGGCCACGGGAACTCCGCTGTCTGCTCCTCCTGGGTGTCCTCGTCCTGAACGACGGCTCGGGCGTTGGCGGCGGCCCGGCGGCGCTCCTCCCGCGTGGGTCGCTCGGGCGCCGACATGTGGGGCATGTCGGGCCGGGACATGCCGACGGCCTGGTTGAACATCACGCCCCGCACGCCGGCCTCGGCCCGGACGTCGTCCTGGAAGTGCCGGTCGGTCGAGCGCACCAGGGCCAGACCGATCTGCTGGTTGACGTCGATGACGGTGCCGCCGGCCTGGGTCACGTCCTGACGGGCGTGGTCCACGTACCGATCGAACACGACGACGTACTCGCGCTCGACGCCCGCGGCCTCGGCGCCGGCGGTTTCCGAGCTGACCGGAGAAAGGAGCGAGAACACACACGCGGCCGGGACGAGAGCGGCAAACCACTGGGTACTGGGCGTCATGAGCTCGTTTCTGACCACTACGGCACGAAGTTGGTCGCACACTCTACGCAGTGGCAGAAACGGTCCTGCTACATACAGTGGTTTATCTGCACCTTCACCTGGGGATGGGCCGCCTCGCGAGCCCGGAAATCACTCCGCGCGGGTGAGAACGTCGGCACCTTCGTCGGTGACGACCAACGTGTGCTCGAACTGCGCAGTGCGGCGGCGGTCGATGGTGACCGCGGTCCAGCCGTCGGGCCAGAGCTGGTGCTGCCAAGCGCCGATGGTGATCATCGGCTCGATGGTGAAGGTCATGCCCGGCTCGAGGACCGTGGTGGCCCGAGCGTCGTAGTAGTGCGGGATCTGCAGGTCGGCATGGAACTGCTCGCCGATGCCGTGGCCGACGAAGGCCCGCACGACGCCGTAGCCCGCGGCTTCGGCGTGGGTCTGGATGGCCCGGCCGATGGCGCTCAGCTGCTGGCCGGGCCGGACCACCTCGATGCCCTTGTCCAACGACTCCCGGGTGACCCGGATCAACCGGGCCGACTCGGCGTCGATGGTGCCGACCGGGAACGTGGCGTTGGTGTCGCCGTGCACCCCCTCGACGAAGATGGTCACGTCGAGGTTCACGATGTCGCCATCGATGAGCGCCCGGTCGTCGGGGATCCCGTGGCAGATGACCTCGTTGACCGACGTGCACAACGACTTCGGGAAGCCGTTGTAGTTGAGCGGGCTGGGATAGCCGCCCCGCTTGATGCACTCCTCGTGGCACAGGGCGTCGAGCTCGTCGGTGGTCACCCCCGGAGCCACGGCGGCCCCGATGGTCTGCAGCACCTCGGCTGCGGCCCGGCCGGCGCGGCGCATCCGCTCGATGACCTCGGGCGAGCGCACCGGGGATTCCGGCACCCGCACCGCCACACCGGACTCGGCGTAGGGCGGGCGAGGGATCTCGGTGGGAACCGGGCGAGTAGCGCTGACCCGTCCGGCCCGGATGTGCTCCGTGCTGGCCTTGTGGCAGCGCTTGAACTTGCGGCCACTGCCGCACCAGCACAGATCGTTGGCTTTCAGCATCACTGCGGTCGACCCCATCGCGTAGCCAGGGTACCGGCTACCTCCGACACCGGTAGTTAGCCTCACCTAGGAACTGTCCCGGGAGAGGTTCATGCAAGTCGAGCTGGACGCCATCGAGCTGCGGGTGATCCGGCTGCCCCTGGTCGAGGCGTTCCAGTCCGGACATGCCCTCCGCCGGCATCGTGAGGTGGTCATCGTCCGGGCCATCACCGGGCGGTCTGAGGCCGACGGCTGGGCCGAGTGCGTCGCCGAGATCGACCCCACCTATTGGCCGGAGTACACAGCTGGCGCACTCCACGTCCTGGAGCACCACCTGGTTCCCCGGGCGTTGGCCGGCGCGTCGCTGCACGAGGTCCGGGGCAACAACATGGCCAAGGCCGCCCTGGAGGGCGCCATCATCGACGCCGGGCTGCGGGCCGAGGGACGTTCAGTGGCCGAGTTCCTCGGCGCCGACCGCCGTGAGGTCACCACCGGGATCGCCCTAGGCATCACCCAGACCGTCGATGAGCTAGTGGCGTCGGCGCGGCGGTGGTGCGGCGAAGGGCACCGGGCGTTGAAGCTCAAGGTGACCCCGGCGTGGGACATCTCGCCCGTGCGGGCAGTGCGCGAGGCGGTCGGATCCGGCGTCGCCTTGCTGGTCGATGCCAACGGGAGCTACCGCAGCGACTTCCCCGGGCATCGCCGGGCCCTGCGCAACCTGGCCCACGAGTCCCTGGGACTGGTCGCCATCGAACAGCCGTTCCCGCCCGACGACCTCACCGGACACATTGCGCTGGCCGTCGACATCGGGGTCGACGTCCCGGTGTGCCTGGACGAGTCGATCGGATCGCTGGGCGACCTGGACACCGCGTTGGCGCTGGCCGGACTGGCCGGGGTCACGCTGGCCGTCAATCTCAAGGTGGGGCGGGTCGGCGGGCTGCTGGAGGCCCACCGCATCCACCAGCGCTGCGTCGAGCACTCGGTTCCCTTGCGGGCAGGAGGGATGCTGGAGACCGGGCTGGGACGGGCCCTCAACCTGGCGGTGGCGGCGCTGCCTGGCTGCACGCTTCCGCCCGACCTGGCCCCATCGAGCCGCTACTTCGCCCGCGATATCACTCCCCCGTTCCGTGACCGGGATGGCACACTGAGCGTGCCCACCGGGCCAGGGCTGGGGGTCGAACCGATCCAGGAGGTCCTCGACGAGGTGACCGAGAAACAGATCATCCTGCGAGCCTCTACGTGAGCGCCGCGATGCCAACGACGCCATCGCCGCCGACTCCCCCGAGCGAGCCACTGCCGCTCAGTTTCAGCGACATCCTGGCCGCCGAGTCCCGACTGCTCGGCACCATTGCCCGCACCCCCAGCGCCCACTCCCACACCCTGTCCCAGATCCTGGGCTGCGATGTCGTGGTCAAGTTCGAGAACCTGCAGTTCACCGCGGCGTTCAAGGAGCGGGGCGCGCTCAACAAGCTGCTACTGCTCGACGAGCAGGAACGGGCGTGCGGCGTCGTGGCCATGTCGGCCGGCAACCACGGCCAGGCCGTCGCCTACCACGCCAAGCGGCTGGGCATCGACGCCACCATCGTCATGCCGGCCAACACCCCGTTCGTCAAGGTGCAGCGGGCCCGGGAGCTGGGTGCCCGCGTCGTCCTGGCGGGCAACGGACTCGCCGAGGCCGAGGCCGAGACCCACCGCATCATCGAGAGCGAGGGGCGGACGTACGTCCATCCCTTCGACGACCCCGCCGTGATCGCGGGCCAGGGAACCGTGGCGCTGGAGCTGCTGCAGGACCATCCCGGGCTCGACACATTGCTCGTCCCGGTGGGTGGCGGCGGGCTCCTCGCCGGCGTCGCGGTGGCGGCGCGGCACCTGCGTCCCGGCATCGACCTGGTCGGGGTGCAGACCGAGCGGTACCCGGCGATGGCCGGCTTCTTCCACGACGAGGAACGAACCTGCGCTACGGCTGCCACCCTGGCCGAGGGCATCGCCGTTCCCCGGCCGGGCGCAATCACCGGACCGATCCTGCGGGCGCTGGTCGACGACATCGTCACCGTGTCCGAGGACGACATCGAGTCCGGCATCAACCTGCTGCTGGAGATCGAGAAGGTCGTCAGCGAGGGTGCCGGTGCGGCCGGGATCGCCGCGCTGGTGGCCCATCGGGAGCGGTTCGTGGGACGACGCGTCGGGGTCATCCTCACCGGGGGCAACATCGATCCCCGGCTGCTGGCGTCGGTGATCATGCGGGGGCTCATCCGCAACGGGCGGCTGACCCGGCTCCACATCGAACTGCCCGACGTCCCCGGCACCCTCGGCGAAGTCACCACCCTGCTGGGCCGGGCCGGCGCCAACATCGTGGAGATCATCCACCAGCGCATGTTCCTCGACATATCGGCCAAATCGGCCCACGTGGAGGTCACCATCGAGACCCTCGACCACCATCACGTCGACCGGGTGGTCCGGGCCATGCGCGATGCCGGCTACATCGTCGCGGTCGGCAGCTTCACCAACCATGGGAACGGCCACGGCACGGAGGATGGCGTCGATTGAGATCGGCACGGAGCCGACCGGCGCCGGGACCTAACGTGTGCGTCACACGGAAGTCCCAATCCTCGACGGAAGGCGACGGTGAAGCTGGTGGAACGACGACAACTGATGCAGGCGGCGGGGGCAGGGGTGGCAGGCATCGTCGGAGGGCAGGTGCTCGGTCTGGGTGACGTCGCCGGGGCCAGCCCCGACCGGGGCGCCCACAACCCACCGTTCGGCGGAGCGACCTTGGTGTCGCTGTCCCATGTCAACGACCCGGCGGTGACCAACGTGTTTCCCGGGGATCCGGCCTTCACGCTGACCACGGTGGCCACCATCCCCGAGGACGGCTTCTACATGCAATACGTCCAGGAGGCCGAACACACCGGAACCCACTGGGGGGCGCCGGCCCACTTCCAGGAGGGCGGCCTGACCGCCGATCAGCTCGACCCCAACGACCTGTTGCTGCCGGCGGTGAAGATCGACATCAGGGACAAGGTCGTCGGCAACGACGACTACGCGCTCACCATCGCCGACCTGAAGGCGTGGGAGCGGGTCTACGGACGGATCCCCCACGGGGCCGCCGTGATCCTCTGGACCGGGTGGGAGTCCAGGTGGGGCACCGACGCCTATCCCAACCTCGACGCCGACGGCGTGATCCACCAGCCCGGGTTCAGCCCCGAGTCGGTGCAATGGCTGATCGACAAGCAAAAGCTCGATGTGCGCGGGTCCCTCGGCACCGACACCTTCGGCGCCGATCTCGGCATCGACCCCGACTTCACGGCATCGACCCTGCTCTTCGACCAGCACCGCATCAGCCTCGAGAACCTCAACAACCTCGGCTCGCTACCCCCCACCGGCGCCTGGGTCCTCGTAGGCGGCCCCATCCACAAAGCCGGCTCCGGCTCCACCGCCACCATCTACGCCATCCTCCCGTAGCAACCCCCGGCCCCTCCACGAAATTGAGGCGTTTGCCGCGCTATAAGCGCGAGAAACGCCTCAGTTTCGGGTGGCACCACCAGCACGGCGGGCTCCTCAACCAGTCACGAGGACGAGCTCGCACTTGACGCCGCCGGCGGTGGTCAGGCGCTTGTCGCAGGTGACCAGGGGGATCTGGAGGCGTTCCGCCAGGGCGACGTAGGTGGCGTCGTAGGCCTTGACGTTGTGGCGTAGATCCCACATCCGCAGCAAGTCGGAGTAGGCCATATGTCGCTGTACCGCGATGCCCAGCCAGGCATCGAGGGTGGACTTGGCCGCCGTTGCCGCCAGGTCCTTGTTGCGCACCATCCGGGTCAGTGTCGACACGATCTCGCTGTCAGCCAGGGTCGGGATGTGGAGCTCGTTGTTGGCCAGGAAGTCCCGCGCATCCCCCCGCATGAGCAGCCCACTGACAATGGTCGTCGCGTCGACAACGATCATCGATCCTCTCGGGCCTCCTGGAGTGCTTCGACCACGTCCTCGGTCGTGACCCGACGACGGTCGGGCAGATCGGCGAGCAACGCAGCATTGTCCGCAACCCGAGCGGCATGCTCCAACTGCCGGACGAGGTAGGCGTTCAACGACAGCCGCTCACGAGCCGCGAGCCGCTTCAGCCGCTCAGCCACGTCGTCGGGAACGTTGCGCACGTGGATGTTGGTCACATCCAAATGATATCACTTTGATATCAGTCGGGGAGCGGCATCGGGGAGGGCATGTCGTGGAGGAGGGTGGGGTCGTAGCGCACGGCTATGCCTTTGCCGCGGCGTTTGCCGGCGTACATGGCGCCGTCGGCTCGTTGCAGGAGGGCGTCGGCGGTGATGTCGACCTCATCGCGGCCCGGCTCCACCACGCCCACGCTGCCGCTGAGGGCCAACAGCCGGCCGTCGATCTCGAACGGATGGCGCAGTGCGGACACGATGCGGTCCCCGATGATCGCCGGGGCCTCGTTGACCCCCTCGATGACCACCGCGAACTCGTCGCCGCCCAGCCGGGCCACGGTGTCGTCGCTGCGCACGCAGTTCCGCAACCGTTCCGCGACGGCATGCAACAACCAGTCGCCGGCGGCATGGCCCAGGCTGTCGTTGATCAGCTTGAAGTCGTCGAGATCGACGAGCAGCAGGGCGTAGGGCCGCCCGTAGACCCGGTGCCGCTCCATGGCTCCGAGGAGCCGCTCGCTGAACAGCGCCCGGTTGGGCAGCCCGGTCAGCGGATCGTGCTGGGCCCGGTGGGCCAGCTCGGCCTGGGTGGCCGAGATCCGTTCGAGCAGCGTGGTGTTCTCGATCAGGGTGACGATCTGCCGCACCAGGACCAGCCCCAGCACCAGCCAGGCCACGGTGGCCTCCACCCCGTCGATGCGGCGGCCGGCCATGCTCTGGGCCGCGACGACGATCCCGGTGACCGCTACCAACGCGTACGGCAGAAGCAGGTGGCCCCGCTCGATCAGCCGGCCGGCCCGGTGCGCGCCCACGGTGTGCTGGCCGTCGGCCGTGGCCAGCGCCGCGACCGCGATCAGCAGCGGTCCGATGATGAACCCGGCATTGGTGGCCGGCGGCATCTCGTCGGCGCCGCTGCTGACCAGGTAGGCGAAGATGCTGTCCGACGCCGAGATCCCCACCAGCCCCAGGCCGAAGAGCCGCAGCTGGGTGACGTGCTGGCGCGGCACCCGTTTGGTCACGGCGAACAGCACGACCATGACCACCAGCATCAGGTCGGTGACCGGATAGGCGATGGCCACCGCGAACGCCGCGCCGGTCGGCGCCCCGGCCCGGACCACTGCTCCGAGGGCGGTCGACCAGGTGAGGATGAACAGCGATCCGACGATGATCAGCCCGTCGAGCACGAACACCAACGAGATGCGGTGCAGCACGGCGATGGCGTGGCGCGGCGGTTCGACCGCCATCACCAGCAGGGCCGGCAGAGCGAAGACCGGCATCGTGAGATAACCGACGTCAGCCCAGGAAGGCGACGGCAGCGGGGTGTCCGAGAAGATCTGGTACCACGACCAGAAGGCCTGACCGATGCTCCACCCGCCCATGCCGCACGCCATCAGCCGGCGCCAGGTCCGCTCCGAGCCGCGGGCGTTGCGGGCGGTCCACCAGCAGGCGATGGTGGCGGCGAGGCCGGCGAAGAGCTGGGCGCTGTCGTCGACGACGACCGCAGCATCGGTGGAGAGCAGACCGGAGCTGTCGACCGCGATGACGACCGCGACCAGGCCCAGCGCGGCGATCAGCCACTTCCCCAGCGGTCTCGTCGACATGGCCCTCCCCCGCCGACGACGCGGTGTCCCGTTGTCACCACATCCGCTCTCACGGTAGTTCCCGCCTCACCCACCCAACCAGACGTGATTGCGTCAATTCTGCGACTAACGGTGGCTACTCCTTGTGGTCGGACCCCAGGTTGGACTACTTTGCGACCACAACCAGCGGCCAGGCGGGCCGTGGGCGGGAATGGAGCGGGAATGAAGTATGTGACTCCGAAGCTGCAGGCTCTTGGCAGCCTCAGCAGCCTCACCCTGGGCATGAACGGCAGTTGCCCGGATGGTGGGGGACAGAACAACACCCAGCTCGGCGGCATGTCGACCTGCGGTGTTAGTGGCGACGCCAGCGGGATGGCCTAGAGGGCTCGCAGCCACCGATCGAGCGCAACACATCGGGAAAGGGGGATGGCCGCATTGGCCATCCCCCTTTCCGCGCGCTCGGTGAGACGGTCGAAGCCGGTCGGATCCAACCAACCCGCCTCCGCCAGCGGCCCGGTGCGCACCGACTGCAGCGTGGGCTCGCCCACCAGTTGGGGCCAGAAGACCTCGGCGAAGTCGGCCTTCGATCGCCGCTCGGCCACCGACGCCGGGAGCCGGTCGCCGAACGCCGCGATCTGCAGGGCCCGGGTGTGATCCCCTCGGGTCGGCCACCAGGGATCCAGCCCGTAGGTCGCCTCGACGAAGCGGGGATCGAGGAACGGATGGGAATCACGGCGTCCCACGTGGTCGGCTACCAATGCCCGCTGTTCCAGGACGGCAGCGTCGTAGCCGGAGGTCAGGTTGCCGATGCGGTCGTCGATGGCGGCGATCCCGGTGACGCGTTTGGCCGGCTGGCGGAACAACCGGGGAAGCTCGGCCTGCTTCCGAGCGTGGAGGCCCACCCAGCCGGGTAAGCGGTCGCCTCGCCAAGGCGCCAGATGATGCAACGTCGGCCGAATCAGATCGGTCCAGGCCAGGCGAGGGTTCCCCAGGCTCCACCGGACCAGCTGGCCGAGCACGGTGCGGTCCCGGAGTCGGACCGAGCTGACCACTCGGCTGCCGATCCCCGAGGTCACGAAGGCGTCGTCTCCGCCCAGCCCGGTCATCCCGTCGGGCCGACCGCGGGCCAACAGCGCCCGATGCAGTCCGACGAACATGGTGAAATGCGGGTCCGGAAGCGGCCGGCGCAGGCTCCGGGTCAGCTCCAGGCACTCCTCGTCGGTCGGCAGCCACGGCGGGGCCGAGACCGCGGGAACCCCCCAGTGCTCGATCACCGCGTCGGAGAAGGCACGCTCGTCGGCATCGGGGCCGTCGAAGATCAGCCGCCCGACCAGCACGTCGTCGACGCCCAACCGGGCGACCGTGCCGACGACCGCCGACGAGTCCAGACCCCCGCTGATCTCACAGACCGGCGTCGGATGCCCGTCGATCCGCGACTGCACCGCCACGTCGAGCACCGTTCGGCAGCGCTGCGCGGCGTCCTCCCACGAGATCTCCAGATCCGGCGCCAGGTCCCAGCGGTGATGCTGGAACGAGCGGGCGCCGGCGCCATCGGTCAGCCAGGTCATGCCGGGCCGGAGAGTCGTGATGCCGCGGTACAGCGTGCCGCCCCGGCTGGCGGACACTGCAGCCAGGTACTCGATGGCTGCACCCTCGTCGACCGTGGTGTCGACCCAGTGCAGCTCGGCCAGGGTGGCCAGATCCGAGGCGCCGGCATGGCGACCGCCAGCGCCGGACGCCTGGTACCAGGGCCGTACCCCTAGCGGATCCCTGCCCACCAGCAGGGTGTGGGTGATGCGATCCAGGACGATCACGACGAAGTCGCCCAGCAGCCCGTCGGCCAGCTCCATGCCGCGTTGGCGATAGCGCTGCAGCAGCAGCTCGGCTTGGGCCGCCGACGGGGACCCCAGGTTGTGGAGCCGCCCGTCCAGCACCACCAGCGTGTCGCCGTCGTCGTGGGTGGAAACCCACGGACACGAAGGATTCCAGGCGACGGCCAGGTCGCGGTGACGCACCTCGTCGACCGCTCCTCGGGACGGCACCGCATCGTCGGTAGGGAGCCCGGCGGCGACCGCGGCGACGAAGCTCACGCCAGCGCGGGGAGCAAGCGTTCCAGCTCCCCGGCCGCCAGCTCGGTGTAGGTCGCGATCAGGGCGGCGTCGTCATTGACCACCTGCTCACCGGCTTGAACCCAGGCGTGGGCCTCGACCCGGCCGTCCACGGTACGAACACCGACATGAAGTGTCGCCACCAGCCCCAGCCGTCGCAGCTCCCGCAACAGGGTGAGCGAGCGGCGCAAGCAGGTCGGTGCCACCGGGATCAGACCGAACGCGGCGTCGACCGCGGCGGAGACCTCGGCCGCTCGGTCCGGGTCGAGGTCGTTCCGGGTCCCGGAACCGTCGGCGGCGGCCAACAACGGTCGGACCCCGTGGCGGCGCAGCGTCCAGGTGACCACCGCGCCGTCGACGACCGCACGCAGCGCACTCGATCTAGTCCGACCGCGGCGCAGTTGGCCGAGGAATCGACGGGCATCGCGCGGTCCCGGCAACCGCGCCAACCGGGCGCTCACCGACCGTCTCCATCCCCGTCGAGCAGCTGGCGGAGGATCTGCTCCGCTCCGGCCAGGCCAGCCAGGCCGCGGGGCACCCGCAAGCGGCCGACGGTCGTCCGCTCGACCACCCCGGCCAATCCGTCGATGACCGCGGGCAGCAGGCTGTGCCTGGAGAAGTCGGCATGGAAGGTCGACCCGAACAGCTCGGCGTGGGCGGCGATGCCGCCGAGGGGCTCGAACGTCGGTGTGTCGCCGCTCAGCTCCGGCTCGACCAGGGCCACCAGATGCAGGTCGACAGGCTCCTGGCGGAACACACCTAGTCCGCCACCATCACCGGAACCGGCGAAGCGCAGCTTCCCGGCGACCGCGGAGCCGACCGCAGGCGGAACGAGTCCCAGGAGATCAGCGCTGACCGCGGTCAGGCGCAGCGTGGCATACGTCGGCTCGGCGGTCGGAGGGTGAGTCGGAACCAGCACCGCACCGTCGTCTCCGCCGATCGTCCAGCCCCGCAGCCCCAGGTAGGCGGTGAGGGTGGACTTGCCCGCTCCGGAGGACCCGACCAGCACCGCTCCCCGGCCGGCCCAGGAGACCACCCCACCGTGCAGCACCAGCTG
>DASXTK010000314.1:0-10903 GCA_036505485.1 Acidimicrobiales bacterium
CGGTCAAGGTGGCCAAGGCCTGCGGCTACGTCAACGCCGGCACCGTCGAGTTCCTCTACCAGGACGGTGATTTCTTCTTTCTGGAGATGAACACCCGCTTGCAGGTGGAGCATCCAGTGACCGAGGTGGTGACCGGGTTGGACCTGGTGGCCGAGCAGATCCGGGTGGCATCTGGCGAGCCGCTGTCGTTCGGGCAGTCCGACATCGTGCGGCGGGGCCATGCCATCGAGGTGCGGATCAACGCCGAGGACCCTGCTGGCGGGGCGTTCCTGCCCTCCCCTGGCTCGATCACCACCCTGCGGGTGCCGCAGGGCTACGGCGTGCGCTGGGACGGCGGCTACGAGGCCGGCGACGAGGTGAGCCAGTTCTACGACAACCTCGTCGGCAAGCTGATCGTTTGGGGAGCGGACCGGGATGTCGCCATCGCCCGGGCCATTCGGGCGCTCGCGGAGTTCCAGGTGGTGGGCATCGCCACGACCATTCCGGCCGATCTGGCCATCCTGCGGCATCCGGACTTCGTGGCCGGCGAGCATTCCACCAAGTGGGTCGAGGAACGGCTGGATCTCACGTCGGTGTCCGCGGCCTCCACTCCGGCAGTGGTGACACCTTCGGGGCTGGATGATGCAACGAGCGAGCCCAAGGTCCGCCGAGATGTCGACGTCGAGGTCAACGGCCGGCGCTTCACCGTGAGCGTCTGGGTGCCGGAGTCAGTGGGTTCGGTGGGCAATCCCGCGGCTGCGGCCGGCGGGCGGGGTCTGGCTCCCCGGGCCCGGCGCTCGTCCACCGGGTCGGCTGGCGCCGGGAGTGGTGAAGTCACGGTCCCCATGCAGGGCACGATCGTGAAGGTGCTGGTCAACGTGGGTGACGAGGTCGAGGTGGGCCAGACCGTGTGTGTCCTCGAGGCCATGAAGATGGAGAACAACATCGCCGCCGACCGGGCCGGCACCATCCAGGACGTCAAGGTCGAAGCCGGCCAGTCGGTCGGCTCCGGCGACATCGTGGTCGTGATCGCTTAGGTGCGTTCCTGGCGGTGCTCAGCACGACATCGGGCTGAGCACCGCCAGAACGACTACTTGGCGAGGGCGATGTCGCGCAGGACGACGGTCCGGCGCAGCTGACCCTGGCTGTCGACGTTGCCGGTGGCGAGGTCGACGACCACGATCCGGGTCCGGATCGACGGGCCAACCCGTCGGGTCAGGGAGGCTACGGCCAGGTCGCCGCCGCTGGTGGTCCGGATGTCGAAGCCGACACGCGGGCCCGTCTGCTCGCTCAACGGGACGGTGTTGGTCAGGGTGCCGGCGTTGGGCGGGTTCTGGATCGACAGCTCGTCACGCTGCGAGTCGATGTCGTACAGCGTGGTCGCGGTGGCCGGGTCGGTGTCGTTGTTGGTGTACCCCACCCCGGTCACTCCCGGCACCGTCACGCCGGCCCGGTTGATCGCCGCGTCGGTGAAGGTGTCGCCGGGCTGGAGCGCGGTGCCGTCGGCGGCGGCGCGGGCCGAGGGGATGATCCGCAGGTTCTGGCCGGTGTCACTCACGACCCGCAGGGCATCGGCGGCAGGGTTGAAGTCGACGCCGAACTCCTTGCCGTTGAGCATGACCGGGGTGCGGTTCGGGCTGGTGGCGGTGGGCGCCGTGACCAGCGGGGCGACCAGGCTGGTCTGGCCGGTCGTCGGGTCGACGGTGTAGAGCGCTGCCCCGCTGCGGGACATGGCAACCGTGTAGAAGGTGTCGTTGGCGGGCCGGCGGTCGAAGCCGATCGCCCGATCACCTCGGGCCAGGCCCTGCACGGCGACGTTGTTCTGGACCGACTGGGGCGAGTCCAGCGAGAACGTGACGATGCGCTGGCTGGTGGTGAGCCCGTAGACGGTCACGTCGCTGGCGCTGCGGCGGTGGGCCGACGCCGCGACCGGCGTCCCGAAAAGGACCAGCGCAGCCAGGCCCACAGCCAGAAGGCGGTGGATGTGTTTCATGGATTCCTCCAACAGATGGGGTTCGGGGGACTCGCGGACGTGTCGCCCGTCTGTTCGTCACCCCTGCCCCTTCGGATGAAGGCGTCTCTTGGGTTGCCCTAGGGGCCGGTGAGCTTGTCGGACAGCAATGCGACGAGCTCGGGGAGGTGGCCTGCGAGGTAGAAGTGGCCACCCCGGAAGGTCCGGAGGTCGAAGGCTCCGGTGGTGTGGGTGCGCCAGGCCGCAGCCTCGGCCTCGGTGGTGAGCGGGTCGGACTCGCCGACCAGCGCCGAGATGGAGCAGGTCAACGGCGGTCCGGGCTGCCACACGTAGGTCTCGATGGCCTTGTAGTCGCCTCGTAAGGCCGGGAGCATCATCTGACGGACTTCTTCGTCGTCGAGGAGCTGCCGAGGGGTGCCGCCCAACCGGGTGACCTCGTTGATGAGCGCTCGGTCGCCACCCCGGTGAACGTGCTCGTCCCGCGATGTCGAAGGCGCCCGCCGACCCGAGACGAACAGGTCGACCGGTACCAGCCCCTGCTGCTGTTCCAGGGCCCGAGCCACCTCGAAGGCCACGATCGCCCCCATGCTGTGACCGAAGAGGGCGAAGGGACCGTCCAGCCACCCGTCGAGCTCGGGCACGATCGCCTCGGTCAGGGCCTCGATGCTGTCGATGCACCGCTCGGACAGCCGCTCTTGGCGTCCCGGACTCTGCAAGGCCAGGACATCGATGGAGCCGGGCATGGCCTTGGCGAGCGGAGCGAAGTAGGTCGCCGCCCCACCGGCATGAGGGAAGCAGACCAAGCGACGTCGGGCCGAGGGCGACGAATCCAGCCGCCGCACCCAAGCGGATCCCTCGATATTTCCCAGGTAGCGCATAGTACGGTACGCGCTACGTGGCGGAGGCCGATCTGATCGAGGGCGTGCTGCCGAGTTCGGTCGCCTGGTCGGAGACGCTGGACGATCCGCCGGACGCCGTACTGTTCCCGGAGGAAGCGGCGTCGTTGTCCCGAGCCTCCGACAAGCGACGCCTCGAGTACACCACCGGCCGGCATTGTGCCCGCCGAGCACTGGCCCAACTCGGCGTGGTTCCGGCGGCGATCCTCACCGGATCCGCAGGCGAACCGCAATGGCCCGAGGGGGTGGTCGGCAGCATCACCCACTGTGCCGGCTACCGCGCCGCAGGAGTGGCCTGGGCGGCCGACGTATCCACTATCGGCATCGACGCCGAGCCCCATGATCCCCTGCCGACCGGGGTCCTAGAGGCGGTGTCCCGATCGGAGGAGCGGAGCCTGATCCGCCGGCTCGCCGGTTCAGCACCGGACGTCTACTGGGACCGGCTGCTGTTCAGCGCCAAGGAGGCCGTCTACAAGGCCTGGTACCCGCTGGCCCGACGGATGTTGGGCTTCGAGGAGGCGGTCGTGACCATCCAGCAGAACGGCACCCTCTCGGCCCGCCTCCGGGTGCTCGGGCCGATGGTGAGTGGCCGACCGCTACGAGCCTTGTCCGGCCGCTGGACGGTCACGGCCGGCCTGGTCCTCACCGCCGTGACGGAGCTCAACGACGAAGGGATTTGGCCGGGGCCGCTATGAAATTGTCAAAGAGCGTGGGGGCCGGCGCGCTCGGGGGTGCGTGTTGCGGCGGGTTGGCTGAGGGAAGATCGTGATGCGTTGTTGGGCTCAGGCGGCCCGGGGTCTCGTCTTGTTGCGGGGGTGCCGGGGGTCGTTGGGTGGGACCATGGGTCGTTTGCCTTTGCCGTCGATGAGGGCCCAGCCGTAGCGGGTCTTGAGGCTGTGGTGATAGCGGCAGGGGGTGTCGAGCTCGTCGAGGCGGGTGTGGTGGGTGACCGCCCAGTCGATGCGGTGGTCGTGTTCCAGATCGGTGCGGTAGCAGCCTTCGGCCACACACATCGGGGTCATCCACCGCAACGCCAGTTGCTGAGCCACCGTCGGACCCCGACCCAAATGCGTGACATGGGCGACATCGACGCCTTTGGTGATCACCAACTTCACGATCGATTCCCCCAACACACCGCGGGCCACCGACACCGGGACGGGTCCCAGGCCGGTGATCTCACACAACTCGTCGCCCTCGACCCCTCCCCGCATCAGTGCAGTGAAGTCAATGCGCAGCAGGGCCAGGTACTTGGGGTTGGTTCGCTTCCGGCGACCCGGCTTGGTGGACGAGCGCTCCGGTTCGGGGGATTCGTCGGCCCGTCGAGCGAGTTCGCACATGGCATCAAAGGCATAGGCCTCGCGGGGTTCGCGGCGGCCCTCGGCCCGGGCGGCCCGGAACAGTTCATCAATGACCGGGCCCAACACTGCGTTCAACGCCGCTCCAGCGTCGACCGGTCCCCGCAAGTGCAAACTCCAGGCCCCATCGGCATCGGTTCCTTGACGAAGACGACGATTCTTGTGGTGTCGCCGATAGCGGGCCTCCGGATCCGGATCCGCCGCGGCCTTCACTCGGCCACACTCGGCCCGCAGCTCCGCCACACTCGCCCGATTGGCCAGATCCAGGAGGTCCGTCTCGGCGGATTGGTTCTCGGTCGCGGCATCGCTGACCAGGTCAGCTTGGACCGTCGACAGTTGTCCGGCGCGCACGGAGGTGGCCGTGGCCGGGAGATTCGGGAGTCGCTGCGAAGTTGTCAGCTGGTTCCGGGCCGCCATCACCGTGGTCCCGGCCTGGCGGGCCATCCAATGGGCTGCTGACGCATCCCCGGTCTCCTTCGACACCGCAGAATCATCGACCCGACGAGCCAGGAACAGCTTCCCCGCCGCCACTGTGCGCTCAACATGATCGAACGCCGACCACAAACTCGGCGCCTCTCGTGCGGCGACCGCATCGGGATCGAGGTCAGCGACCACACCCCGCAACGCCGCGGCTGCGCCATCGATCTGCTCCAACAGGCACCTTTCGAACATGCCTCCATCATCCTCAGGGGGGTCTGACAATTTCGGGGGTCCCGGTGCCGATCCGCCAGAATTTTTTGCCGCATATCGGTGTCCTCGACTCCGGGTGGGTGGCGTCGCGCTTTGCGGCACCCTGGCTTGCGGGAGGTCCCAAGACTGCGGTGTGCAGTCAAGGGACGGCCGAAGGCCGAGTAATGGCACGCCGAGTACGGCGTGCCGGCGGCCCTTTACGGCACACCTCGCAAGGAACCGCCAGCCATCCTGGAATAGGCAGCCGGCCCCGCCGGCTGCCTGGAAGCCATCGTTCCTCGCGGGACACGGTGGGATGCAACGGGACGACCAGCAACTCCACCACGACGGCCACCCGCAGATCCAACAGCGGCCGACAGGCCGCAGGCCCGAGCAACAGCGGCCGTTAGGCCGCTGGGTCGGCGGCTGAGGCTTGGGTTAGGCGGGTGTGGACTTCTTGGCTCAGGGCTCGGACTGTGGGGTGGTCGAAGGCCAGGGTTGCTGGGAGGCGTAGGCCGGTGAGGATGTTCAGGCGATTGCGGAGTTCCACGGCCGTCAGCGAGTCGAACCCGAGGTCCTTGAAGGCGCTGTCGGTCTCCACCGCGTCCGGTCGAGCGTGGCCCAACACGGCGGCCACCTCGGCCTGGACCACGTCCACCAGGACGCGCAGGCGTTCGGCGTCGTTCGACGGGACGGCCAGGCGGCGGATGAACTCCTCCCGATCCATCCCCGGCTTCCCGGACGCGGCGGCCGGCCCCTGTCGCACAGGGTTGCCGGCCAGGTGATGCCACAGGGACGGGATCCGGGCGATCCGGGCCGAGTTGCGCAGTGCCGGCATGTCGATGTGGATCGGCATCACGACCGCCTCGGATCCGCAGATGGCCGCGTCGAACAGCTCCAGGGCCTCCTCGGTGGTCAACGGCACGAGCCCCGAGCTCCGCAACTGGGCCCGAATCTCGTCGGAGAGCTGGTCCGACGCTCCGCTCACCTCGTCCCACAACCCCCACGCCATCGACACCGCCGGGAGGCCCAGACCGTGGCGATGTTCCGCCAGGGCATCGAGGAACACGTTGGCGGCCGCATAGTTGGCCTGCCCGAACGCTCCGCTGATCCCCGAGGCGGACGAGAACAGCACGAACGCCGACAGGTCGAGGTGACGCGTCAGCTCGTGCAGGTTCCACGCCCCGACAGCCTTGGGCGCCAGCACGGCTTCCACGCGCGAGGGCGTCAGCAAGGGCACCACCCCGTCGTCCACGACCCCGGCCGTGTGGATGACCGCCCGCAGCGGCCGCCGACCAGCAGCCGACGCCCGGGCCACCACCGCAGCCAGGGCGGACCGGTCGGCGGCGTCGCAGACCTCCACCACGACAACAGCGCCCGCCGCCTCCAACGACGCCACCAACTCGGGGGCGCCAGGCGCCGACAGACCCCGGCGACTGGTCAGCACCAGGCTCCGCACCCCGTAGGCCGACACCAGATGCCGGGCCAGCACCCCACCCAACATCCCAGTGCCACCGGTGATCAGCACCGTCCCGGACGGATCGAACCCGGGCCGGGTCAGCACCAGCTTGCCCACATGACGGGCCTGGCTCATGAACCGGAACGCACGCTGCGCCTCGGTCACCGGCCAGGTGCGTCGGGGCAGCGGCCGCAGGGAACGCTCCTCGAACAACCGGACGATCGCCGCGAGCATCTGTCCGATCTGGTCCGGCGCTTCCTCGATCAAGCGCCACACGTCGAACTGCCGGTAGACGACGCTGGGATAGGAAGACGCGACCTCCGTCGGGTCCCGGACATCGACCTTCCCCACCTCGACGAACCGTCCCCCAGGACCCAACAACGCCAACGAGGCGTCGACGAACTCGCCCGCGAGCGAGTTCAACACCACGTCGATGGGCTGATCCGGATCCAACGCGAGGTCAGCGGCGAAGCCGACGTCGCGCGACGAGGCGATCCGGGCCCGATCCACCCCCAGCGCCGCGACGGCGTCCCACTTCGACGGATGGGCCGTGGCGAAGACGGTCGCCCCGAGATGGCGGGCCACCTCGACCGCTGCCATGCCCACACCACCGGCCGCGGCGTGCACGAGCACAGATTCGCCCGGCTGCACATCGGCCACCTCCACCAGGGCGTGGTAGGCGGTCACGAACGCCAGCGGCACCGACGCGGCCTGGGCATACGACCAGCCGTCGGGGATCGGCACCACGATCCCTTGGTCGGTCAGCACCGTTGAGGCGAGCGACCCCGGCATCAGCCCCATGACCCGGTCACCCACGGCGAATCCGGTCACATCGCGGCCCACCTCGATCACGACCCCGGCGGCCTCGTTGCCCAGCTGCGGCATGCCCGCCGGCAGCTCCACGACCCCCAGCGCCACCAGCACGTCCTGGAAGTTCAGCCCGATGGCCTCGACCGCCACCCGCACCATGTACGGCTTGAGCGGGTCCAGCTCCGAGACCGGCTCGAGGGCCAGACCGTCCAGCACCCCCGGGGTGGTCATCGCCAACCGCCATTCCCTCGCCGGCATCGGCGTAGGTGACACGGCTCGGGACAGACGCCGACGCCACATGCGGCCCTGCCGCACCACGATCTCGGTCTCCCCGCTGGCGACCGCGGCCGGCAGCGACGTGCCCGGAGCGTCGTCGTCATCGACGTCGACCAGCACGAACCGGTCCGGATTCTCCGCCTGGGCGGAACCCACGAGCCCCCACACCGGAGCCTGGACCAGACCGCCCGCGTCGGCGATGCCGGCCTCCTCCTCGTCGGCGACCGCTCCCCGGGTCACGACCACCAGCCGCGCCGCCGCGAACCGCTCGTCGTCCAGCCACTGCTGAACCCATCCGAGCATCGCCGCCAGACCCGACCGCAGGCTGCTGGTCACGTCGTCCTGCAACAGCGACGGACACACCAACGCCACCACATCCGGTCGAGGGGCGCCGGCGTCGATGGCGTCGGCCAACGCCGCCAGGTCGGGATAGGCCAGGACGGCCAGGCCGAGGTCGTCTGGACCCACCACCGCCCAGCGGTCGGATCCCAACGTCGGGCTGGCGTCCATCGGCTCCCAGTTGACGTGGAACAACGAGCTCCCGGCTCCACCAGCCGCGGCCAGGTCCGCTGGAGGCTCACGCAGCACGAGCGATTCCACCGACGCCACCGGCAGGCCGGTCTCGTCGGCCACCTGGACCGACACCCCGCCGAGCAGGCCCTGTTCCGACGCCTCGGCCGACGACGGTGACAACCGCACCCGCCAGACACCGGCGGACTCCCCCACCACCGACACGCCGGTGAAGGCGAAGGGCAACAGCGCCCTGGTCCCGGAGTCCACCCGAGCCATCACGGCCAGCGGATGCAGCGCCGCGTCCAGAGCCGCGGGATGCACCGCGAACCCGGCGCCGCCCTCGTCTGGAACCTGGACCTCGGCGAAGACCTCGCCCTCGGCCCGCCACACCGCCCGCACACCCCGGAACACCGGGCCGTACGTCAACCCCAGCGCACCGAAGGCCAGATACAGGGCGTCGACGTCCACGGGCACCGCCTCGACCGGCGGCCAGTCTCCCCCGGCCCACGGCACCACCGCCGCAGGCGAGGGCGGACCAGTCGGGGCGACGACGCCGCTCGCATGCCGCACCCACGGGTCGCCCGTCGAAGCGCCCCGGGAGTGGATGCTCACCGCTCGCCGCCCCGAATCGTCCGGCGGGCCCAACTCGACCTGCACATCGACCGCGGCACCGCCGCCAGCGAGGCCGTCGACCTCAGGCAGGAGCATCGGAGCCTCGATCACCAACTCGTCGAGCTGGCCACTGCCGACTCGGCCCCCAGCTTGCAGCGCCAGCTCGACCAGACCAGTGCCCGGCATCAAGACCACACCAGACACGGCGTGATCGGCCAACCAGGGATGGGTCGCCAGCGACACCCGGCCGGTGAACACCGCGCTGCCGGTCCCCGCCAGCTCCACACCCGCTCCCAGCAGGGGATGGTCCACCGCCATCTGACCCAGGCCGACGGGATCGGTAGGCGCCGTCGCCGCGCCGCTGGGCCAATAGTGCTGATGCTGGAAGGCGTATGTGGGGAGGTCGACCAGCGTCGCGTCCGCCCCCGCCAACACTCCGGACCAGTCCACCGCCACGCCCCGGACCCACAGCTGAGCCAGCCCGGTGATCAGGGCCGTCGCTTCGTCCCGGCCCTTGCGTTGCAGGGCCACGCAACCCACCTCGTCGGGGTCGAGTCCGGCGTCGGGGTCGTCGAGGTTCTCGTGGGCCAGGGCGACCAGCTGAGCGTCGGGTCCGACCTCGATCAGGGTGGATGCCCCCTCGGCCACCATGGCAGTGATGCCGTCGCCGAACCGCACCGCGCCCCGCGCGTGCGCCACCCAGTAGGCCGGGGTGCCCAGTTCGTCGCCGTCCACGAGCCGGCCGGTCAGGTTCGAGACCAGCGGCAGCTTCGGTGGCTGGTACGAGATCTGGGCGGCGACCTCGGCGAACTCGGCCAGCATCGGCTCCACCAGCGGCGAGTGGAACCCCACGCTCACTCGTAGCCGGGTGGCCCGCCGACCCTCGGCCTTCCACCGGCCGGCGATGTCGTCGATCGCGCCGGTCTCGCCGGAGACGACCAGCGACGCCGGGCTGTTGACCGCGGCCACCGACACCCGATCTTCCAGACCGGCGATGAGCGCGGCGGCTTCGGCCTCCGACGCCTCCAGCGCCACCATCGCCCCACCCGAAGGCAGGGCCTGCATCAAGCGACCGCGGGCGGCGACCAGCCGGCAGGCGTCCTCCAGCGAGAACACGCCCGCCACGTGGGCCGCCACCAACTCTCCGATCGAATGGCCGCACACCACGTCCGGACGCAGACCGCACCCCTCCAACAGCCGGGCCAAGGCCACCTCGACCGCGAACAGCCCGGGCTGCGCGTACCCGGTCTGATCCACCAGTGCCTCGTCCCCGAAGACAACCGAACGCAGGGGCCGCGGCAGCTGCTCGTCGAACCGGGCGCACACCTCGTCGAAGGCCTCGGCGAACACCGGGAACGCCTCGTACAGCCCTTGGCCCATGCCGGCGCGCTGCGACCCCTGGCCCGAGAACACGAACCCCAGCCGACCCGGGCCGCCACCCCGCACCCGACCAGCGACCAGGTTTCCGGAAGATCCACCGACCGCCAAGGCCTCGAGACCCGTCAGCGCCGCGTCGCGGTCGGGCGCGACCACCACGGCCCGATGGCCCAAGGAAGCTCGGCTGCTGGCCAGCGACCAGCTCACATCGGACAGATCCACGCCCGCGCCGGCTCCCAGATGTCGGGCAAGGCGATCGGCCTGGGCGGCCAAAGCGTCGCGCGACCCACCGGATACGAGCAACGGCACCGTCCGCGGGACGAGCGATGACCTTGCCGAGACAAGGTCGGACAGAGGTGGTTCCTCGAGGATCACGTGGGCGTTGGTGCCGCTGATCCCGAAGGACGAGACCGCGGCGCGCCGGGGTCGGTCCTCGGACTTCCACTTGCGGGACTCGGTGAGGAGCTCCACGCGCCCGGACGACCAGTCGACGTGCGGTGACGGTTCGTCGTCCACATGCAACGTCTGGGGCAAAACCCCGTTGCGCATGGCGAACACCATCTTGATCACGCCGGCGACTCCGGCCGCGGCCGAGGTATGACCGATGTTGGATTTCACCGACCCCAACCACAGCGGGTCCACATCCTCGGCCCGACCCCGGCCATACGTGGCCAAGATCGCCTGCGCCTCGATCGGATCACCCAACACCGTTCCGGTGCCATGGGCCTCCACCACATCGACCTCATCGGGCAGAACACCGGCATTGGCCAACGCTTGACGGATGACCCGCTGCTGGGCCGGACCGCTCGGAGCCGTCAAACCGTTGGACGCTCCGTCCTGATTCACCGCCGAACCGCGCACCAATCCCCACACTTTGTGGCCGTTTCGCCGCGCATCGGACAATCGCTCCAACACCATCACCCCGGCGCCCTCGGACCAGCCAACCCCGTCGGCCTTTGCTGCAAACGATTTGCACCGACCATCT
>DASXTK010000315.1:0-3136 GCA_036505485.1 Acidimicrobiales bacterium
CGGAGGGTGGGCGGCCAGCCAGTCGGCGACCCGGGGCACGTCGACCCCACGCCGACCAGCCTCGATGGACAGGGCGTAGGCCACGCCGCGGTCGGCGAAGTGGTGGTGATGACCGAAGGTCTCGCCATCACAGGCCACCGCCACCAGCTCGGCGCCGTGGTCGCCATCGCCGTGCGAGCGCTGCACGATCCGGTCCACCACCACCTGGCTGGGGAACCCACCGAAGGCCACGTCGTGGGAGATGTCGCCGTCGTAGACCACTAGATCCACGCCCAGCTCCGGCCGCTCGGGATGACGCCAGCGGTAGGCCCGGCGGGTGTCCAGGCTGTGGGTGTCCACTTCCTGCCAGTCGGCGTTGTCGAGGGGACGGACCGCGGCGATCTGGCCCGGAGCCAGGATCGTGAACCCCACGCCCTCCTCGGCCAGGACCCGCAACACCCGGTCGTCGACCGCGGTCTCGGGAAGCCACAGGCCCTCGGGCTCCCGGCCGAAGCGGTGGCGGAAGTCGGCCTGGCCCCAACGCACCTGGGTGGGCAGGTCATGGTCATTGCATAGGGGCAGGATGGCGTGGCCATAGGCCTGGCCTATGGCCCGGCGGTTGAGCCGGTCGGCGCGCAGGATCCGGTCGTAGGTCTCGGGCGCGTGCGTCTCCAGCCAGGACAGCAGCGTCGGGCCCACATTGAAGGACAGGTGCTCGTAGTTGTCGACGATGGCCACGATGCGGCCGGCCTCGTCGAGGATGCGGGCCCAGCCGTTGGGCCGGTAGCACTCGGCAGTGATGCGCTGGTTCCAGTCGTGGAACGGACTGGCCGATGTCTCGCGGGGGACCACCTCGGTCCAGGGGTTCTCCCGGGGTGGTTGATAGAAGTGTCCATGGAGGACGAACGCGGCGCCCATTTGTCTGCAGGCTAGGCCGCGGGAGCGGGTCTCCCGATCCGGTCACGCAGGGCGCGCAGGGCCACGAGTCCGACCGCGGCGCACAGCCCGGCCACCACGAAACCGGAGCGTTCGTTGCCGACCGAGACCACCCCACCGACCAGCGCCGCACCCAGACCGGTGGACACGTCGAAGAACAGGGTGAAGGTGGCCACGGCCCGGGTGCGCTCGGTGTCGGGGGTGGCGTCCATCACTGCGGTGAGCAGGGCCGGGTAGAGCAGCGACATGCCCAGGGCCAGGGTGATGCTTCCGATCCAGATCGCCGCGGACGAGCCCCACAGCCCGAGGATGCCGACCCCCGAAGCCACGCCGGCCAGGGCCGCTACCGTGGTCTTGCGCCACCCCACCTTGTCGGGCAGGCGGGCGCCGAAGATGCGGATGGTGAAGATCAGCCCGGCGTACACGGCCAGCACCGGACCGACGTCGGCAAAGCCCACGCTGTCGGCGTAGAGCGGCAGGAACGAGTTGTACGCCACCAGCGGTACCAGACCGAGCGCCAGGACGATGCCGGGCCAGAGCGCGGCCCGGTGCAGCCAATCGGACTTGGGTGGGTGCGCGACCGTGTTGCCGATCGGGATCGCCAGCCCGACCAGCGCCGCCACCAGCGAGCAGAGCCCGAACACCACGAAGACCGTCGTGTAGTTGGTGGCCTTGAACAAGGTCTCCCCCAGGGCCGGTCCGACGGCCAGACCGCCGTAGAGCGACACCGAGTAGTAGGAGGCGGCCTCGCCCCGCCGGTTGGCCGGCGCCAAGTCCTGGTTGGCGGTGACGCAGCCGGTGAAGAACGCGGCCTCACCGGCTCCCGTGAACAGCCGGGCCGCCAGCAGGACCGGCAGGGTCCCCGCCAGTCCATAGGCCATGATCGACACACCGCCCAGCGCGGCGCCGCCGACGGCGAGGATGCGGCGGCCGTACATGTCGCCGACGCGGCCGATCCACGGTCGGCACAGGGCGGCAGAGACGGCGAAGGCGGTGCCGGTCAGGCCGACCTGGAGGCCCCCACCGTCCAGCTCGCCCTTCACGTAGCGGGGCAGGACCGGCATCATCGCCCCGACCGCGACGAAGTAGGCGAAGCCCGCGAGCATCACCATCACGAAGGGCCGGGTGATGAGGCGCGAGCTGCCCTCGGGGGCCGATGGAGCGGCAACGTCGCTGATCACTGCGCCGCCTGCCTAGCACCGAGCTAGCTGCATTACGAATGCAAACAGCCGGCCCGCGGGCCAGGGCTAACGTCCGCTAACCGTTATGAGCATTGCCGCATATGTCTGGGGAATCGTGGTTCTCGGGGGCTCGATCGGCCTCGTCGGCCTGGGTGCCGACGCACTGGGCCGCGTCCTGTACCCGAGCTGGCGGGGTGCACTCGGAGTCCTGTCCCGGGTAGCGCTGGGCCTGTGTTGGGTGTTCGCGGTGGCGTACGTGCTCGGCGCGGTGGGGTGGTTCCGTTCGGTGCCGTTGTTCGGGCTGGTCGACGGTGGTGCCCTCATGGCGTGGTGGCTGCTCCGCCCCCGTTCTGTGACCTGCATGCCGCGCCCAGGCGCGGCATGCAGGTCACAGAACGGATCGGTGGTGGCGGTCATGGCCCTGGTGGGCGTCGTCCTGGTCGTGGGCGCGTGGCTGCCCGGGACGGTGCACGCCTATCGGTACGGGATCCTCGAACCGGACTCGGTCTGGTACCACGGGCACTTTTCGGCCCGGTTCGTCCAGACCGGTTGGCTGACCCGGCTCAACCCGGTCGGGGTCGACGCCCTGGTGCCGTTCCACACGGCCAACCGGGAGGTGCTCGATGCCGTCCTGGTGCTCCCCTGGCATCGGGACATCGCCCTGCCGCTCCTCAACCTGGTGTACCTGGCCCTCCTGTTGCTCGCCGGGTGGTGCATCGGCCAGCGCTGGGACCGGGGACCGCTGGCCCTGCTCGTGACCGCGCTGACCGCCAGCGCACCGGTCATGATCCTGAGCCACCCCGGCAGCCTCAAGAACGATCTGCTGGCCACGGCGTTGCTGTTGACCGCGGTGGCCTTGTTCCTCCACAGCGACGGCCACCTCCCCGCGGTCGGTCTGGCCGGGGCCACGCTGGGGCTGGCCGCGGGCACCAAGTCCAACCTGCTGCTCCTGGTACTGGTGCTCCTGGGACTGGGCGCGGTGTGGCTGCTCCGGCGGTACGGCTGGCGGACTGCGGCGGCGTGGGTGACCGCCATCGGTG
>DASXTK010000316.1:0-7973 GCA_036505485.1 Acidimicrobiales bacterium
GGCTCCCAGACCCCCGCCTGGCGACCGCGCTGTGCTGGTCCCACCTTGCATCGCACGGCGGGAGCCGGAGCGCTACAGGGTGCGGGCGATTCGGGCCGGGTTGCCGAGGGCTACGACGTTGGCGGGGAGGTCGCGGGGGACTACGGATCCGGCGCCTACGACGGTGTTCTCGCCGATGCTGACTCCCGGCAGGACGATCACCCCGCCGCCGAGCCAGACGTTGGAGCCGATCGCGATCGGCTCGGCCGCCTCCAGCTTGGCCCGGCGAGGCTCGGGTTCGATGGGATGGGTCGGGGTGAGCAGCTGCACGTTCGGGCCGATCTGGACGTCGTCCCCGATGGTGATCGGAGCAACGTCGAGGGCCACCAGCCCGAAGTTGGCGAAGGTGCGGGCTCCAACCCGGATGTGGTGGCCGTAGTCGCAGTAGAACGGCGGCCGGATCTCACTGTCCGGACCAAACTCCCCGAGCAGCTCCTGGAGGATCTGGCGTCGTTCGTCGCCGTCGTCCACCGTGGTCCGGTTGTACTGGTCCTGCAACCGTCGTGCCCGCAGCGAGTCCCTCGTCAGCTCAGGGTCGTCGGCGATGTAGGCATCCCCGGCCAACATCCGCTCTCGCTGGGTCCTGCCGTCCGACGAATTCATCCTGCGGTTCTACCCGGCCGGGTGGAGAACCGCGCCGACCGAGAAAGAGGTCGCAGGGCTCTTACGCTCGTGCCGATGGGCAGCATCGAGGGCGGTCTTGAGACGCGGGCGCAGGTGTGCGTGCTGGGTCCGGTGGCCTTGCAGGTTGGCCCCTCGGTCGTGGCCGTCCGGGGTGAGCGGCAGCGCCGCCTGTTGGCTGCCCTGGTGCTGTGGGCCAACGAGACGGTGAGCGTCGATGCTCTGATCGACGCCGTGTGGGGCGATCGGCCGCCCGCGACCGCTCGCCACACCCTGCACGTCCACATCTCGTCTTTTGCGGCGGGTGCTGGAACCGGTCGGGATCGGATTGCTGACCCGGGCGCAGGGCTACACGCTGGCGTTGTCCGGAGCCCAGCTGGATGCCGCTGAGTTCGACTGTGCGGTCGCGCAGGGGCGGTCGGCCCTTGGCCGCGGTGAGGCTGGCGCGGCCCTGGCGAGCTTCGATCAGGCCCTCGCGCTGTGGCGTGGTCCGGTGCTGGCCGACGTGGGCTGGGAACGATCCGCCATGCCCGAGGTGCGCCGGCTCGAGGAGCTGCGGCTGGCGACGATGGAGGATCGTCTCGACGCCGCCTTGGAGCTGGGTCGGGATGTCGTCGCCGACGCGGAGGCGCTGGTCGCGGCCCAGCCGCTGCGCGAGCGGCGCTGGTGCCAACTGATGCTCGCCCTGTACCGGACCGGACGTCAGGTGGACGCGCTCCGTCGGGCCCAGGAGCTGCGGGCCCTGTTCCTCGACGAGTTCGGGGTCGAGCCTGGACAAGAGGTGCGCTCGCTGGAGGAACGGATCCTCGTCCAGGACGCGGCGCTGCTGGCTCCGTACTCCCGCCCCACCAGCGACCTCCCGGCAACCAGGTTCACCGAGGTGGACGGGCTGCACCTCGCCTACCAGACCTTGGGATCCGGGGGATCCGGTCGGCCGGACCTGATGCTGCTGCCCGGGCTCCTGGCCCATCTCGACGTTCGTTGGGAGAACCCGACGCTGGCGGGCTTCTATCGACGTCTGGCTCGCTCGGCCCACCTCCTGCTGATGGACAAGGCGGGCACGGGACTGTCCGATCGGCGGGCCGGACTCGCCGGTCCAGCCCAGCAGGCCGCCCATGTCGTGGCGGTCCTCGACCACGCTGGCGTCGACCGGGCCGTTCTGTTCGGGATCTACGACGGCGCCGCGGCTGCGCTGCTAGCCGCCGCTTCGCACCCCGATCGAGTGGCCGCCGTGGTGACCTATGCAGCTTCGGCGGCACCCACTGCGCCCGGGTTCCCCGGCGCTACCTCGCCGGAGGTCGTGGCCGTGAGCCGAGCGGCGCTGCAAGGCGGTACCGCGATGGCCGACGCCGTGGAGCTCTGGGCGCCCAGCCGGGTCCACGATGAGTTGTTCGTGCGGTGGGGCAATCGCTATGCCCAGATGGGAGCGAGCGTTGGTGACGCTCTCCTGGTTTACGACCAGATGGGCCGCGTCGACGTCCGTGACACCGTCGAGGATGTGGCGTGCCCCGTCCTCGTCCTGCATCGGGCCGGTGACCGGGTGGTGCCGGTAGCCAACGCCACTTGGCTCGGAGCGCATCTCCCGAGGGCGCAGGTCGCGGTGGTCCCGGGTGAGGACAGCATCCTGTGGGCCGGTGATGTCGATCGGATCGCCGACGAGATCGAACGGTTCCTCGGGAGCCTCGATGTCCCCGGAGCAATGGCCAGCCGACGGGCGTCCTTGAGCGGAGCTTGACCGGTCTCACTCAGGGTGGCACGTATGGCCACCCGGACGACCGAGCCGTTGGATCCAGGCATCGCCTTCTACACCCCAGGCACGCTGCGTTTCTACGACCTGCTGGTGCACGGCATCTCCAACCGGTTCGTGTGGCGCTGTCCGACGGCTCGTCTGGTCGAGCAGTACGACCGCCATGTCTCGGCCCGGCACTTGGATGTCGGGCCGGGCACCGGATTCCTGCTCGATCGCTGTCGCGTTCCGGTCACGCGACCCGAGTTGACCCTGCTCGACGCCAACCCGGCGGTCCTCACCTACGCGGCACGGCGTCTGGCCCGATACATACCGACGACCATCGAGGCGGACGTCCGCCTGCCGTTGTCACTGGGTGACGCTCGGTTCGATTCGATCGGGCTGAGCTACGTGCTCCACTGCATCCCGTCCTCGATGGCGGACAAGACCAGGATCCTGGCGGGGCTGGCTGGCCTGCTCAGCCCCGGCGGGGTCCTCTTCGGCAGCACGATCCTGGCCGACGGCGTGGACCACTGCCGCCGCGCCCGGGCGGTGATGGGTCTCTACAACCGCAAGGGGATCTTCGGGAACGCTGCCGACAACCGCGACGAGCTCGAGGCGGCTCTCTCCCACACCTGCCCCCGTTTCGAGCTCGCGGTGGTCGGCAGCGTCGCCCTCTTCGCCGGCTCGGTCGAATGACGCCGAACCGGGCCGGCGGTGGGAGTCGGCGGTCGCTGATGCGGACGGTGAGCGGCCCCCTCCGGTCATCGGGGCGTCGGCGCACCTCCTCGAACGCCTCGGGACCTGCGAGTCTGTGGGGGAAGCGTGTCGTCGTGGAGGGGAGGGGCCGTGAGCACAGCGGTTGCGGCCTGGATACAGGGGCTCTCGGTCGTCCTGACCGGCGCCCTGCCCGGCTTCATCGTCGGTGGTTTGGCCGGGGCGCTGATCGGCGGAGCCGTCTCCGCGCCCTTCGCCGTGGCGTACGGCCGGGCGGTGGCGCAAGGTTGCCCGTACCAGGGGAGCCGGCTGGGGCTGCGGCGTTGCGTGATCGACTGCACGTGGAGCTCCCTCAACACCTGGGCCGGCGCGGTCTACTACGGCGTGCATCGCCTGGCCGGGAACACCCTCGATCCCTCTCGGTCTCGGGGTCAGGGATCGCTCTGGCTGGTGAAGGGGGTGGTTCCCCGCTACGCCACCACGATCGGGACGGTGAAGGCCGGGTCGAACGACCGGAGGGACCGGCACGAGCAGATCCACGTCCTCCAGGCCCGGTTGTTCGGACCGTTGTACCTGCCGCTCGTGGGCCTCAACTACGTGATCGCCACGATCCTCCCGTACTGGCTGCTGTTCCCGGACCGGGAAGCCCGTCCCATCACCGGTGTCTGGTCCTACTTCGAGAACGGCGTGTACCCCCACGTCTGGAACGAGCTCTGGGCCTACGGCGCCACCCGCGCCGACAAAGCCGCCGTCCGGTAGGGCCAACGAGGCGTCCAGCCCGGAAATTGAGGCGTTTCTCGCGCTTATGGCGCGGCAAACGCCTCAGTTTCGGTGGGGAGCCTCGTTGCCCAAGCCAACCTGCTCGGGCTACTGCGCCCCGATCTGGCTGGCTCCGTGATGCTGGTCCCAGAGGGAGGTGATCATTCGGGCTACGCCTCGGGCCAGGTGACGGCGGTAGGTGGAGGACGGGAGGCCGAGGAGCTCGGCGGCACGTTCCTGGGTTGGCGCTGGATGGAAGTAGGTGCGGTCCAGGGCCCGGTAGAGCTTCTCGTCCCGGGGATAGGTGGTGAGGGTCTGCGCCGCATCGGCGAGGACCTTGGCTAGGACGGGTCCGGCCGCTTCTGGTTCCGCTCCCTTGACCAAAGCGGTTCCGGCCAACGGGTTGCGGGCCAGCGCCGCGGGGCGGTGGATATCGCGCAGGGCCTGGCGGACCGCGGCCTCGAACTCGGGCCGGGACAGCTCGACGGTCGAGGGGGTGAGCCGAGCCCGGATGCGACGCCAGTCGCGATCCTCGAGGACCAGCGCGAACGCCCCCGGGATGATGCGCCAATCGTGGGCGAACAGCGCGTACGGATGCTCGTCGATGTCCACATCGCTGCCGACCAGGCGCTCGTAACCGAAGTTGCTCAGCAGCGGGGCCCAGAACTCGGGGTGTCGGACGACGAGCACATCCCAGGTGAGCTCGGGATGGCTGACCGCGCGCCGCAGGCATTCGTACACGCCCAGCGCGGCGAGCATCTGTCGCTGCGTCAGCTCGTTGGTAGGGCAGGCGAACCGTCCGACGGTGACCAACTCCGACGCGGCCGGCGGATGATGGTCCGCGACATAGGCCAACACCGCTCTGGCGGCCGGGTCGGCGGCGACGTCGCTACTCCTGGCGTCGGTCAGGCTGAGCCAGCACACCAGGGTCTCGATCGCACCGCGGTGGTCCCGGTTCACCCGGAACGCCCCAGGTTGGCGGTCGAACCAGAAGGCGGCCAGCTCGGCGTTGGCCGGGCCGTCGCTGTCTCGGACCATGCGGATGACGGTCTCGCGATCGGCGGACTTCACCGGCTCCGGGCGTATCTCGCCCAGTCGGTTGAAGTTCCAATACCGGTTCAGCTTGGTGTGGGCGCGGAACGTGAACAGGAGGTCGAGCACGGCCTGGCGGGGCGGCGCACCGACCGGCGCCTGGCGCATCTCGTCGCCGGCGATGCGCAGGACGGTGAGCATCAAGGCCCGATAGCGCCCCGGATCCCGCCAGCGGACGTCGGCTGCGAGCACGTCGCGGGCCAGGTCGTGGGGAAACAAACCCCGCGGTCCTTCCCGCACGAATGACAGGCCGCGGAGCCATTCGAACAGCCCGTCCACGTAGTTGTGCCCCACAGTGGCCCGGAGATGGCGGTGGGTCGTGGCCCGGACCAGGGCGCAGGTGTCCAACGCCACCCGGTGATCGGGGGTGGGCAGGTCCTCGACGAAGTGCTCCAGCAGCAGCCGGACGACATCGGGGGTGTGGAACGGCGCCAGGTCGGTCCCCTCGGCGCGGTGGGCCAGCACGTCGACCACCAGCGACAGCGCCAGCGGGTGGCCCTGGGTGATGTCCACGATCTCGTCGTAGCGCGAGTCGACGACGCCGGAGGTCTCCAGGTAGCTGCGGGCGTCCTCGGCCGGGAGGTTGGCCAGGGGAACGACCTGCATCAGATCGGTCCAGCCCGGATCGCCCCGCCAGCCTTTCGACGGTGGTTTCCGGCTGGCGATCACCACGATGGCGTCGGCTGGGAGCTGCGGCACGAGCGTGTGCCGCAACCACGGATCGACCAGATCCAGCATCTCGTAGGTGTCGACCAGCAGGACCGGGCGCGCCTCCTCCCGTTGCAACAGGGCATCGCAGCGGGAGCGGAAGCCCGAGGGCGACGGCTCGATGTCGCGCCCATCGATGAGCAGCGCATGAGCCCCGGCGGCTCGGGCCCGGTCGGTGAAGGCGTGCAACAGCGCGGTCTTGCCCACCCCACCGGGGCCATGGACGAACAACACCGCGAACGGCGCCTCGGAGGCCAGCAAAGCCGTGTCGAACAGGGCCAACTCGCCCCGGCGACCCACGAACCGGGCGTGCCGCGCCGAGGCGAGACGGTCTGCGATCGTCATCTCCAGGTCCGGCGGGCCGACACCGGTCACCCCCACGTAGCAATTGGAAGACGCTACGTATCGACAACGATTTCAGCCCCCCACTGGTTCCGGGACCCACTCGTTCTTGCCAAGAACGTCGGGGGCACTAGGGCGTGTCCTGTGAATCCGGTGTGCGGATCTGCGTCCTGATTGCCGCAGCCCCGGACGGCGTCGCTCGGCGTGCCGGGACGACGCAGGAACCCCCCAGCGGTTTCAAGTCGGCACGGTGCGGCGAGCGGCGTCATCCGCAGGCTGGCGGCGGCAACAGACGAGAGGCGTGCGCCATGATTCGCAGGACACGCCCTAGGCCCGGCCGGCAGCGTGGCGGCCTTGGCGGGAGACCGCGTCGATGGTGGCGGCGACGAGCAGCACTCCACCGGTGACCATGAACTTCACGTCGGAGGTCTGCCCCAGCAGGTCCATGCCGTTGGCGATCGATCCGATGACCAGCGCGCCCAGCAGCGCCGACCAGGCCGAGCCGCGGCCGCCGAACAGCGACGTGCCGCCGATCACCGCGGCGGCGATCGAATCCAGCAGCAACGCCCCGCCGCCCGACGACTTGTTGACCGCCAGCAGCCGGGACGCCCCGAGGATCCCTCCGGTCGCGGCCATGGTCGAGGCCAGCACGAAGACCGCGGTGCGCACCCGGTCCACCCGGATGCCGGCTCGGCGGGCCGCTTCGGCGTTGCCGCCGATGGCGAACACGTGCCGGCCGAAGACCGTCCGCCGGGTGAGGACGTCGAAGACGACGACGAAGCCCACGAAGATGCACACGCCCAAGGGCACGCCCCGGTCGTCGTTGAACACCGCGACAGCGATCGTGGTGCCGACGGCCACCACCCCCAGGCGGATCAGGTCGCCCGTGAGTGGCCCGGCGGAGATCCCGGCGGCGACGCTGCGGCGACGACGCAGCAAGGTGACCACCACGGTGGCGGCGATCACCGCCGCGGCCAGGGCCCAGCCCACCCCGTCGGAGAAGAAGGTGCCGGCCAGCCCGGTGATGGTGTCGTTGTTCAAGTTCACCGTCCCGGTGCTGCCCAGCACGTGCAGCAGCGCGCCCTGCCAGGCCAGGAATCCGGCCAGGGTCACCACGAAGGACGGCACCTTGAGCTTGGTGACCCACAAGCCCTGCAGCAGCCCGATCCCGGCGCCGACCAGGAGTCCGGCCGCGATGGACGGAACCGCGGGCCATTCACTCTTCACGTTGAGGACCGCCATCGTGGCGGCGGCCAGCCCGCTGACGTAGCCCACCGATAGGTCGATCTCGCCCAGCAGCAACACCATGACCACCCCGACCGAGATCGTTCCCATGGCGGCGATCTGCAGCATCAGGTTGGTGAGGTTGCCCGACGACAGGAAGTTGTCGTTGGCGATCTGGAAGTAGGTCCAGACCGCGCCCAGTCCGAGCACCACCGGGAGGCTGCCGAGCTCGCCCTGGGTCAGCCGACGCCAGAACGCCGCAGCCGTGGCGGCCACGCTGGGCTCGACCCTCGCCGTTTCCTCGTCGGTCCGAGTTCCCACGCTCATGCCGGTGCCTCCGTGACGAACGTCGAGTGGACGTCCTCGGTGCGGGTTCCAGTGATGGCGGCGACGACCTCCTCCGCCGTGGTGGTCGCGGCGTCGAACGAGGCGACCCGACGCCCCAAGCGCAGGACCACCATGCGATCGGCGACCGCGAACACGTCGACCAGGTTGTGGCTGATGACGACGACGGCGAGGCCGTCGTCCCGCAGCCGGCGTACCAAGTCCAGCACTTCTCGGGTCTGGGTGACGCCGAGCGCAGCGGTCGGCTCGTCCAGGATCACCAGCTTGGGATGTCCGAGCGTGGCCCGGGCCACCGCGATGGACTGGCGTTGGCCGCCGGACAGGGCCGCGACCGGTTGGCGCAGGTTGGGGATGGCGACCGACAACCGGTGCAGCAGGTTGCCGGCCTCGTGCTCCATCA
>DASXTK010000317.1:0-21265 GCA_036505485.1 Acidimicrobiales bacterium
GGAGCCGACCACCGACATCGTGCGCCGGTTCTCCACCGGGGCCATGTCCCACGGCGCCCTGTCCAGAGAAGCCCACGAGACCCTGGCCCAGGCCATGAACCTGCTCGGCGCCCTGTCCAACTGCGGCGAGGGCGGCGAGGACCCCTACCGCTACCGCACCCGGGGCCTGGGGCGCGACGACAAGAACTCCAGGATCAAGCAGATCGCCTCGGGGCGTTTCGGGGTTACCCCCGAGTACCTGGCCCACGCCGACGAGCTGCAGATCAAGATGGCCCAGGGTTCCAAGCCGGGCGAAGGCGGGCAGCTCCCGGGGCACAAGGTGTCCAGCGAGATCGCCCGGCTGCGCCACACCCAGCCCGGCGTGGGCCTGATCTCCCCGCCGCCCCATCACGACATCTACTCGATCGAGGACCTGGCCCAGCTCATCTACGACCTCAAGCAGGTCAACGCGGCTCAGGTCTCGGTCAAGCTGGTGGCCGAGGACGGGGTGGGCACGATCGCGGCCGGCTGCGTGAAAGCGCTGGCCGACGTGGTGCACATCAGCGGTCAGAACGGCGGCACCGGCGCCAGTCCCCTGTCGTCGATCAAGCACGCCGGCCTGCCTTGGGAGATCGGGCTGGCCGACACCCAGCAGGCGCTGGTCGCCAACGGTCTCCGCAGCCGGGTGCGGGTCCGGGTCGACGGCGGCTTCCTCACCGGCAAGCAGGTCATCCTGGCCGCCCTGCTCGGCGCCGACGACTACAGCTTCGGGACCGCGGCCATGATCGCCGAGGGCTGCATCATGCTCCGGGCCTGCCACCGTGACACCTGCAAGCCGGGGGTGGCCACCCAGCGTCCGCACCTGCGGGCCAACTTCACCGGTTCGCCCGAGGGCGTGGCCGCGTACTTCCTGTTCATGGCCGAAGAGGTGCGCAAGCACCTGGCCACGCTGGGACTGCGCTCCCTCGACGAGGCCATCGGCCGGGTCGACCTGCTGCGCCAGCGGACCACAGGCAACCCGCGAGCCGACACCATGGACCTGTCGCCGCTGCTGGCCGAGCCGCAGGCCCTCACGCCCGACGAGCCGCGCCACTTCGTCGAGCGGGTGTCGCTGCAGGATCCGCGCTCGGATCTGGGCGACCAGTTGCTCGAGGACGCCTACCGGCACATCTGGGACGGCGACGACGTCGAGCTGACCTACGCCATCACCAACGCCGACCGGGCCTTCGGCGCGGCGCTGTCGGGGGCCCTGGCCCTGGAGTACGGCGAGATGCCGCCCCGAGGCACTGCCACCGTACGGTTGGACGGGGTGGCCGGGCAGAGCTTCGCGGCGTTCCTGTTTCACGGGGTCGAGCTGCACCTCACCGGTGAGGCCAACGACTACGTGGGCAAGGGCATGGGCGGTGGCCTGGTGGTCATCCGCCCGCCGGCCAACGATGTGTCCGACCTACCCAGCCTGGCCGGCAACACCTGCCTGTACGGCGCCACCGGCGGCGAGCTGTTCATCGCCGGCGGGGTGGGCGAGCGCTTCGGCGTCCGCAACTCCGGGGCCACCGCAGTGGTGGAGGCCGCAGGCGACCACTGCTGTGAGTACATGACCGGCGGAACCGTCGTGGTCCTGGGTCCGATCGGCGTCAACCTGGGCGCGGGCATGACCGGCGGTCAGGCCTTCGTCTTCGACGACCGCTTCGAGCGGATCATGGGCCGGCTCAACCACGATCTGGTGGAGGCCGTCCGCCCGGATCCGGCCGGGCTGCAGGAGGTGCGCTGGCTGGTCGAGCGGCACACCGAGCTGACCGGATCCACTCGGGCCCTGGCCCTGTTGGTCAACTGGGACGAAGCCGCCGACCACGTGTGGCACATCCTCCCCAAGGACCGGGTCCGCCGGATAGAAGAAGGCCCCGCCGGACGCGAAGTGAACGCGTAGCGGGTTGCGCGAACCACTCCGAATCCTTTCTGCCGGCGCGGCGATTGCAGTTTCATGGAAGAGCGGGCGAAGAACCCTCGTTACTCTGAGTTCATCCGGCCCTCACCGATTGAAGCGGGTAGTCTCGCCGTCCCGATGGCCATAGCTGCTGCCCCCGAGATTCCCGGCTTCGCCGCTACCTCACCTCTCGGATTCGGCCCTACCAGCACCATCTACAGCGCCCAGAGCCTGTCGCTCGGACGCTGGGTGGCTCTCACGGTGTACGCCACCCATCTGCCCGATGAACGGTCCCAGCGCCGCTTCCGGCGGGGCTACGAGATGGCCCGTCGCCTCGGCACCCATCCCCATGCGGTGACGGTGCTGGACTTCGGCCTCACCACCGACCATCAGCCCTTCGTCGCCACCGAGATCTACGAGCGCGGAACCCTGGAGGGCCGGCTCGAAGGCCGGCTGCAGCCGAGCAGCGTGGCCGAGGCCCTGCACATGGGTATTGCCCTGGCCGGCGCGCTGGAGACCGCGCACCGGGCCGACGTGATCCACGGGGGCGTCCACCCGGCCCGGGTCCTGCTCGGAGCCGACGGCCAGCCGGCGTTGGCCGATCTCGGGCTGGTGCCGCTGGTCGACCGGGGCGGCTTGGCCGCGCTGTTGGGTCCGATGGCCTACCACTCGCCGCCCGAGGTGTTGGAGGGGGGCGAGAGCACGCCGGCCACCGACGTCTACTCGTTGGCGTCGACCCTGCACACCGCTCTGACCGGGCACGCGCCCTACGCCGGAGCGGGGAGCCTCGACGACGACTCCACCCCTTCGCTGCTGCTGCGCGTCCTGCAGCACGATGTGCCGGCCATCGGTCGCACCGACGTGCCGCCATCGCTGGAGCAGGTGTTGCGTCAGGCCCTGAGCTGCGAGCCCCGCGACCGTCCGGCCCGCCCGCTGGCGCTGGCCCAGACCTTGCAGCGCTGCCAGCAGGAGGTGGGCCTCCCGGTCACCCAGCCCATCGTCTTGGATGTGGCGGCAAGCCTGAGCGTGGCCGCCGACCCGGACCCGGATTCGTACGCGAGCCCCCCGCCCACGCCCGCGCCGCCACCGCCTGCGGCGGCCCCGGCGGCGCCTCCGGAGGACACAGTCGAGCGGGTCTTCATCCCCTACCCCGCGCCTCCGATGGAACGGCCGACCCGGTCGGTGTTGGCGGACTACTCGCTGCAGCCATCCGCTCCGCCGATCGGCCCCGAACCACCGGTGATGCCACCTCCCGTCGTCGAACCTCCGGCCCGCCCGGTGCTGGCGCCCCAAGTGGTCCCGGCGCCACCGAAACCGGTGGTCGTGGCACCGCGGCCCGGCACCCAGCCCTCCGACCGACCCGACCCGGCCAAGACCGGCCGGGCCCGCGCCCTGCCCGTCGTGGTGCTCGGGCTCCTGGTCGCGGTGATCTTCGCCGGGGTGACCTGGTCGATCGTGACCGGCGAGAGCTCCGAGGACGATCGGGTCCAACCCCATGACGGCGCTCTCGGCGACAACTCGCAGCGGCAGACGGCCACCCAGTCCGGGCTGACCGCGGTCGAGAACGCCACCGGGGTCCAGCTCGACTGGGACGGGCGGGACCGCAGCCCGCACGTGGTGGTGGAGCTGTCCACGGTCGCGCCCCCACGCATCCTGCCGGCCAACACCGGTTCGGCCCTGCTGATCCCCAACACCGATCTGGATCCGAACGCCGGCTATTGCTTCGCGGTGGTCAAGGCCAACGCACCGCTGCCCTCGCCGGCGGAGCTGGCCGCCGCCATCCCCGATGAGGCCCTCGGTTCCGAGGCCTGCATCCGCAGCGGCTCGCTCACCACCGTCCTACGCCAATAGGGCGGTCTGCCGCTCCACCTCCGCGTCCAGCAGCTTCTTGGACAGCGCCGGGCTGTCCTCGAACAGCCGCACGTCCACCTTCCCGTCGGCGGATTCCCATGTCCCTACGACCCGGCCTCCCGCCACCACCACCGGCGAGATCCAGCCGGCAGTGCGGCTCACTTCCTTGCGGTGGGCCGGCGGGACGATCTCTGCGGCTCCGGTACCGGCACCGAGGACGTACTGGTCGAACCCCGGGAGCAGCCGCACGGCCTTGGTGGGTTTGGTCTTGGCCAGGTCGTCGACGTCTTCGGCCAGCAGGTAGGCGGGCGTGCCCTCGACCTCGACCGTGGCCAGAGTGTCGCCCAGCGCCGCGAACCAGCCCCGCAACATGGCCTTCCTGGTCCGGCCCCGGAACAGCCAAGCGTCGAAGGTCTCGGCAGTCGCCGGGCCGTAGGCCCGCAGATAGGCCGGGATGACCTTCCGGGCACCGTCGTCGGCGTCGGGTAACCCGGTCCAGCCGGGCAGGGCCTGGTCGGGCCGAACGAACGTCACCCGATTGCCGTTGGCCGGTCCCTGGCACAAGGCGCCCTGCCAGGCCACCGGTTTGAGGACCGCACCCCAGCCCGAGCGGAGCTGCTCCTCGAGCCGGCCATGGCCGAGCTTCTCGCCGACGCGGGCCACCAGCTCCTCCCGGGTGAGGGTCTCGCCGTCCAGAGCCTCGGAGACGGCCTCGGTCAGCTCGACCATCTCGGCCGAGCTCACCCCGAAGGTCTTGACCCAACTCCCCCGTTCCCAGTGCCGGCCGGCGACCAAGAGCGAGAGGTAGGCACCGGCCTCGTCGGGGGCCAGCAGGTGCAGGGTGCCCCGCATGGCCCAGGTCCGCATCAGGCTGCCGTCGCGCAGCCCAGCGTCTACGACATCGGCGGCTGGCTGGCGTTGGCGGACCGCCACCGCCAGCACAGCCGCCGAGGGCACTTGGGCCTGGACCCCACACAGCCGGCGCACGATGTCGACGGCGGTGGCGGTGCCGGGCGGATCGAGCATCTGACGCCGCATGCGCCAGGCCAGCGCTTGGGGCCAGGTCGTGGCGAGCGTCGGGGTCACGAGCCCAAGTTTGCCCACGAACCTGCCCCCAAAGGCCTCGGGCGGAAGTGAGGCCTTTGGGGGCAGGCAGGGAGATCAGGCGTCAGCCGTCAGTCTTCGCTGGCGCCTCCATCGTCGTGGCCGTCGTTCTCACTGCTGACCACGTTGAACTGCTCGTCGAGCTGGACGTCGACCTGGCTGCCGTCGTTCAGCGTGACTTCGACCTCGTACTTGCTTTCCTCGTCGTTGACCTCGGTGCCGGTGACATGACCTTCACCGGTGCTGTCGAGTGCAGCCGCTGTGGCTTTGTCCAGGGCCGCGCCGCTGATGGGCGTGTCCCCGCCGTCGTCGTCCCCTCCACCGGCCACGGCCATGCCGGTGCCGGTCAACGCGACACAGGTCGCAGCCACTGCGACCCCGGAGATGATCTTGGTGCGTCGCTTCATGCCCCGATCATCCCCCAACGGGCCTGAACCGGTGCTGACTCGGGATCATTCGACGAGGCGGAGGCCGGACGGACCCATCGAGGGCTCGAAGCGGGTCAGCTCGACCACCAACTCGGTGCGGTGACCAGGGAAGACGTGCTCGGACAGCAGGACCGGCTGATCGTCGACATCCCGGGTCACCCGCTCGCAGCGCAGGACCGGCGACCCCACCGGTATCTCCAACAGCCGGGCGTCGGCCGCATCGGCCGCACCCGCCCCGATCGTCTGCGTGGCCCGGCCGATCGACACGTCCAGCAGCTCGTAGAAGGGGGCGCGCTCCACCTCGGCCCGGGACAACGTGGCTCCCAGCTCCTCGTCGCACCACACCGTGACCCGGGCGAACGGCTCCCCGTCGGCCAAGTTGACCCGGCGGACCTCGAGGACCGTGGTCGCACCCAGCACCTGCCGAGCCCGGGGCGGCGCGGTCACGAACCGGAACCCGACCACCCGGCGCTCGGACTTCACCCCCAGCTCGGCCAGCTGCTCCTCGATGGTGCCCAGCGTGCCCAGAGCCAGGTGCTGGGGATCGATGGCCACGAACCAGCCGAAACCCTGGCGGGCGTCGATGAGGCCTTCCTCCCGCAGCAGCTCCAGGGCCTTGCGGACCGTGACCCGGCTGACCCCGTACGCTCCGGACAGCTCGCTCTCGCTGGGCAGCAGCCGACCCGCGCCGTACTCGCCGGTCTCCACCTGCCGACGGAGCTCGTCGGCGATCGTCCGATAGCGCACCTCTCGCACTTGTCATATACTTGTCTACATTCGCAGTAGAAGCAAGCAGCAGCCGGACGTCTGCTCCGGCGCGGGCACACGAGGTTGCAGCTCCGATGAACACCGTCACCGCATCAACGCCACTCTCGCTGGTGGAGCCGGTCTACGAGCGCCTGGCCCAGCGGGCCGCCCTCGGTCGTGACCGGCTGGGACGTCCGCTCACGCTGGCCGAGAAGATCCTGCTCAACCATCTGCGGGACCCCGCGAGCCAGGAGCTGGAGCGGGGCCGCAGCTACGCCGACTTCGACCCCGACCGGGTGGCCATGCAGGACGCCACCGCCCAGATGGCCCTGCTGCAGTTCATGACCGCGGGGCTGGCCCAGGTAGCGGTGCCGACGACCGTGCACTGCGACCACCTCATCCAGGCCCGGGTGGGGGCCAAGGACGACCTGGCCCTGGCCCTGGACGTCAACAGTGAGGTCTACGACTTCCTGCGCAGCGTCTCGGCCCGCTACGGCATCGGCTTCTGGAAGCCCGGATCCGGCATCATCCACCAGGTCGTGCTGGAGCAGTACGCCTTCCCCGGCGGGATGATGATCGGCACCGACAGCCACACCCCCAACGCCGGCGGGCTGGGCATGGTGGCCATCGGCGTGGGCGGCGCCGACGCGGTGGACGTGATGACCGGTTTCCCGTTCAACGTGCGCTGGCCCAAGCTCATCGGCGTCCATCTCACCGGCTCCCTATATGACAGTGGCGACGAAGTCGCCGCCACACAGGGCGGCAGGGTGGGGTCGGGTGGAGGGCTGTCCGGCTGGACCTCGGCCAAGGACGTGATCCTCAAGGTGGCCGACGTCCTGACGGTCAAGGGCGGCACCGGGGCGATCGTGGAGTACTTCGGTCCCGGCGCCGATGCCCTGTCCACCACCGGCAAGGCCACCATCTGCAACATGGGCGCCGAGATCGGCGCCACCACCTCGGTGTTCAGCTTCGACGACCACGGGTTGGCCTATCTGAAGGCCACCGGCCGGGAGGCCCTGGCCGACGCCGCCAGCGGGGTGATGGCCGACCTCCGACCCGACGTGGAGGTCCTGGCCGATCCGGGCCGGTTCTTCGACCAGGTGATCGAGCTCGACCTGTCCAGCCTCGAGCCGATGGTGAACGGCCCCCACTCCCCCGACCGGGGCCACCGCATCAGCGAGCTGGGCGACCACGCCCGGGCCGAGGGCTGGCCGCTGGAGATCTCCTCGGCCCTCGTCGGATCGTGCACCAACTCGTCGTACGAGGACATCACCCGGGCCGCCTCCATCGCCAGGGTGGCCGCGGCCCACGGGCTGCGGGCCAAGACCCAGCTGCTGGTCACCCCGGGCTCGGAGCAGGTCCGGGCCACCATCGAGCGTGATGGGCTGCTGGCCGACCTCGAGGCCATCGGGGCCACGGTCCTGGCCAACGCCTGCGGGCCGTGCATCGGCCAGTGGAACCGCACAGATCTGGACCCAGCGAAGCTCAACACCATCGTCAACAGCTACAACCGCAACTTCCCCAAGCGGAACGACGGCAACGCCAACACCCTGTCGTTCGTCACCAGCCCGGATCTGGTGGTGGCCCTGGCCCTGGCCGGGAGCCTCGATTTCGATCCCCGCACCGACCGCCTCACCACGCTGTCCGGTGAGTCCGTGCAGCTTGATGCCCCGGTGGGGGAGGAACTGCCTAGCCGGGGCTTCGATGCCGGGGAGTCCGGCTTCGAGCCGCCGCCATCGGCGCCTGGTGCAGCCGGCGAGGTACGGGTGGCGCCGGACTCCGAGCGGCTGCAGCTCCTGGAGCCGTTCGCTCCCTGGGACGGCCAGAACTACGTCGAGCTGCCGGTGCTGCTGAAGGCCGCGGGCAAGTGCACGACCGACCACATCTCCGCCGCCGGTCCGTGGCTGCGGTATCGCGGCCATCTGGAGAACATCTCCGGGAACCTGTTCCTCGGGGTGGTCAACGCCTTCCGCGACGTCGAGCCGGGCCACGGCAAGGATCCCCTCGACGGCGAGATCCGCACCTTCCCCGAGATCGCCAAGCACCTGCACGAAGCCGGGGTCAGCTGGTGCGCCATCGGCGACGAGAACTACGGCGAGGGCAGTTCCCGCGAGCACGCCGCCATGGAGCCCCGGTTCCGCGGCGCCAAGGCGATCTTCGCCCGCAGCTTCGCCCGGATCCACGAGACCAACCTCAAGAAGCAGGGGGTCCTGGCCCTCACCTTCAGCGAGCCGGCCACCTACGACCTGATCGGCGAGGACGACCGCATCAGCGTGGTGGATATGGCCGAACTTGCTCCCGATAGACCGGTACGGTGCGCCATCATCAAGCCAGGTGGGTCGACCGTCGAATTCCGGGCCACCCATACGATGAACCACGAGCAGATCGACTGGTTCCGGGCAGGGAGCGCCCTGAACATCATCCGCAGGAAGCACGCAAGCTGACCCAAAGACGACCCACCCCGCCGGGCCAACTGGTCGGCATCGACCATGTGCAGCTCGCCATGCCGGCCGGCAAGGAGGCCGAGCGCGCCGCGGAGCTGTTCTACGGCGAGGCGTTGGGGCTACGGCGGGTGAGGAAACCCGAGGCCCTCGCGGCGCGAGGCGGCTGTTGGTTCGAGGGGGCGTGCGCCCGCGTCCACTTGGGCGTGGAGGAGCCATTCACCCCGGCGCTCAAGGCCCACCCGGCGTTCTTCGTCGACGATCTCGACGTCATCGCCAAACGGATCGTCGACACTGGCGCCGAGGTCCGTTACTCCGACGCGGTTCCGGAGACCCGCCGGGCCCACACCGACGATCCGTTCGGCAACCGCATCGAGCTGGTGGAGCTGGCCGGTCCTCCGACCGCCGAGATGCTTGCGATCGTGGCCGACTACTCCATCTTCCCCATCGTGTTGTTGGACCACGACGGGATGATCCGCTGGGCCGGCAGCTCCATGGAGCGGTTCTTCGGCTACTCCCCCGCCGAGTTGATCGGTCGGCGCTTCGACGAGATGCTGACGCCGGACTCGGTCGCTCCGGCTTTGGAGGCGTTCACCAGCATCGACGACGCCTACGAGATCACACCATGGGGTGGCGTCGGGGTACAGATCGACGTGTGCCACGCCGACGGCCACGCCATCAGCTGCGAGGCCGCCGCCATCACCACCCAGCGGACCGGACTGCCGTGGTACGTGGTGCTGATCCGCCAGGCCGGCTACGAGATGGCGCTGGACAAGGCCATCACCGCCATGGCCTCGGGCGCCCCGCTGGGCGAGGTGCTGGCCCTGCTGGTCGCCGCGGTGGAGCACATGGTTCCGCAGACCGGGGTGGCGGTGTGCGACCGCTGGCTGGGCGACCACTTCGCGGTCAGCGCCGGCGGCGCCACCAGCCTGCTGGCGGCCCAGCCCGGCTCGCCCTGGGCCCGGGCGCTGGCCAGCGGCAAGGACGTCATCGCCGAGGATCGCTCCGAGCTGCCGGGGCCCTTGGCTGCGCTGGCCCGGGCCGAGGGGTACGAGGCCTGCTGGGTCCACCCGGTGGCGCTGTCGGATCCCGAGGAACCCTTGGCCGCCATCATCGTGTGGCGGCGGTTCCCCGGTCCCCCGACTCGGTTCACCTGGAACACCATGCACAAGGCCGGGCAGCTGCTGCGGCTTACGCTGCAGTGGGACCGCAGTCACCGCCGCCTCGAGTTCGCGGCCAGCCACGACGCCCTGACCGGCCTGCACAACCGGCAAGCGTTCCAGGAGCGGCTGGAGGCGGTGACCAAGAACGGCGAGGGCCAGGCCGCCGTGCTGTTCCTCGACCTGGACCGGTTCAAGCCGGTCAACGACGGGCTCGGCCACCAAGCGGGCGACCGGGTGCTGGCCGTGGTGTCCGAGCGGCTGGTTTCCGCTCTGCGACCGGGCGATCTGGTGGCGCGCATGGGCGGCGACGAGTTCGCGGTGCTGTGCGAGCGATTGGGCCGATCCGATGTGGTGGAGAAGGTGGCGGATCGGTTGCTGGAGGTGATCCGCCAGCCGATCCGGACCCCGGCCGGCCGGCAGGTGATCATCGACGCCTCGATCGGGGTGGCCGACGTCCGTCCCGGCACGGAGGCCGCCGACGCCGTGCTGGACCGGGCCGACGAGGCCATGCGCCGGGCCAAAGCCACCGGCCGCGGCCGCTGGGTCCGGGCCCGCTAGCTCAGGCATGCGGGCGAGCCCGGACACCCAGTACGCGACCGACGCCAACCTGCGGGCCCGACAGCGGCTCTGGGAGACCAGTCCACAGGAGCCGGCCTTCTCCCTCTATCCCTGGGTGCTGGCGCTGGCGGACCTCCGCGGCGGTGAGCGGATCCTCGACGTCGGCTGCGGCAACGGCGGCTACCTGGCGCTGGTCGAGGCGACCGGATTGGACCTGTCCATCGGGATGCTGGCCGCGGCGCGGGAGCGGACATCGGGGCCGCTGGTGTGTGGGGATGTCCAGCGGTTGCCGTTCCCTACCGGCTGGTTCGACCTCGTCCTGGCGCCGCACATGCTGTACCACGTGCCCGACCGGGTCGCCGCGGCCCGCGAGTTGCGGCGGGTCCTCCGGACCGGGGGCCGGTGCATCGCCGTCACCAACAGCGGACGCATCCACTGGGAGATGGTGGGTCTCGTCGAGGACGTCGTGGGGCACGGTTGGCGCATGCAACGGCCGTCGAACGTGGCGTTCAGCCTGGAGAACGGCGCCGACCAGCTGCGCACCGCCTTCGAGCAGGTCGAGCGGGTCGACGCGCCACCCGTGGTGTTCTCGGTCACCGACGTGGACGCCTTCGCGGCGTACATCGCCAGCATCGGCGACCACTACGAGGACGAGGTCTCGGCCTGGAGGACGTGGCACGAGGTCGTCGAGGAGTGCCGCCACCGAGCGGCGGGGATCATCGACGAGCAGGGGGCGTTCCGGATCTCCACCGCAGTCGGCGCCTTCGTCTGCAGCTAGTCCCCGCGCCGAAGAGACCCGTGAGGATCCCTTCAGTTCTGTTGAACCACCCGCCGTAGAACGTTTTCGCTACGCGCGGTACCGTGATCACCGCGGTTCCTGCCGGGGAGGGGGCTTCATCGCCCTCCAACCCTGGCCTCGCAGTGGGGTCGCCGCCGCGGCCGGGCCCTCTTCGACACAGTCCGGGGTCCGGCCCCGGCCTTTTCTTCTTGTTCGGGGAGGTGGACATGGACGGCGGCCGGCCGGGGCCGGACGAGCTCCCGGGGATATTTCGGGGTGACGGCGGGGGGCGGGGCTACGACGATGTGGTCGCGACGCCCCGGACCAGCGCGGTCGCCAATGCACTGGGGTTCGATCCCACCTCGCTGGCCGTGCTGATCCCCACCGCGGCGCTGGTGCCGTTGTCGTATGTCGTGCTCTATCCGGTGTACAAGCTGGTGCAGTACGCCACCGACCTGCCCTCGTACCCGGTCATCTTCCTCTTCTACTGCGCCATCGGGCTGCTCACGTTCCTCAAGCCGGTGCAGCGGCTGCTGCTGTCGGTCCTGTTCGGAGCGCGGGACCCCACGCCGACCGAGGCGGCCCAGCTCAAGCCGGCATGGGATGCCATCCGTCGCAGGGCCCAGATCTCCGAGAACCGCTTCCTCGTGACCATGGTCGACAGCCACGACATCAACGCCGCCGCCACCGGGGGCGGAGTCGTGACCGTCAGCACCGCGGCCCTCAGCCTGTTGTCACCCGACGAGTTGGAGGGAATCCTGGCGCACGAGCTGGGCCACCACGTCGGCTCCCACGGGCTGGCGCTCCCGCTGGCCCACTGGCTGGTCACGCCGGTGGCCTCCCTCGGGGAGGTGGGCCGACGGCTGTCCCGGGCCGGCTGCATGTTCACCGTCGCCTGCGTGGTGGCCCTGGTGTTCGGCATCGGCGCCATCGGGATCGCGTTCGGGGTGGCCGCCGCGGTCGTGGGGATCGTGCTCCTGGTCGCCGGGTCGGTGGCTGGAAGCCTGGGCGGCATCGTCGGCCGCTTCAGCGAGTACTCCGCCGACCAGGCGGCAGTCGATCTTGGCTTCGGGCCCCAACTGGAGAGCGCGCTCGACCAGTACTCCCGGCTCGGCAATCCGATGACGGCAGGCGCCTCGGTCGGTCAGCGCATCTTCGGCCTCCACCCCCCGGTGATCCGCCGCCTCGGCCGGATCCGCTCCCGCATGGCCCTACGAGGTGAGGGATAGATGGCTCGGCGTCGAAGGGACGACCAGGAACCCGAACCGGAGGTGGAGACGGCTTCGACGGCTGGTGCGAGCTATCTGGAGGTCTTGCGGACTGCGGGGCATGGTGGGGCGGCGGAGCGGTTGGCCACAGAGCAGGCCCGTGGGCTTCTGGGGGATGTGGATCGGGCCCGGATTTCGTGGCGGGTCTCTCGGCTGGCGTCGGACGCGGCGATGCTGGCCGAGGCGGCGGAGGAGATCGAGCAGGCCGGTGCTCTGGCCTTCCCCCACAGTTCGCTGCAGCGCGACCTGCCCCGCCGGGTGGCCCAGCACGACCTGGCCGAGCCATCCCAGGTGCGGGTGGGGCTGGCGACCCACGAGCCCCGGAACCCGACCCGGTACCGGGGCCGCGCCTTCGCCCTGGACACCGACGTCCTGCGCACGTCCCTGCTGGTCGTCGGCCCGCCCGGATCGGGCAAGACCCGCAGCTTCGCCCTCCCCATCCTCGAGCACCTGTGCCTGCAATCGCTGGCCGGGCAGGCCTCGGTCCTGGTGGTCGATCCCAAGGGCGACGACTTCGCCGCCCCGGACATGTTCGACGTCGACATCGACCTGGCCAACCCCGCCTCGAGCTGGGGCCTGGACCTCTACGGCGGGGCCGAGACCCCCGACGAGGCGGCCGACCGGCTGGCGTCGGCCCTGATCCCCCCCGGCACCACGGCGGACAAGGCGTACTTCGTCGACGCCTCCAAGAACGCCCTCTACCAGGCCCTGGCCCCGTTCCATGCCGCCCACGGCCGGCGCTATCCCACCATCCCCGAGCTGCTGGGAGTGCTCGGCGGGGACGACAGTGCCCTGCAATCGTTGCGTGACCGCCTCCGGCACAAGGGCCTGCTGCGCCACTACGAGCGCCAGCTCGAGGCTCGGGAACGTCAGCGCCGCCGGCGGGACGACCCGGCGGCCTCGCTGCTCGAGCGGCTGGGCCTCCTCGACCGACCGAGCCTGGTCCGGCTGTTCGATCAGACCACTCGGCGGTTCGCTATGCGGCAGATCAACCAGCCGACACGGGTCCGGGTGTCGCTGCCCGAGGCCCAGTACCCGGAGGCATCGGTCATCCTGGCCCGGCTGGTGGTCTCGCAGTTCGTGCAGGTCGTCTCGGCCCCGACCACCAACAAGGACATCTTCAAGGGCCTCCTGGTCGACGAGGCCGGCCGCTACGTGGACGACTACGTGGCCCGAGGGGTCCAGCGGGTGCGAGCCAACAACGCCGGGCTGATCCTGCTGACCCAGTCGCTCGGGGATCTGCCCGAAGAGCTGCGCCAACCGATCTTCGGCAGTGTGGGGTGCAAGGCGGTGTTCGCCGGACTCGACCCCGGCGACGCCCGCTACATGGCCGATTGGTGGGGCACCCGCTGGGTCGGCGACCTGACCCTGTCGGCCCGCCACGGCGAGTCCCACAGCGTGACCCCCGGGATCTTGAGCCTGCGGGGCTGGTTCCCCCGGCGGGACACCTACTCCCAGTCCGAGCAGCAGGGCGTGAGCCTGCGCCGGGTCGAGCGCGACCTGTGGTCCCCGTCGGAGATCATCAACGACGTCCCCCCAGGCCACGCCCTCATCAGCCTGGCCCGCAGCGACGGCACCCGCACCCCACCAATCCTGGTCAACCTCCGGACTTAGCTTCCTCTGCCTTCCAGCCAGGCGGGTAGCTGTGGGCGAGCTCGTCCGGGGTTGGGTCGTGGGGTTCGCGGGCTTCGGGTGGGAGGAGGTCGGTGATCGCGGTCATGATGCGGCGGGTGTCGGCCTTGGGGGACTTGTGCTTGAGCTCCACCGGAGGGCCGCCCGTCACGCTGACCGTCGGGGGGTGGAGCACGTTCCACACCCGGGGGAACCGTTCCGATCGGGGCCACACCGCCTCGGTGCCCCACAGGCCGAACGGCACGATCGGGACATGGGCCAGCGCGGCCAGGCGGGCCGCACCCCAGCGTCCCTCCAGCTCCGGCTCGAAGAACGCCAGGCCTCGGGGAATCGTCCCCTGGGGCAGGATGGCCACCAGCTCGCCCGCGGCCAGCGCCTTGGTGGCCTCGACCAGCGACTCCTCGGCCCCGCCCTCGCGGTCGACTCGGATCCCGCCCATGGCCCGCACCGCCTGACCCACCATCGGGGCGTCGAACACCTCGCGCTTGCCCAGGAACCGCACCGGCCGTCCCCGCTTGGCGAAGGCGAACCCCAGGGCCAGGGGATCGAAGTAGCTGCGGTGGTTGGACACCAGGATGGCCGGGCCGGATTCGGGGATGTGCTCGACGCCGCTGATGTCGAGCCGCACCCACGGGGTCAGCTCGGGTCGGATGAGCTGCATCAGCAGCTTCTGGGGCTCGATCCCCAGCAGCGGCAGCTTGGGCACACCCTCGGGCACGTCGAGGTGGACGATGGGCCAGCGGCGGAGGATGGCCAGCCCGATCATCCGGGGATCGGGGTTGACCACGATCGGATGGCCCACCGCCCCGAGCAAGGGGGCGTCGTAGAAACTGTCGCTGTAGGCCCAGCTGTTGGCCAGCTCCACCTCGTGGATCGCGGCCCAGTCCCGTACCGCCTGGAGCTTGCCCCGCCCCCAGGTGAACTCGCCGTCGATGGTCCCGTCGTAGCGGCCGTCGCCGTCGACGCCGTAGCGGGTGGCCACCACATCGTCGAAGCCCAGCCGGTCGGCCAAGGCGCGGATCATGTCGTCGGGCGTGGTGGTCGCCAACACCACCAGCCGGCCGCTGGCGCGATGCTCGGCCACCAGCCCGTGGGCGAACGGCTGCACCGCGGCGGTCAGCTGATCGGCGGCCAACTCACCGGCCTGACGGACCTCGTCCTGGGACCAGCCCTTGGCGGCGCGGGCGGCTTGCCGGGCCAGCATCATCGAGGGCCGGGTCTCCCCGATCAGGTCGAACAGCCGGTAGACCGCGCCCTCGCCGGGCAGGGCCCGGGAGCTGATGACCCCGGTGTCCCGCAGCGCCTGGCTGAGCACCGGACCGCTGGCGCCCCGCAACAAGGTCCGGTCCAGGTCGAAGAATGCCGCTGCCCGCATCGCCCCAGTGTGCTCCAAAACGGATGGAGCCGACCGCGGGTGGATCGGTCGGCTCCAACAGAGTGCTACGTCCAGAGGGGGGACCTGGGGTTCGCACGCTGTAACAAGCGGTTTCGGTGGGGGGATACCGGCACCGCTCTTTGGTGCGCTCATAATGCCGGGATCAGACCCCATTTGTCAAACAGTTGTGACCGATGGGTAACATCTCCTCCACCGATGGACTTACGCCAGCTCGCCGCACTGGTCGCCGTCGCGGATGAGGGATCGTTCTCAGCCGCCGCCCGATCCCTCCACACCGTGCAGTCGAACGTTTCGACGCACGTTGCACGACTCGAACGGGAGCTTGGAGCGGCCCTCATAGACCGGGCCAGCGGCTCGCTCACCGACGAGGGCGAGGTGGTCGTCGACCGGGCCCGCCGGGTCCGCCGGGAGCTCGATGCGCTCCAGGCCGACGTGGCCTCGATGCTTCACACCGTGTCCGGTCAGGTGCGTTTGGGCTGCATGGGAACGGTGTCCCGCTGGTTGGTGCCCCGGTTGTTCCGCATGATCCGCGACAAGCACCCCGACGTCCAGGTGGTGATCGTGGACGCCACCACCACCTCGTTGCTCCCCCAGCTCACCGCCGAGACCCTCGACCTCGCCATCCTCAACCTGCCCATCGCCGATCCCGACGTGGCCACCGAGGCACTGTTCGACGAAGACCGGGTGGTGATCGCACCCACCCACCACGCCCTGGCCACCCACCGGCTCATCGACCTGCCCGAGCTGGCCCGCCACGAGCTGCTGCTCGAGCCCCAGGGGACCCCGTTCCGGGACGAGCTCGACGACGAAGCGGCGCGGGCCGGAGTGAAGTTGCGGGCCCGAGCCGAGGTGGACGGCATCCGGCTGCTCACCATGCTGGCGTTCGAGGGGTTCGGGCCGGCGGTCATCCCCGCCACGGCGGCGCCGCCCTGGGTGGACACCGCCTGCCGTCGCATCGCGGTGGAGGGCCTGGCCCCCCGCACGGTCGGCCTGGCCCGCGCCCACCGAGGACGCCTGTCCGCCCCCGCCCGGGCCGTGCGCGAGGCCATCCTCAAGCTGGTGCAGGACGCCGACGTACCCGGCATCCACCCCACCCTTGCCGCCGGATGAACCCGAGGTTCGTCAGTGTCAGAGGGGGCCTGTAGCCTCCGAAGGCGTGGCCGAGAGCATCACGATCACCGACAACAGCAGCGGCGAGTCCGTCGAGATCCCGATTGCCAACGGTGGGGTGAGCTCGGCTGATTGGCGCAAGCTGCTCCCCAACATCTGGTTCTACGACCCGGCGCTGTCGACCACCGCGATGACCGCCAGCAGCATCACCGAGATCGACGGCGACGCCGGGATCCTGCGCTACCGGGGCTATCCCATCGAGCAGCTGGCCGAGCAGTCGACCTTCGTCGAGGTGGCGTACCTGCTGATCCACGGCGAGCTCCCGACCCAGGACGAGATCGACGCCTGGACCCACGACATCACCTACCACACGTACATCCACGAGAACGTGCGCAAGCGCTTCCTCGAGGGCTTCCACTACGACGCCCATCCGATGGGGATGCTGGTGTCGGCGGTGGCGGCGCTGTCGACCTTCTATCTCGACGCCAAGGACATCCACGATCCTGCGAACCGCTACAAGCAGATCGTCCGGTTGATCGCCAAGATGCCGACCCTGGCCGCGGCCTGTCACCGCTTCAGCGTCGGGATGCCGTTCGTCTACCCCGACAACTCGCTGAGCTTCACCGCCAACTTCCTGTCGATGCTGTGGAAGGTGGCGGAGCCCCGCTACGACGCCAACCCCACGCTGGCCCGGGCGCTCGACGTGCTGTTCATCCTCCACGCCGACCACGAGCTGAACTGCGGGACCACCGCCATGCGCACGGTCGGCTCGGCCCACGCCGATCCCTACAGCAGCGTGGCTGCCGCCAGCGCCGCGCTCTACGGACCCCGGCACGGAGGAGCCAACGAGGCCGTCATCCACATGCTCGACCACATCGGCTCTTTCGACGAGGTCGACGCCTACATCGAGCGGGTGAAGAAGGGTGAGCTCGTGCTCCAGGGGTTCGGGCACCGGGTGTACAAGAACTTCGACCCCCGGGCCCAGATCATCAAGAAGGCGGCCGACGAGGTCTTCGAGATCACCGGGCGGAACCCCAAGCTCGACATCGCTCTCAAGCTGGAAGAGGTGGCGCTGGGCGATGAGTACTTCATGGAGCGCAAGCTCTACCCCAACGTCGACTTCTACTCCGGGCTGATCTACCAGGCGATGGGCTTCCCGATCGAGATGTTCACGGTGCTGTTCGCCATCCCCCGCACCGCGGGGTGGCTGGCCCACTGGGTGGAGCTGTTGGAGCAGGACCAGCGCATCGTCCGGCCCCGCCAGCTCTACGTCGGCCACGACAAACGCGACTACGTGCCGATCGACTCTCGCAGCTGAGGAAAGGGCGGATCCGCCATGTACGCGGTCACGATCGTCGACGGCACGGTTGTCTGGCGCGAGCAGCCGGACCCGGTACCGGGGACTCGCGAGCTGCTGGTGGAGGTGGCGGCGGCCGGCGTCTGCGCAGGTGACCTGCTGCAGAGGGCCGGCGTCTATCCCCCGCCGCCGGGCACCGCCCCACCGGAGCTGCCCGGGCTGGACCTGGCCGGCACCGTGGTCGGGCTGGGTGACGGCTGTCGGCGGTTCGCGGTGGGCGATCGGGTGATGGCGGTCGTGCCCGGCGCCGCCCAGGCCGAGCTGGCGGTCGTGCCCGAGATGGTGGCCATCCCCGTGCCCGACGGCGTGTCCTGGGCCCAGGCCGGTGGTCTTCCCGAGAACTACACCACCGCGCACGACGCCCTGTTCAGCCAGTGCGGCCTGCAGATGGGTCAGCGGGTCTGCATCCACGGCGGAGCCGGAGGGGTGGGAACCGCCGGGGTCGAGCTTGCGGTGGCGGCCGGCTGCGAGGTCGTGGCCACGGTTCGGAACGAGGCTCTGCGCGAGGGCGTCGCCGCCCTGGGCGCCACAGTGGTCGATCCGGTCGAGTTCGGCGAGGCCGGTCCGTTCGACGTAATCCTGGAGCTGGTGGGCGGTTCGAACATGGCGGCGGACCTCGCCTCCCTGCGCACCGGCGGCCGGATCGCGGTCATCGGCGTCGGATCCGGAGCCACCGCCGAGATCGACCTACTGGGCCTGATGCTCGTCCGGGGGCGCATCCACGGCTCGACGCTGCGCGCCCGACCGTTGGAGGACAAGGCCGCGGTGGCCCATCGAGTGGAACGCTCGGTCGTTCCCTTGCTGGCCTCGGGCAAGATCACGGTGCCCATCGCCGCCACCTTCCGCTTCCCCGAGGTCGCCGCGGCCTACGAACGGTTCCAGGCCGGCGGAAAGTTAGGCAAGATCGTCCTCACCCGAGCGTGAGGACCCGAACGGTGGCCATGACGGTCGCGTCGACGGTGAACCAGATGTCGACGTGCTTCTCCTCCAGGCTGACCAGCAGTTCGACTGTGGAGTCCGGCTCGATGCCGCCGCCGAACTCCATCACCGAACGGGTGGGCCGGCCATGGGAGTGGTGGGCCGGGTGATCGCGATGATCGGCGAGGATCTCCTCGACCGCGGCCCAGTACGCGGCGTTGTTGACGTGACCGTTCACGTCGAAGTCGACCGTCCGTAGGGGCCAGCCGACCCGCTCCATGCCGCTGGTCTCCGAGGGTGGCGGCACCAGCCAGCGGCGGGCCGAGGCCCGACGGCCCTGTGCCGCCTCGCCGTACAGGCCCATGAACACGTCGGGCAGCCGGGCTGGCGCTAGCGTCTCCGGGTCCAGGTGCACCCACAGGGTGTCGACCTCAATCCGGCCGCCGCCGTCGCTGGTCATCGTCAGGCGGCGTTCGGCCCAGCGGCCCCCGATGCCGGAGCACCAGGTGGCCAGGTCGATCCACTCGCCCCAGCGGGGCGCGGCCAGGACATCGATCACGGCCCGGCGGACTACCCAGAACCCTCCAGCCACCGTCCCCACGGCGGCGTCGAAGCCGCTGTCGGCGGTGTCGTCGTTGCCCACGTCCTGGAGGTAGCGGGCGGCGGCGTCCAGCCGCAGCCGTTGGGACGGGCTGGCGTCGCCCAGACATACCCGTCGGCCGGCTCGGTACACCCGACCGGAGGGTGGCAGTGGAACCAGCGGCTCGTCCAGCACGTCCGTGGTTCTAGCGGAGTCGGAGTCAGAGCACGAGCCGGAACCCGAACAGCTCGAGACCGGGCACAGGCTCCCAATCGATCGTGGTGTCCCGGACGAACCCGAGCCGCAGATACAGCCGGTGGGCCGCGACCATGGTGTAGGTGGAGTGCAGCAGGATACGGGTCCGGCCGGCGTCCTTGGCCCGATCGATGCAGACCCGCACCAGCGCCTCACCGATGCCCTGACCCTGGGCTTCGGGGGAAACGGCGAGCATGCGGATACCGGCGCCGTCGGGCTCGGTGAACTCGGCGGACGGCGAGTCCGGCCCGGGGACGTAGGTCACGCCGCCCACCACCTTGCCGGTCTCGTCCACCGCGACCAGGACATCGGCCCCGGCGGCCCGGCCGGCGACGTCCCGCAGCTCGTGGGCGTACTCCTCCATGTCCTCGATCGGATGCACCGTCGAGTAGGCGGCCACGGTCAGCTCTCCCAGCGTTGCGTACTCCTCCGCCTGCACCGGTCGAATCTCCATACGCCGCCCGACGCTACCGACCCGATGGTCGCCTTCGGGAGCAGGTTGACCGGGGGCTACCGTCCGGGCATGGACTTCGCCTGGCCGGCTGAGCTGGAGGACCTGCGCTCCGAGGCGTGGGAGGTGGGGATCGCCGCGGCCGAGCGGTCGGAGTATCCCGAGGACACCTGGATCACCGGCCACGACCGGGCCTTCGCCGAGGAGCTGGGCAAACGGGGCTGGTTGGGCATGACCTGGCCGGTCGAGCATGGCGGTGGCGGCCGCAACCGGCTGGAGCGGTTCGCGGTGTTCGAGGCCCTGATCAGCACCGGTGCACCCATCGCCGCGGCGTGGTTCGCCGACCGGCAGATGGGACCGGCGCTGCTGCAGTACGGCACCGACGCCCAGCGCCAGCAGTGGCTGCCGGGGATCATCGCCGGCACCTCCATGTGGTGCATCGGCATGAGCGAACCCGACGCCGGCTCCAACGTGGCCGGGATCCGCACCCGGGCGGTGTCCGACGGCTACGAGCTCGTGGTCACCGGGCAGAAGATCTGGACCTCCGGGGCCGCCGACGCCGACTGGTGCTACCTGGTCTGCCGCACCGATCCCGACGCCAAGCCCCACGAAGGCCTGTCCGACCTGGTGGTGGACATGCGCTCGCCCGGGGTCACGGTGCAGCCGATCCTCGACATCACCGGCAGCCGACACTTCTGCGAGGTGTTCTTCGAGGAGGTGCGGGTGCCCAAGGCCAACCTGATCGGCGAGCTGAACGGCTCGTTCCGCCAGATCATGCGGCAGATGGAGCACGAGCGGGGCGGCATCGACCGACTGGTGTCCAACCGGCGGCTCTACGAGGACTGCCTGCCCCTGGCCGACCACACCGACCCGCTGGTGCGGCAGGAGATCGCCGCCATCGAGTCCGGCTACCGCATCGGGCGACTGCTGGTCCTGCGCGAGACCCTCGAACAAGGTCCCCCGCAGTTCTCAGCCGCCACCAAGACCTTCTGCACCGAGCTGGAGCAACGCATCTCGGCGTTCTGCGCCCGCACCCTCGGGCCGATCGCCACCCTCGCCGAACCCGGTCTCCCCGCCGACCTGGGCCGACGGGTGAGCCGCAACATCTGCTACGCCCCGGCCTACACGATCATGGGCGGCACGACCCAGATCCTCCGCAACATCCTGGGCGAACGGACCCTGGGCCTCCCCCGCGAGCCCCGCCCCTGACCGTTCTGTGACCTGGATGCCGCGCCTGGGCGCGGCATCCAGGTCACAGAACGGGTGGGAACGGTGGTTACAGCCGGCGGACCGGAGGAAACCGGTCGCGCTCCACCGGGGCGACC
>DASXTK010000318.1:0-4378 GCA_036505485.1 Acidimicrobiales bacterium
GGCGTTTCTCGCGCTTATAGCGCGAGAAACGCCTCAATTTCGGAAGGGACCCGCCGCCGACCACCGAGGGCAGTCAAGGGACAGGTACGAGCTGGACGACGGCCAGGCGCTGGTCATCGAGGGAGGTTCGCCGGCGTGCGCCTTCTGGAACCTGTGCCTGTGGAACCCGTTCCTCCACGCCGGAGCGGCCCGCTGTTCGGTGGTGACGCTGTGCACCTCGACCGCGTGCGCATCGAGGACCTGGCCCGGCCCCGCGTTCCGGGGCAGGTTGGACCGGCCTGGACGCCGACCAGCTAGGTGAGCGTCTCGATCCCTACCGCGAGCGGTTCCTGTCGGACTGACCGACTCGGCCTTTCCGTTCAGCGTCTGCTCAGATGGCGTGATGGGGAGACTCAGAGCCGGGCGGTACCTGGTTGCATCGGTGGTGCTGGCTGCGGCGTGCAGCGGCGGCGGCGACTCGTCCGGCTCGCCGCCTGACCGCACTACGACGACCGTGGCGGTCCCCGGCTCCGACTGGGAAGTGCAGTCGCCCGAGGACCAGGGCATGGACCCAGCTCTGCTCCAACAAGCTCACGACTACGCCTTCGCCGACGGGATGAACACGCAGGGCGTCGTGGTGGCCCACGACGGCGTGATCGTGGCCGAGTGGTACGCGCCGGCGCCAACCAGGACTCGTGGGCTGCCAGCTGGTCCATGGCCAAGAGCTTCACCAGCGCCTTGATCGGCATCGCCATCGAGGACGGTCTCATTCCCGGTGTCGACGAACCGATGACCACGTACTACCCCGAGTGGGCGGGCTCGGAGCGGGACACCATGACGCTCCGCGACGTGCTGCAGATGTCGTCGGGCCTGGACTGGGTGGAGAACTACGACCCCTCGTCGATCGCCGAGTCCGACATCATCCAGCAGGTGATCGGCGAGCAGGACCAGCTCGCCTATGCCTCCAGCCAGCCGGCCAAGGCCGAGCCCGGTTCGGTGTGGAGTTACTCGAGCGGCGACACCATGCTGCTGTCCGGGGTGCTGGAGCAGGCCACCGGCATGCCGGTCGACGAGTACGCCCAAGAGAAGATCTTCGATCCCCTGGGCATCGACCAGGTCGAGTGGTGGCGAGACGCCCGGGGCCACACCCTCACCCATTGCTGCCTCGACACGACGAGCCGCGGTTTCGCCCGCTTCGGCCTGCTCTACATGCGGGGCGGTCTGTGGGGCGACCAGCAGATCGTGCCCTCGGACTGGGTGAAGGATTCCCGTGAGCCGGCACCGGAGTCCGATGGCATCGACGGCTTCCAGTGGTGGCTGGACCATCCCGACGGCGTGCCCGACGACATCTTCTCGGCCCAGGGCCACGACGGTCAGTTCATCTACGTGATCCCCAGCCTCGACCTCGTCGTGGTCCGCAACGGCACCTACGTGAAGAACCCCGGCGATCCCATCGCCGACCCCAACCTCTTCGGCAAGTACCCCTCAGACGGCTTGGTGGCCGGTCAGGGAACCTCCCCGCCCGCGGACTGGGACGACAGCGCCTTCCTGACCCCCGTCGTCCAATCGCTCACGGGCGGCTAGCTCTCGCTGACGACATTGGTGGCGGTGGCGCAGGCCACCGGCGCCGACCCGATGGTTGCGGTGACGCAACCCAACACCGCCCTCGGGTCCTCCTGCTCCGGCCGCTCGCTCACAGACCCGTCACGTGCAGCTCGGTCACGCTGGCCGGCGGCACGGTAACCAGCCAGATCACCGCTCCTTCGACCTCCTCGCCGCCGTCGGAGGCGGAGACGAATCCGACCTCGACCGGCAGGGTCAGCGAGACGGCCCAGTCGGTGAGCGAGACGGCCCAGTCGTTGCGGACGAGCAACGTGTACTCGGTCTCCTGCCCGACCGACTCCACCGTTGGCGCTGGCCATGTCGAGAATTCGCCGGGAGCTCCGACTCAGGGGTGAGCGGCAGCCACGAGGGATGCCACCACCACAGACAGGAGAGACCGATGGCACGAGTGACTGCACAGATGTCCGTCTCGCTCGACGGGTTCTATTCGGGACCCGAGGACATCGACGCCGGGTTCCACCGGGTCACCAGATGGGTGGTCGACGCCCTGGCCTGGCGGGACCGTCAGGGCTACGAGGGCGGCGAGGAGACCACCAACTCCGAGATCATCGCCGAGTACTTCGCTTCGAGCGGCGCCTACGTGATGGGCCGGGGGATGTTCGACAGCGGCGAGGTGCCGTGGGGCGACGAGCCGCCGTTCCGGGCCCCGGTGTTCGTCGTCACCAACCGGCCGCGGGCCACCCTGGTGAAGGCCGGCGGCACCACGTTCACCTTCGTGACCGACGGCATCGAGAGTGCCATCGAGCAGGCCCGTGCCGCAGCCGGGGACAAGGACGTGGCGGTCGCGGGCGGCGGCAACCTGGTGCGCCAGGTGATCCGGGCCGGGCTGCTCGACCAGCTGGAGCTCCACGTCACCCCGGTCTTGCTGGGCGATGGAATGCGGCTGTTCGACGCCGCCGACGTCGCCGCCATCGAGCTGGTGCCCACGAGGGTGATCGACACGCCGGAGACCACCCACATCCGCTACCAGGTCAACGGTCCGACCGAGCTGACCGTCGACGACCGGGGCCGCGGCGATGGGGACTAGCAGTAGCGGCTAGTCCGCCTCCCGGAGCTGCGCGGCCCGACCTTCGAGGTAGCGCCTCTCCGGGAGGCTGGTGCTGGCCCGGGCGGCGTCGAGGAAGCTCTTGCGGGCGGCTTCCCGGTCGCCGGCCAGCTCGAGCAGATGGGCCCGGACCGCGGCCACCCGATGGTGGTCGGCCATGTGGACGTCCTGGTCGAGCGTGGCGAGGAGGTCCAGTCCGGCCTCGGGTCCATGGACCATGGCCGCGGCGACCGCCCGATTCAGGCGGACGACCGGGCTGGGGGCGATCCCCTCCAGCAATTCGTAGAGCGCGGCGATCTGCGGCCAGTCCGTGTCGTCGGCGGTCGCCGCCTCGGCATGGACCGCGGCGATCGCGGCCTGCAGCTGATAGGAACCGAGGGGTGCATCGGTCAGCGCCGCGGTCACCAGCCCGATGCCTTCGTCGAGCAGAGCCCGGTCCCACAGCGAGCGGTCCTGTTCGGCCAGCGGCACCAGGGCGCCGTCGGGCGTGGTGCGGGCTGGGCGGCGTCCGTCGGTGAGCAGCATGAGGGCCAGCAGCCCCGCCACCTCACCGTCGTCGGGGAGCAGCTCTCGCATCACCCGGGTGAGCCGGATCGCCTCGGCGGTGAGATCGGGGCGGGTGGCGTCGGGGCCGGAGGTCGCGGCGTAGCCCTCGTTGAAGATCAGGTACAGGACGTGGAGGACCACGGCCAGCCGGGCCTGGCGGGCCGCACCGGCCGGCGGGAGCTCGAAGCGGGCGCCGGCGCGCTGGATGCGCTGCTTGGCCCGGCTGATGCGCTGCGCCATCGTTGCCTCCGGCACCAGGAAGGCCCGGGCGATCTCGGCGGTGGTGAGACCGCCCACGGCCCGCAGGGTCAGGGCGATCTGGGAGGCCGGCGTCAGCTCGGGGTGACAGCACAGCAGCAGGAGCGTCAGGGTGTCGTCGGCATCGGGGACGTCGAGGTCGCCCCGAGGCTCGGCCAGGACGACGGCGTCCTCCCGGCGGCGGCGCGACTGGTCGCTACGGATCTCGTCGGTCATCCGGCGCGAGGCCACGGTGAACAGCCAGCCGTCCGGATTGTCGGGGACGCCCCGGTCGGGCCACTGCAGAGCCGCGGCGAGCAGTGCCTCCTGGACGGCGTCCTCGCAGGCGTCGAACCCGCCATAGCGGCGGACCAGCGCAACGAGGACCCGCGGCGCGGCGGTGCGCAGTAGTCCCTCGACGACCGGCGAGCTCACATCTCGATCCCGTCGGGGCTCAGGATGGGCCGGACCTCCATGCCCCACCGCCGGGCGTCGGGCCACCTAGCAGCGATCTCGACCGCCCGCTCCCGGCTCTCGCAGTCGACGATGCAGTAGCCGACCATCTGCTCTTTGGCCTCGGCGAACGGTCCATCGGTGACCGCGGCGACACCGTCACGCACCCGGACCGTGCGAGCCGTGGACGGGTCGGCGAGCCCCTCACCGCCCACCCACTCGCCGGTCTCGACCAGCTCGTCGATGATCGTGTCGACCTCGTCCCCCATGGCTGTCACCTCAGGTTCCGGCAACGCCTCCCGAGCCGCAGGGTTCTGGTAGATCAGCAGCAGGTACTTCATGCCCGGTGAGGCTAAGCCCCCGGCTTCTCCCATGGCGTCCCCCTGGAAAACGAGGCTTGTAAGCCAGCCCCTGGGGGGCTGGCTTCTTCCATGGTGTTCCTGGGTGGTGTCCGGGTTGTCAAGGGCGCGGTTCTGTTCGGCGCCGGGGGCGCCG
>DASXTK010000319.1:0-12732 GCA_036505485.1 Acidimicrobiales bacterium
GGTGAAGAGCCGCTCCTTGTCGGCGAAGTGCTTGTAGACGGTCTGCTTGGACACCGCAGCCCGGGCCGCGATCTCGTCCATGCTGGCGCCGAGATAGCCCTTCTGGAGGAACACCTCGGTGGCCGCCGCAAGGATGTCCTGGTGCTTCCGAGCCGATCGGCCGGTGGGCTCGGCGCCCTGGGTGTCCGTCATGGCTTCCATGGCTCCTCCTTCGCTTGAGTACTAGACAGTCTAGTTCCTCTCTGGTACTGTACCGTCTAGTTCCAATTTAGCCAAGGAGAAGAACCATGAGCACCACGACTTCCAAAGACGGCACATCCATCGCCTACGAGCGCTTCGGCCATGGTCCCACGATCATCCTGGTGGACGGCGCCACGGCCTATCGGGCCATCAACCCGGTCGGCGCCCAGCTGGCCGAGCTGCTGGGTTCGGACTTCACGGTTGTCACCTACGACCGGCGAGGTCGCGGGGAGAGCGGTGACACGCCTCCATACGCCGTCGAGCGTGAGGTCGAGGATCTCGCCGCCCTCATCGCCGAGCTCGGCGGATCGGCCTACGTGGTCGGCCATTCCTCCGGGGCGGTGCTCGCCTTGGAAGCAGCCAAGCAGGGCCTGCCCATCGACAAGGTGGTGATGTACGAACCGCCGTTCGTCATCGACGACTCCCGCCCCGTGGTGCCCGAGACCTACGTGGCCGACCTGGACGACATGGTGGCCGCTGGCCGCCGCGGCGACGCCGTCGAGTACTTCATGACCAAGGCGGTCGGGCTCCCGCCCGAGTTCCTGGGCCCGATGCGGCAGGACCCGAGCTTCGCCGCCCTGGAGGCCGTGGCCCACACCATCGCCTACGACGGCCGAATCATGGGTGACACCCTGTTCGGCGACCCGTCGTCGGTGCAGCGGTGGAGCGACGTCAAGGTGCCCACGGTCGTGGTCGACGGCGGTGCGAGCGATACCTGGATCCACTTTGGAGCCGACACCCTGGCCCACGCCCTGCCCAACGCCGAGCGCCGGACCCTCGAGGGCCAGACCCACTCGGTCGCCCCGGACGCCCTGGCCCCCGTCCTGCGCGAAGTCCTCGCCAGCTAACCCACCCGACCCCCATCCAGAGGTCCCCTACGGAACCCTCCGCAGGGGACCTCATCGCGTTGGAGGTTGCGCGGATAGGTCACGTCCGCTTGAACTCGCCGGCAAGCCGGCGAGAGTAGCAATTCTGTTTTGCCAGGAAGCCGAGCTGTGTGGGCTTGTCGCGAGTCCCAAATCGCCACGCGTGGGCTTGGTGAGCGGGCCTATCCGCTCGGCTTCTTTAGTTCAGGGCGCCGGGGTCGCCGAGGGCGGCGAACTCGATGAGGAGGTCCTCGCCGTTGGGGCGGCGACGGCACCAGTGCTCGACCTCGCCGAGGATCGCGGCCCGGGTCTGGCGGCGGCCGCTGCCCAGGCTTTGGTCGAGCAGCTGCTGCCAGAGCTGATCGACCATCACGGCGCCGCTGTGGTGCTTGCCGCCCTCGCCGACCCAGGTGCGGTCCCGGAGCTCGGTGAGCGCGGTGGCCAGATAGTCCACGTGCGGGGTCTCGTCGGCCCGGATGAACGAGACCAGCCGGGCGGCCTCGCCGTCACCGGCCACGAGGTCGGGATCGGACAGCCAGGTCTCGGCCCACCGGAACGAGTGGAACGCCGCCACCTCGATGAACAGCACCCGGATCATCAGGGTCACCATGAACTCGAGCTCGGCGTTGACGTCGGTCGGCAGCAGGCGCGGGGCCTGGATCCCGCTCGGCACTCCCTGGCTGAAGCCCATCCGGGCCAGCATGGCCTCGATGTCGAGATCGGTGTTCGGCGACTCGAAGGCGATGTCCCGGGCTGCGAACCACATGTCCTTGTGCCCGGCCTCCTCCTCCCAGCCGGCCTCGTCGCGCCCGTGGGCCTCGAACAGGCCCCGGCCCAGGTGGTCGATGGCGGTGCCCCGGATGTCCTCGACGAACCAGCGCTGCAGACCCGAGGGCTGGAGCAGCCGGATGTTCGCGCCGTAGCCCTCCACCGTGCCGATGCGGGTGAGGGTGGCGACCAGTGGCTCGGGCACGCCGGCGCCGATGAGGAACCGGGCCTGGGCCACGTTGGGGAAGTGCTTGGCCCAGGTCTCCAGCGGGATGTCGACGACGGAGGTGCTGAAGAGCTCGGTGTGCCGGTTCCGCCAGGCCTCGATCGCGGGGACCCGGAACCGGGTGCGGGGCGAGACGTAGCGGCCGGACTCGTCGAAGCCTCCGTGGCAGCGCACCCCACCGGCGATGAGTGGCTCGACGACCGGGGCATCGGCCAGGAGCTCGTCTGCGGTGAACTCGATCTGTGCGGTCACAGCCATCGGGCATCCCCCCTGATGTGTTGACTGGAGGGTATATACTTTGCGGTATACCTGTCCAGACCAAGCTTCTCCCTCGGGCCGAACGACGGGCCTCCATCCTCCAGGGTGCGGCCGCGGCGTTCGCCCGGTCGGGTTTCGCCCACACCTCGATGGAGGACGTCGCGTCGGCGTGCGGGGTGACCAAGCTCATCCTCTACCGGCACTTCGAGACCAAGGAGGAGCTCTACCGGGCCATCCTCCAGCGGGTCTTCGACCGACTCGGCCAGGAGCTCGATGCCGGGATCAAGGCCGGCTCCCTCCGGGGTCTCGGTGCCCGCACCCAGCTGAGGGTGGCCCGGGAGGATCCCGACAGCTACACGCTGCTGTGGCGGCACGCCGCCCGCGAGCCCATGTTCGCGGCCTACGCGGCCGAGGCCCGGGCCATCTGCATCGAGGTCGTCCGCCAGATGTCCCGCTTCGACTCCGCCGACGCGGTCGTGGACCACTGGCAGGCCGAGGTTCTCTTCTCCTACCTGGTGGATGCCACCCTCACCTGGCTCGACAACGGCGATCCGTCCCGCGACGAGTACATCGTCGGGCGCACCACGGTCGGACTCCACGCGCTGCGCGACGCCTGGGCCCCCGCTCTTAACCCCGCTTGATCGCGAGCACGGCGTGCTCGGTAGCGTTCCGGTGATCCTTCACGTACGCGGCCGCCGCGTGCACTGCGTCACGCTCGGCTCGGTCGACCTCGCCCGGGAAGTCGAAACGCCAGCGTCGGGCTTGCTTCGCGATGGTCGGCTTGTCGGGCTCGACCCCGGTGGCGGGGAAGATCCGGCAGTCGTAGGTGCGACAGGTCCTCGGCCGGTGCTCGTAGATCGAGCACTTGCCGTCGATCAGCATCGGGCAATGGCCGTTCTCGTCGTACCCGAGGAGAACGTTCCCCGCCGGCAGTCCAGGCGCTGGGAACAGCAGTTCGGCGGGGATGTGGGCCAGGGTGTCGATCTCGTCGGGTCCGATGTGGACGAACTGCGACGACGTGCAGCAGGCGGTGCACGTTCCACACGGAACGTCAGACCCAGCCTCCCCCCGCAGGGCCCGCTGCATTCCAGCCAACCAGTCGGAGAAGCCCCCTGCCGGTAACGGCTCGTCTTCGTCCACGGAGCCAGGCTACGAAAGGCTGGCTAGGAGGGCTCGGACTTTGGTGGCGATTTGGTCGCGGATGGGGCGGACTGCGTCGAGGGGTTGGCCGGCGGGATCGTCGAGCTCCCAGTCCTCGTAGCGCTTGCCGGGGTAGAAGGGGCAGGCGTCGCCGCAGCCCATCGTCACGACGACGTCGGGGGCCCGGACGATGTCGTCGGTCCAGGGCTTGGGGAACTCCTGGGAGATGTCGATGCCGACCTCTCGCATGACCGCCACCGCCGCTGGGTTGATCTCGGCCGCGGGTTCGGATCCGCCGGACCAGGCCACGGCTCGTCCGCCGGCGAGATGGTTGAACCAACCCAGCGCCATCTGCGAACGGCCGGCGTTGTGGACACAGAGGAACAGCACGACCGGTCGGTCGTCATCCTGGGACATCTATGGCCTCCCGGACCGAAGGGAACAGAACCCGCGCCACGGCAGCCGCGGCGAGAGCGCCGACGAGCTGGGCACCGATGAACCAGGGCGCAGAGCTGGGGGCGATGCCGGCGAAGCTGTCCGACAAGGTGCGAGCGGTGGTGACGGCAGGGTTGGCGAAGCTGGTGGACGAGGTGAACCAGTAGGCCGCGCCGATGTACCCGGCGACGGCGATCGGCACTGCTGCGCTGCGGCCGGAGTGGACCACGCCGAGGATCACGGTGACGAGCCCGAAGGTGGCGATCACCTCGGCGAACAGGTGCGCACCGGTGGCCCGTCCGGTGGTGGACCAGTCGACCGCGGGCAGCTCGAACATCACGTTGGCGGCCACCGCGCCCAGGCAGCCACCCGCGACTTGGGCCGCGATGTAGATGCCCGCGGTCCGGGTCCCGATCCGGTGGCCGAGCCACTCGACCAGGGTGACCGCCGGATTGAGGTGGGCCCCGGAGACCGGTCCGAACGTCAGGAGGAGCGCCACCAGAGCGAGGACGGTGGCGGTCGAGTTCTCCAACAGCTGCAGGCCAACCTGGTCGGGGGAAAGCTGTTCAGCTGCGATGCCGGAACCGACGACGGCGGTGACGAGCAGTCCGGTGCCGAGCCCTTCCGCCAGCGCCCGGGCGCTCATATCGACAGCCATCAATCAATGATCATCGATGACCGCTCGCGCGGCAAACGAACAGTGGGTGACTAAGTCTTGGCCGGTTTCTGGGCCCGGACGAACACCGACCAGAAGCCGAGACCTTGAGGTTCTCCACCAGCGTGTCGTCGTTGTCAGACATCACAGTCATCACACTTCCAAGGTGCAACGTGGCGCGCCGGGGATTGCTAGGCGTCGCCGAGGGGGCGGTCGAGCTTGACCTCGCGGATGGTGGTTGCGGCTAGGACCGCTAGCTCGTCGTCTTGGAAGAAGCGGGTGAGGACGAAGTTGGTGCGGCCGCGGCGCTTCTCCAGCTCGCTCTCGATCACGAACCGGGGGCCGGTGATGGGCTCGAAGTAGTCGAGCCGCATCTGGCTCGTGGCCAGCCAGTGCCGCGGCGGTCCGTCGACGGAGCCCTCGACACCCATCCGCACGGTGAACAGGGCGACGAGGTCGACATAGGTCGGCGTGAACCCACCGAACATCTGGCCCCGCGGGTTCCGCACCTGTTCGGGAAGCCCGGCCTCCAGACGCAGATAACCCTGGCGCTTCTCCAGCACCACCCAGTCATAGGCCTCGAGGAAGTCGCCGGCCGTGTGGCCCCGGCCCACGAGCCGTCCCGGCTCGGGCTTGGCCCATCGCATGCGGCGTAGATCGAAATCGTCGTCGGCCATTGACGATCAGCCGGCGGCAGCGGTGCCGGTGCGATCGGCGGCCACGGCGTCGAGCTCGCTGTACTCCTCGCTGGTGTCGACCCAATCCTCGAACTGGATGATGCCCAGCTCGGTGAAGCGCTGCCGCAGCCAGCCGTCGCCGGCGTCGAGCAGTCCCAGCTTCTTGCAGTTGGGCACGATCTTGGAGAAGAGCATCTCCTGGAAGACCTGGGAGCCCGGGTCGCCGTTCTCGTTCATGAACTTGACGATCGCCTTGGGGTCGGCACCGAGCTTCTCCCACACGTCCTGGGCGAAGAAGCGGTTGCGCAGCAGGCGGGCGGACTCGAACGCGAACTCTTGGCGAACGCGGATCTCGCTGGCCGACAGCCCGTCGTAGAACTCCTTCAGCGACAGCACCCCGAAGGCCACGTGGCGGGCCTCGTCGCTCATCACGTAGCGCAGCAGCTTCTTGAGCAGCGGCTCGTTGGTGAGCATGTGCATGAACCCGAAGGCGGCCAGGGCCAGGCCCTCGACCATGATCTGCATGCCGAGATAGGTGATGTCCCAGCGGCCGTCCCGGACGATGTCGTCGAGCAGCCCGCCGAGCTGGGGGCTGATCGGGTAGGCGCCGCCGAGCTTCTCGTCGATGTAGCGGGAGAACACCTCGACGTGACGGGCCTCGTCCACCACCTGGGTGGCGGCGTAGTATTTGGCGTCGATCCACGGGACGGTGGCGGTGATGAGCCCGGTGCAGACCAGCGCGCCCTGCTCCCCGTGGAGGAACTGCGACATGGTCCAGGTCTGCATCTCGATGGCGAACCGGTCCCATTCCTTGTCGCCCCAATGGGCCACCGGCGAGCCTTTGACCGATCGGAGCGTCGAGAAACGCGACGTCGCGGCCCGCAGCTCCGGCCCCAGCCGCTCGAGATCGACATCCGTCGACCACGGCAGATCGGTGGTGGCGTTCCACTGCGAGGTCTTGGCCTTCTCGTAGAGCTTCACCAGCGCGGTGCGGCTGCGCTCGTAGTCCCAGGTCATGAGCACGTGGCTGTTGAGCTCCAGCTCGTGGATGACCGCGTCGAGGTCGGTGCGGCCGACGACGATCGATTCGGGGGTGTTGACGTCGGTGGCGTCGCTCATGGGTTCTCCTCAGCTCGTAAGCCGTCGACGAGACGGGCGATGAAGTGCGACCAGTCGGTCGGATCGGTACGGGGCAGGTCGAGCACCCGGGCCACCATGGCCCCGAGAACGACCAGCAGGCAGAAGCGGGCCAGCACGTCGGCAGACACGTCGTCGTCCAGGTCTCCGGTGTCCTGGCCGTGGCGGACCAGGCTGGCAATCACACCCTCCCGGTCGGCGAGGTTGGTGGCCAGCACCGTGGCCAACTCGGGGTCCCGGCGAGCCGCGGCCATGGCCTCGAGCAGCAGGGACCCCTGGGTCCCGTCGCGCTGCTCGAGCGACGATCCGAGCCGGACCAGCAGGTCCGGAACCGGCGTGCGCACGTCACCGGCGGCGATCAGCCGGCTCAGCTCCTTGGGGCCATGGGCCCGGATGGCATCGACCAGCAGCTCGGCCTTGGAGCAGTAGTGGGCGTAGATGGCGCCGCTGCTCAGCCCGGCCTCGCGGGCGATGTCGGTGACCCGGGCGCCCTCGTAGCCCCGCTCGGCGAAGACCTGCACGGCCGCCTGGACGAGCCGGGTCCTGGTCTCCTCCGGCGTCACGCCCGCGATCCTGCCCATAGCTCAAAAGTAACGGTTATTCGTTAGTTGAGCCAGCCCAGACTGGCGGGCGCACAAGTGCCAGACTCCAGACCCATGGTCGACACCAGCCGCTACGAGTCCACCTTCAACCTCGTCGACACCTACGGCGACGGGCTGCTCTCCGCTGAGGAGATGCAGAGCGTGATGAAGGCCCTGGGTGAGGAGGTCACCGCCGAGCGGGCCGACACCATCGTCAAAACCATCGACACCGACGGCGACGGCCGCATCTCCCTCGAGGAGTTCGCGACCTTCATGGAAGGCGGCTGACGAAGTCGGCCCAGGCCGCGACCCATTGGTCCCAGGCCGCGGGTGGATAGTCGTGGCCCAGGCCGTCGATCTCGACATAGCGGGCACTCGGGATCAGCTCGGCGGTGCGACGACCACCGCTCGGATCGATCAGGACGTCGCGGCTCCCGTGCAGGACGAGGGTCGGCACCGTCACCCGACGGAGCGCCTCGACCCGGGAGCGGTCGGCCATGACCGCGCGCGCCTGGCGGCGGAGTCCCGCCGGACAGAAGCAGCGGTCGTACGCCGCGGCGGCGCGGGCCCGGACGTAGGCGGGATCGATCCACTCGGGTTTCGAGCCGTAGATGCCGATGGCGGCCTCGTGGTTGTCGATGTACTCCTGACGTGACTTCGCCGGCGCGGCCGTGAGCACGGCGAAGGCCGCGGCGGAACTGCGCCCGTAGCCGGGCTCGCCGGTGCTCGACATGACCGAGGTCATCGACAGCAGCCGGTCGGCGTGGTCGATGGCGAGGCGCTGGACGATCATCCCGCCCATCGACAGCCCCATCACGTGGGCCCGCTCGGCCTCGACCGCATCGAGCACGGCGAGGACGTCGCCGGCCATGTCCGACGTCGTGTAATCGACGCCGTCGAGCTTGGACGAGAGCCCGGTGTCCCGGTTGTCGAACCGCACGACCTTGTAGCCCCCGGCCGCGAACTTCCAGCACCACTCCTCGGGGAAGTTGATGCACTGGGAGCCCAGCCCGTTCACCAGCACGAGCGTGGGATCGGTCTCGGCCCCGAACTCCTCATAGTGGATCTCGACCTCGCCGTTCTTTGCGGTGGACACGGTCCCCTCACACGTTCTTGGGCAGTTGACGGAACGGGATGTCCCGGGTGTCGCCGGGCTCCTTGGGCAGGCCCAGGACTCGCTCGCCGATGACGTTGCGCTGGACCTCGTCGGTGCCGCCATAGATGGACGGCGCAGGCGAGAAGAGCGCGGCCTCGCCCAACGAGGTGAGCAGCGGATCGCCGACCCCGCGTTCCAGCTCGTGCCGGCTGCGGGTGTCGTAGGCGTGGAGGGTCCCGTACGGGCCCACGATGTGCATGTGCAGCTCGCGGGACAGCCGCACGAGACGGCTCATGCCCAGCTTGGCCAGGTTGCCCGCACCCGGCAGGTCGTCTCCGGCCGCCCGCAGGGCCTTGAGCCGCAGCGCGGTGTAGCGACCGATCTGCTGCAGGGTGTGGAGCTCGGCCAGGCCTTGGCGCACGCTGGCGTCGCCGGCCACGCCCCGCCGGCGGGCCAACTCTCGGAGGTTGTCGCCGGCGCCGGCCGCAGCCTGGCCCCCGCGGGCCGGCATGCGCCGCCCGGACTCGACGAAGTCGCCAACCCGCCGGTCGAGGTCTCCGGCCACCTGGCCCGGTCGGGCTGGGCTCATGGCGCCGCCTCCGCCGCCGACCCCCAGTCCAGCCCGTTCCACCGCCAGCGTGGTGTTTGCCACGGCCCAGCCGTTGTGGAGCCCACCGAGCACAGCGTCGTTCGGCACCGTGGCCTCGGTGAGGTACACCTCGTTGAACACGGCCCGCCCGGTCATCTCCCGCAGCGGTCGCACCTCGACGCCGGGCTGGCGCATGTCGAGCAGGAAGTAGGTGATGCCCTGGTGCTTGGGCACGTCGGCATCCGTTCGGGCGAGCAGCATCCCGAGATCGGCGAACTGTCCGCCGGAGGTCCACACCTTCTGCCCGTCGACGCGCCACTCGTCGCCGTCGGGAACCGCTCGGGTCTGCAGTCCGGCCAGGTCGGAGCCGGCACCCGGTTCGCTGAACAGCTGGCACCAGGCGCGCTGTCCGGTGGCGATGTCGCGCACGTACTGGCGTTTCTGGTCCTCGCTGCCGTGGGCGATGATCGTCGGTCCGGCCAGCGAGAGTCCCAGCCCGGTCGGCCCCGACAGGGCCCCGAACCCGGCGATCGTCTGTTGGACCTGCGCCGCATCGGCCCGGGACAGGCCACGGCCGAACCAGTCGGTGGGCCAGGTCGGGGCAGCCCACCCGGACGTGCCCAGCAGCTCCCACCACTCGGCCACGGTCAGGTCGGGATCCCAGTGGCGTTCGAGCCAACCGCCCAGCTCGACCTCCAACGTCGTGGTAGTAGTGGCCATCGTCGTTCCCCCCTAGGTCACTGAGGGGCGACGATATCTGTGGCGATGACTTTCGGGCGCCCGACCGGTCTAACCACCTGAGGGCCGAACTCCGGCCCGCTCTGCGCACCCCCAAGAAGGAGACGCGATGAGCCTTCCCCGGATCGCTTCACGAGACGAATGGCTGGCCGCCCGCAAGGAGCTGCTCGCCAAGGAGAAGGACCTGACCAAGCAGCGTGACGCGCTGAACGCCGAGCGGCGAAACCTGCCCATGGTCGAGATCGACAAGGACTACGTGTTCGAGGGGCCCAAGGGCGAGACCCGCCTCATCGACATGTTCGACGGTCGTCCGCAGCTGATCGTCTACCACTTCATGTTCGATCCGGAGTGGGAGGACGGCTGCCCGAGCTGCACCGCCGGCACCGACGAGCTGTCGCCGGGCTTCTTCCAGCACCTCCACACCCGGGACACCAGCTACGCCATGGTGTCGCGGGCACCGCTGGCCAAGCTCGAACGCTGGAAGGACAAGCGGGGCTGGGACATCCCCTGGTACTCCTCGTTCGATTCCGACTTCAACTACGACTTCGGGGTCACGATCGACGGGTCGAAGGCGCCGGCTCAGTACAACTTCCGCACCAAGGCCGAGTTCGAGGCTCTGGGACAGTCGGACTTCTTCGCCTCCGACCAGCCGTTCGAGACGCCGGGCCGGAGCTGCTTCCTCCAGATCGACGGCCGGGTGTTCCACACCTACTCGCAATACGCCCGGGGCCTGGAGTGCACCGGTGGCTCGTACTACTTCCTCGACCTCACCGCCCTCGGCCGCCAGGAGGAGTGGGAGGAGCCCAAGGGCCGCAGCGAGTCCGCCCGCTCAGCCACCCCCGACTTCGCCTCCTGAAGCGACGCACGCCGTACAGCTCGGCGTACTCCGACTCGAGCTCCATGATGCCCCGGGTCGGCTACAGAAGGGGCATGACCATGACCGAAGTGACCCTGGTCTCCGCGGATGGGACCAAGCTCGGGGCGCGCCACAGCGGCGAGGGTTCGCCGCTCGTGCTGGTCCACGGGACGACGGGCAGCATCGACGCCTTCGCTCTCCTCGAGCCCGAGCTGGCGCGCCACCACTCCGTCTGGGTCTACGACCGACGAGGACGGGGATCGAGCGGCGACACCGAGCCGTACGCCCTCGACCGGGAGATCGACGACCTTCACGCCGTGCTGCAAGCGGCCGGGCCCGGCGCCCACGTCCTCGGCCACTCCTTCGGCGGGGTGTGTGCCCTCATCGCGACGGCCTCTGGCCCCGACGTGCGCTCGCTTGTGCTCTACGAGCCCCCCTTCCACGTCGACCGGACACCACCAGGCGAGGTGAAGACGGCCTGTGATCGGATCGGGGCGGGCGATCTCGAAGGCGGACTGGAGGCCTTCTGTTCCATCGCGGGCATCACTTCGACCGAGCTCACGACCCTCCGATCGATCCAACCCGTGTGGGCGTCCATGCTGGACGGCGCTCGGAGTGCGCCGCGGGAGATCGCGGCTCTGGCCGGGCTCGGCTGGGACCCGGCGCGCTATCGCTCGGTCACCGCCCCGACCCTGCTCCTGTCGGGCGAGCTCACCGACGTGGTCGCCTACCTCAGCGCCGACGATCTGCACGACGCCATCCCGACAGCCGAAGCTGTGACTCTCCCCGGTCAGGCCCACCTGGGACTGGCGTTCGACCCGGCCTCGTTCACCGAAGCGGTGCTCGGCTTCATCGACCGCCACGATCGGTTGGCAACCTAAGCTAATGTCATTAGCTTAGTGGCTATGAGTACTAGCTTTCTGGATCGTGGTGAGGGCAGGATCGCCTACGAGGTGGAGGGCGAGGGTCCCCTGGTGGTGTGTGTGCCGGGCATCGGGGATCTCCGCTCGATCTTCCGCTTCCTGACGCCGGCGCTGCTGGAGGCCGGCTATCGGGTGGCGGTGATGGACCTACGAGGCCACGGGGACAGCGACGACGGCTTCGGCGCCTACGACGACGCTGCCACCGCCAGCGATGCGCTGGCTCTCGTGGACCATCTCGGCGGGCCGGCGCTGCTGGTCGGGAACTCGCTGGGCAGCTCCGCCTCGGTCTGGGCCGCAGCGGAGGATCCGGACAAGGTCACCGGGCTGGTGCTCGTGACCGCCTTCGTCCGGGATCCCAAGACCAACCCGCTGATGAAGGTGATGGCCAGGGCGATGCTGGCCAAGCCGTGGGGTCCGGCCTTCTGGAACACCTACTACCGCGGCCGGAACGCGCAGCCGCCGGCCGATCTCGCTGACCATCAGCAGAAGATCAAGCAGAGCCTTCGGCGTGGTGACCACTGGCGTTCCTTCGTCAAGACCGCACTTACGAGCCATGCCCCGATCGAGGCCCGGCTGGGCCAGGTCAAGGCGCCGGTGCTGGTGGTGATCGGCGACAAGGACAAGGACTGGCCCGATCCGGTGGGCGAGGCGCGCTTCGTTGCCGACGCTCTCCACGGCGAGCTGCTGGTGGTCCCGAACACCGGGCACTACCCGATCGCCGAGGATCCGGCGACGGTCAACCCGGCTGTGGTCGCCTTCGCCAACCGTGTGAACGGCCGTGCCTAGGGCCGGACTCAGCCGCCAGATCGTCGTCGAGGAGGCCGCTCGCCTGGCCGACGAGGTCGGATTCGACCGGCTCACGTTGGCCCTGCTGGCCAAGCGGCTCGGGGTGGCCCTGCCCAGCCTGTACAAGCACATCCGGGGGATCGACGCCCTGCGGGAGCACCTCTCGGCCCTGGCCACCACCGAGCTGGCCCAGGTGTTCAGCACCGCGGCGGCCGGTCGGGCTCGGGCCGACGCGGTCCGAGCGGTCGCCGACGCCTACCGGGACTATGCCCGCCGGCACCCCGGTCGTTACGCCGCGACCCAGCTGGCGCCGCATCCCGATGATGCCGACCACCTCGCCGCGGCGGCGCGTGCGGTCGACACGATCTACGCCGTCCTGGAGGGCTACGGACTGTCCGGCGACGACGCCCTCGATGCCACCCGGGTACTGCGCTGCGCCCTACACGGCTTCGTGCTGTTGGAGAACGGGCGGGGGTTCGGCCTGCCCCGGGAGGTCGACCGGTCGTTCGACCAGCTCGTGGCCACCCTGGACATCGCCTTCAGCCACTGGCCGAGCCCCTGACCCCACTAGCTTGACCGGCGTGGGGGACGTGCGGGACTACACGCTGGTGGCCAAGAACACTGCCACCACCTCGGCCAACAAGATCCACGACGATGAGGTGGCCCAGCGTTACGGGTTCCGTGGTGGGCTCGTTCCCGGGGTCGACGTCTACGCCTACCTGACCCATCCGCTGGCCGAGGCCTGGGGCATCGACTGGCTG
>DASXTK010000320.1:0-2133 GCA_036505485.1 Acidimicrobiales bacterium
GGGTCCTGTTCGGACCCTTGCCAACGAGGCAGGTGGTCGCCGGGGACGGGCCTCACCGTCGTAGCAGGTGGTGCCACGGCTGGGAGGTCTTCGCTCCGTTCGTGCTGGCCGGCCACACCGGCAACGTCATCAGCACTTGAGCCACATGACCGCCAAGTTGACCGCCAACCTCATCGGCCACCACCGACACCAAGAGACGGCCGTGAACGTGGGGGAGACCGTTGAGTTGCACGGACGGACGGCTGCGGACGACCAGGGAAGCGCCGGCCAGAGTTAGGAATTCGTGTGTCGAGGCTTGGGTCGGCCTTGCCGTGCCGGCCGACCGATCCGGTCACTCCGCAGTCCAGAATGGCGCAAGAAGGTCATCACGATGCGCGGTGGAGGCAACGCTGGTCGTGATCTGCTGACAATCTGCTGACAGCGGGCGCCCTGCCGGGACCCTGAGAGAGCGTTTTTGCTGGTGGACTTGACCTACCAGAATGCGAACCGCCCACTCCGGCTCGAAGGGCCAGTAATCCGACTCTGAGCTGCACCAACAGCAGGCGGCCGACCAGCGGCACGGCGGTCGGCGCACCCGATTGCCAGCCGGAACGCTTACGGCGTCCAGGAGGCCCGATGGCTCCCCGTCACCACCAGTGCCCCGCTGGCCTGGAAGTTCGCATGCTCGCCGGCATAGCACTGTGTCCGCTGGGTCGGGGTCACTTGAGCGTGGCGGCGAGCGCCTCGTCGAGCGAGGTGGCGTGGTCGCCGAGGAGGGTCGCATAGGGCGTGTGGTCGACGACGAAGTCCTCCTCGAACTCGTAGAGCATCTCGACGATCTCGCCTACGGCCGGCACGAACCGGCCCAGTAGGCGCAGCTGCCAGCGGGGTGTCCCCTGGAGGCGCAGCCTCGTGCCCGCCAGCTTGGCGGCTTGCTCGGCGAAGGCCCGTGTCGTGATCGTCGGCGCGTTGGGCACGTGCCACGCCCGTCCCCAGGCGTGTGGCGTCTCCGACAGGCGCACCATGGCTTCGCCGAAGTCGGGCACGTAGGTGTAGGTGTGCAGCCGGTCGGGGTTGCCGGCGACCCGCACGACCTTGCCCCGGGCGAGCGGGCCGAAGAAGCGCTGGCCGACGGCCGAGTCCCCGACGCCGGGGCCGAAGAAGTCGGAGGCCCGGGCGGCGACCACCCGCAGCTGGCCGGCTTGGTGGGCCGCATCCAGGTCACGCCACATCTGGGCCCGCACTGCGCCCTTCCTCGTGGTGGCGCTTAGCGGGAGGTCCTGGGTGAGGGGCCCGTCAACGGGACCGTAGCCGTAGAGGTTCTCGGCGACGACGAGAAGGGCACCAGCCGATGTCGCCGCGTCGACCGCCCGAGCCTGCAGCCCCGGGAACTCCTCGGGCCAGCGGTGGTAGGCGGGCTGGGCGCACTGGAAGACGACCTCGGCGCCGGCAACCGCCTCGGCGGCCTGGACGGGATCGGCGAGGTCGGCCCGGCGACTGGTCGCTCCCGGCACCGACGCGCCCGAGCGAGTGACGACCGCGGGTTCGATGCCCCGGCTCGTGAGGGCTGCGACGACGGCTCGACCGACGGGCCCGGCCCCGAGGACGACATGGCTTGCGGACATGGCAGCGACCTCCAACGACGTGATATCCGAACAGTGTTCGGGTTTCGTGAGAGTCATTTTACCGAACAGTGTTCGGATAGCAAGGGGTGTTCGGGTATAGTCGGTCACATGACCGGCACCACCCCCGCTCCGCGGGCGACCGAGGGCCGCCGAGCCCGCCAACGGCGCGAGCTGCTGGCCGCGATCGAGGCCGAGGCCCGGCGCCTGCTGGAGGACGGCGGCGCCGGCAACGTGTCGATGCGGGCCATCGCCCGGGGCGTCGGATTGGGTCCGGCGTCGCTCTACACGTACTTCGACAGCCTCGACGACATCTTCACGCTGCTCCTGTTGTCGAGCTACGAGAGCCTGGCCACTGCGACCGCCACCGCCGTCGAGGCGTTCGCGAACGACCCGCCAGCCGACCGGGCCTTCGCCGGCATCCTCGCCCACCGCCGCTGGGCCCTCGCCCACCGCAACGAGTTCAACCTGCTCTTCACCGACGTCCTCCCCGGCTACGCCGCACCCCCCGGCGGACCCACCGTCGACGCCC
>DASXTK010000321.1:0-6362 GCA_036505485.1 Acidimicrobiales bacterium
ACCGGGCGTCAACCGGGCGGCCAGCTCGCGGCCCAACGCTCCGGTGGTCGGATGGTCGAACACCACCGTGGCCGCCAGGGACAGACCCGTGATCTCGTTCAGCCGGTTGCGGAGCTCGACGGCGGTGACCGAGTCGAAGCCGAGGTCCTTGAAGGCCCGGTCCGGATCGACCGCCGCCGGTCCGCCGTGTCCCAACACCGCTGCGACCTCGGATCGCAGGACCTCGACGAGCACCTGGCGACATTCCGCCTCCCCCAGCCCGGCCAACCGCCGGACCAGCTCGGTGTCAGTGCTCGGGACCGGGGCCGCTGCGGTCGCCAACGCCTCGGCCACCTCGGGGATGTCTTCGATCAAGGGCCGGCGCCGGGCCGCGGCGAAGCTGGGAGCGAACCGTTCCCAGTCGAGATCGGCCACGGCGAGGCATGTCTCCCCTTGGTCCAGGGCCTGCTGCAGGGACGACAACGCCAACGGCGGGGCCATCTGGCCCACACCCCGGCGGCGGAACTGCTCCCCGGCGTCGCCCTGGGCCATGCCGCCGTCGGCCCAGGGTCCCCAGGCCACGGACGTTGCCTTCAGGCCCTGGGCCCGGCGCTGCTCGGCCAAGGCGTCCACGAAGGCGTTTGCCGCCGCGTACGCACCCTGGCCCCCACCACCCCACACGGCCGCGCCCGAGGAGAAGAGGACGAAGGCGTCGAGGTCGTGGTCCGCCGTGAGCTTGTGCAGGTGCAACGCGCCTGTGGCCTTGGCAGCTGCAGCGTCGGCCAGGTCCTCCACGGACAGCTCGGACAGATCGCCGGACACGCCCACCCCGGCGGCATGCACGATGGTGCGCAACGGATGCTCTGGCGGAATGCCGTCGAGCAGATCGGACAGGGCGACCCGGTCGGCGACGTCGCATGCGGCCACCGTGACCTTGGCGCCCAGCGCCCGGAGATCGGCGACCAGTGCGTCGGCACCAGGAGCATCCGGACCTCGACGGCTGGCCAGGATCACGTGCTCGATCCCCGCTGCAGCCAGCCAGTGGGCCACATGCGCACCCAACGCCCCCGTCCCTCCGGTTACCAGAGCCGTCCCTCTTGGTACCCAAGATGTCCCCGCCTTGTCCCCGCTGGTCGCTCGGACCAGGCGGCGCCCGAGGACACGGTCCGGTCGCAGCGCCACTTGATCCTCGCCCTCGTCGGCCGCCAACACCACGCACAACGCTTCGGCCACCCAGTCGTCGAGGATCTCCGGAAGGTCGACCAACCCGCCCCATCGCTCGGGCTCCTCCAGGCCCAACACCCGCGCCAGTCCCCACACCTGGGCCTGCGCTGCGCTCACCGCTTCGTCCGGAGCCGCAGTCGTCACGGCACCCTGGGTGAGGCACCACAACGGACCAGCCACGCCCGCGTCACCCAGGGCCTGGACGATGATCAGGGTGCTCGCCAACCCCCCGGTCTCGTCCGTCCCGACCAGCGACAACACGCCGTCGACCGGTCCGGTGGCGGAGGCAAGCTGGGCGGCCACGTCGCCTCGATCAGCGTGCTGGGCAACGGTCAGCGTGTCCACCTCCGCACCGTGGTCGGCGATGGCGCTGGCACACCAGGCGGCGAGGACTTCCGGCACCCCGTTTGAGGTCAGGAGCAACCATCGGCCCAATGGCGCTGCGGCCGGGCTCGGGGTCAGCGGCTTCCATTCGACTCGGTAGCGCCACGAGTCGACGTCGGTCGTCGGCGTCGTGGATGCGGGCTTCGGCCAGTAGTGCTGGTGTTGGAAGGCGTAGGTGGGGAGATCGACGATCTGGGGGTCGTCGTCGGCGTAGAGGGGGGTCCAGTCGACCGTGGCGCCCCGAACCCACGCGTGAGCCAGGGCGGTGAGGAACGTCTCGGGTTCGTCGCGGCCAGGACGCAGCACCGGGCGGGCTGGAAGGTTGTCGGGGACCAGGGCCGCGAGCTGCCCGTCCGGGCCGACCTCGATCACCATGGCGATGTCCTCGGCGGCCATCGTCTGGACGGCGTCACCGAACCGGACCGTACGGCGGGCCTGCTCCACCCAGTAGTCCGGTGTGCAGTCCTGTTCCGTGATCAGGTTGCCGGTCACCGTCGATATCCACGGGAGGCGGGGTGTCCGGTGCTCGATGCTGGCTGCGACGTCGCGGAGGTCGGCGAGGATCGGTTCCATCAGTGGGGAGTGGAACCCGTGGCTGACCCGCAACCGCTTGGCCCGAGGCTGCTGCCGGGCGATGTCGTCGATGATGTACTGGTCGCCGGAGATCACGATCGCGTGCGGGGCATTCGCCGCCGCCAGCGCGACCCGGTCCTCCTCGCCGGAGATCAGCTCTGCGGCTTCTTCTTCTGACGCGTCCAGGGCCACCATGGCTCCGCCGGGCGGTAGGGCCTGCATCAGGCGGCCCCTTGCTGCGACTAGTCGGCAGGCGTCTTCCAGAGATAGGACCCCCGCTGTGTATGCCGCCGTCAGTTCGCCTACCGAGTGTCCGATCACTGCCGCTGGTGTCATCTCGAAGGACCCCAGGAGGTCGGTCAGGGCCACTTCCACCGCGAACAGGCCCGCCTGGGCGTACGCGGTCTGGTCCAGTGGCGCTGGGTCCGTTCCGAGCACGACTGCGCGGAGCGAGTCGAGGTCCAGCGCGTCGCACACATGGTCGAACGATGCCGCGAAGACCGGGAAGGCCTCGTAGAGGCCTCGGGCCATTCCTGGATGCTGGGATCCTTGGCCGGAGAACACGAAGCCGACTCGGCCGGTCCCTGTCACCCGGCCGGTGATGACATTTCGTCCGGCCGGCGACCTAAGGCTGGCTTGCGCGGATTCCCGGTCGGAGGCGACGACCACGGATCGGTGCTCTAGCGCTGCTCGGGTCTTCAGCAGGGACCAGCTGACGTCCGTGAGGTCCACTGACGTCTCCAGGGTCGCCGCCAGGCGTTCCGCCTGCGGCGGCAACCCACCCGGTGATGCGGCCGCCAGCAGCAACGGCACCGGCCGCGTGGCGAACGACGACCCCGCCTCCGGTCTCGGGGCTACCGCCCCGAGAGCGGCAGGGTCGAGAGGGGAGTCGTCGGACGTTGCCGCGGGAGACCCCCCGACAGGGTCGAGAGGGGGTGGCGCTTCGAGGATCAGGTGGGCGTTGGTGCCGCTTATGCCGAAGGAGGAGATTCCGGCGCGGTGGGGGCCCGGGGTGGTCCAGGGGTGGGGGTTGGTCAGGAGCTCTACCTGGCCCGAGGACCAGTCGACGTGGGGGGTGGGTTCGTCTGCGTGGAGTGTTGGGGGCAGAACACCGTGGCGCATGGCCATCGCCATCTTGATGACGCCGGCGACTCCCGCGGCGGCCTGAGTGTGGCCGAGGTTCGACTTGACCGAGCCCAGCCATAGCGGACGGTCGCGGTCCTGGCCGTAGGTGGCCAAGATGGCTTGGGCCTCGATCGGATCCCCCAGCACCGTGCCGGTGCCATGGGCCTCCACCACATCCACGTCTCCTGGGGCCAGACCGGCGTTCGCGAGGGCGCGGTGGATGACACGTTGCTGGGCTGATCCGTTCGGGGCGGTGAGGCCGTTGGAGGCGCCGTCTTGATTGACCGCGGAACCCCGCACCAGGCCCCAGACCCGGTGCCGACGGCGGTGTGCGTCCGACAGCCGTTCCAACACCAGAACACCCGCGCCCTCGGACCAGCCCGTCCCATCGGCCCCGGCCCCGAACGCCTTACAGCGTCCGTCGGCCGCCAGCCCGCCTTGCGCCGCGAACTCGACGAACAGCCGCGGCGTGGCCATGACCGTGATCCCACCAGCGAGGGCGAGGTCGGACTCGCCTGTCCGCAACGACTGGCACGCCATATGTACGGCCACCAACGACGACGAACACGCCGTATCCACCGAGACGGCCGGTCCCTCCAGGCCCAACACGTACGCCACTCGGCCCGACGCCACACTCCCCAGGCCGCCGGTCAGGCCGAAGCCTTCGGCCCCACCTGTCGTCAGCTGGTCGTACCCCGTGCCGGCCAACCCCACGAACACGCCGGCGTCGGTTCCCCGCAAGGAGCCAGGGTCGATGCCGGCCCGCTCCAACGCCTCCCACGCCACCTCCAACAGCACCCTCTGCTGGGGATCCATGGCCAACGCCTCACGTGGCGATACGCCGAACAGCTCGCCATCAAAACCGGCCGGGTCGGCGAGGAATCCCCCGCGACGCACGCACGACCCGTTGGACTCCCAGCCTCGATCGAGCGGGAAGTCCGAGATGGCGTCCCCGCCGCCGATGACCAACTCCCACAGGGCTTCGGGGGACATCACCCCGCCCGGGAAGCGACAGCCGACGCCCACGATCGCCACCGGCTCGTCCGCGGGCGCGGCCCGCGCCGGCATGTCCGGCGCCGAGGCCGTCCCGCGCAACTTCGCCGCCAGCTCGGTGGCCAACGCCTTTGGCGTTGGGTGATCGAAGACGAGGGTGGCTGGGAGCCGCAATCCGGTCGATGCCTGCAACCGATTCCGCAGTTCGACGGCGGTCAACGAATCGAACCCGAGGTCCCGGAAGACCCGGCCCGGATCCACCGCCTCCGGTCCTGGATGGCCCAACACCACCGCGGCCTCGGACCGCACGATTGCCAGCAGGACCCGGTGCGCTTCCTCCAGATCGAGCCCCGCGAGATCGGTCTGCGCTGGCTCCTCCTGGCGTCGGCGGGGGGCGGTAGCACCGACGAGCCGACCCCACGATGCCGGCAACGTCCCCGCCCGGGCTGCGCTCCGCATGACGGGGAGGTTCAGCTTCGCCGGAACCAGGGTGGCAGCGCCGTGCCGCAGCCCGGCGTCGAGCAGTGCGAGGCCCTCGTCGGTGGCCAGCGGGGTGAAGCCCCATCGGCGCAGGCGGGCCACGTCGGCCTCGCTCAGATGACCGGTCATGCCGCTGGCCTCGGCCCAGAAACCCCAGGCCAGGGACACCGCAGGCAAACCCATCGTCCGGCGATGCTGGGCCAAGGCATCGAGGAACGTGTTGGCCGCGGCGTAGTTCGCCTGCCCGGCCGCTCCGAAGGCCCCGGCGGCGGACGAGAAGAGCACGAACGCCGACAGGTCCATGTCCCGGGTCAGCTCGTGCAGGTTCCACGCTCCGGCCACCTTCGGGGCCAACACCCGGTCCAGCCGTTCCGGGGTGAGGGACTGCACCACCCCGTCGTCGAGCAGTCCCGCCGCGTGGATCACCGCCTCGACGGGTGTCGTGGCCAGTACCTCGGCCAGGGCAACTCGATCGGCTACGTCACAGGCTGCGACGGTGACCCCGGCGCCGAGGTCCTCCAGCTCTGCCACCAGCTCTCCCGCTCCGGGGGCTTCCTGACCACGACGGCTCATCAGCAGGAGGTGGCGGACCCCGTGCTCGACCACGAGATGCCGGGCCAGGATGCCGCCCAGTCCGCCGGTGCCGCCGGTCACCAGCACTGTCCCGCTCGGACTGATGCCGAGTCCTGGTGTCCGCAGCACGATCTTGCCGACGTGCCGGGCCTGGCTCATGTGCCGGAAGGCCTCCCCGGCTCGGCTCATGTCCATGGTGGTCAGCGGCAGGTGGCGGAGCTGGCCGTGCTCCAGGAGGCGCACGATCTCGGCGAGCATCTCCCCGATGCGCTCGGGCCCGGCCTCGACCAGATCGAACGGGCGATAGTCGGCGGTGACCTGTTCGGGGTCCCGCAGGTCGGTCTTGCCCATCTCGATGAACCGGCCGCCGCGGGCCAGCAGCCCGAGCGATGCGTCGACGAGGTCGCCGGCCAGGCTGTTCAGCACGACGTCGATTTCCGGGCGGAACTGGGTGGCGAACTGGTTGTCGCGCGAGGACGCGATGTGCGACTCGTCGACACCGAGCTCGCGCACGCTCATGTGCTTGGACGGGCTGGCGGTTGCGAACGCTTCTGCGCCCATGTGTTGGGCCAGCTGGACCGCGGCCATGCCCACGCCTCCGGCCGCGGAGTGCACCAGCACCGACTCGCCGGGCTGGACCTCGGCCACGTCGACCAGGGCGCGGTAGGCGGTGAGGAAGGCGGCCGGGACCGCTGCGGCCTGCTCATACGACCAGCCATCGGGGATCGGAACGAGCATGCGGCGGTCGGCCACCACCTCCGACGCGAACGCGCCCGGCAGCAGACCCATGACCCGATCGCCGACGCTGAGGTCGGTGATGTCGGGGCCCACCTCGACCACGATGCCGGCGCCCTCCCCGCCCAACCGGTCGTCGCCGTCCTCCGGCTGGACCACATCCAGGGCCACCAACACGTCCCGGAAGTTCAGGCCGGCGGCGTGGACCGCCACCCGCACCTCGTGCGGTTGCAGGGGCGGAGCATCGGTTGGCTCGAGGGTGAGCCCGTCGAGAAGTCCGGGGGTGGTGGAGGCCA
>DASXTK010000322.1:0-4985 GCA_036505485.1 Acidimicrobiales bacterium
GCTCGGCCAGCCTGCGGCCGTTGTCGAATGCCTGGGCGTTGCGGACCAGGGAGCCGATGCCGAAGCTGGCGAGCACGAGGAACGCGACGGCCGGGATGACCAGGACGGCGATCAGCTTTGATCGAACGCGCCAGTTACGCAGCCCGAACGAGCGTCCGGGGTCGCTGGCGGGCGGAGGAGACGTGTCCATACCAGGGTTTCACTACCTCTCTCGCAGGATGCCGGCTGGCGCCGGATTATACTCAGCCAGCCTGCCCACATCCGTCCTCAGCTGGGAGCCTTGCGAGAGATGTCAAGGATGCGCTGCTTGTCTCGGACGGCGCTGGTCGCCGTGGTCCTGTCGGTTGCCGCCTGCACCGCGTCGGAGCCGGAGCCCGGTTCGAGCTCGGTGCGCGAGGTCCGGATCGGGGTGCTGGCGCCGCGCTCGGGGGCGAGCGCGGCCGCCGGGGCCGACGCGCTGCGCGGCGCCGAGCTGGCGCGTGGGCTGGTCAACGGGGAGGAAGGGTCGGTGCCGCTGGCGGGGGTCGGGACCGCCGGGCTGGCCGGGCTCGGAGGCGCCAAGCTCACCATCGTCTCCGGCGACACCCAGAGCAGGCCTGAGGTCGGTGCCACCGAGGCGGCCCGGCTGGTCTCCCAGGAGGGGGTGGTCGGCCTGGTCGGAGCCTACGACACGGTCGTGACCGAGGTCGCCAGCCAACGGACGGAGCGGCTGCGCATCCCGTTCGTGAACGGCGACAGCCCGGCCGGGTACCTGACCGAACGAGGGCTCGACTGGTTCTTCCGCACCGGGCCGACCGACCGGATGTTCGGCGAGGCGTTCTTCTCCGCGCTCGGGCAGGCCCCCGGCGCCGGAGTGAAGAAGATCGCCCTGCTCTACACCGACGACCAGCCGGGCAACGTCGTCCGCAACCTGACCACCGAGCTGGCCGAGGAGGGCGGCTTCCAGCTGGTCGGCCAGGTCCGGTTCGACCCGAAGATCGGCAATCCCGTGGCGGCGGTGGCACAGCTCCGGGACGGAGGCCAGCGGCCGGACGCGGTGTTCGTCATCGCCTCGACCCCCGGCACCGCCGCCAGGCTGATCAAGGCGTTCGGGCAGGCTCACTACTCGCCGCCCGGGATCCTTGCCTTCGGCGCCGGGTTCCTCCAGTCGACCGTGCTGGGCGCCACCGGGTCGGACGGCGAGGGCCTGCTGTCCAGCACCGCATGGTCGCGGGAGATCGCCAGCCGCAACCCGACCGCCAAGCCGGTGATGGACCTGTACGAGGCGAAGTTCAACCAGCCGATGAGCGAGACCGCGGCCGGGGCGTTCACTGCCGTGCTCGTCCTGGCCGAGGCGATCGACAACGCCGGCTCGATCGACCCACAGCGGGTGCGGGCCGCGCTGCTCAACCTCGACATCCCCGGCCGGGAGATGATCATGCCGTGGAGCGGGGTCCGCTTCGACGCCGCCTCCCACCAGAACGTCGCCGCCAGCGGCGTGGTCGAGCAGCGGGTCAACGGACTGTTCCGCGTCGTCTTCCCGCAGGAGCTGCAGCAGGCGCCGGCGGTCTGGCCGCGTCGCTGACCGGCCTGCTCAGGTCGACCGCTTGGTCTCCGAGTCGACCAGGGACTCGTCCAGGTAGGGCAGGGTCGCGCCGAACCGCTCCTGGAGGTGGGCCAGCGAGGTCGTCGGCGGGTACCGCGGCTCCTCGCCATCGGCGAGGCAGGTCGGGATGACCTCGACGGGGGCGTCGTGGTTCGGGTCGTAGAAGAAGGGGATGGACTGGCGCTCAGCCCCTGAGGTGTTGATGACCCGGTGCAGCGTCGGGGGGAACAGGTCGTTGGTCCAGCGGGCCAGCATGTCACCGACGTTGACCACGAACGCCCCCGGGACCGGCTTGGCGTCGATCCACTGCCCGGCCGCGTTGCGAACCTGCAACCCGCCTCGGTCGTCCTGGGCCAGCAGGGCCAGGCAGCCGTAGTCGGAATGGGCACCGGCGCCGATGCGCGCCTCGCTGATCTCCCCCGACTCCGACCCGCTCTGGGGCGGGTAGTGCAGGGGGCTCATGATCACCATGGGGGTGGTGAACCAGGCGTCGAAGTAGTCCTCTGGCAGCTCGAGGGCGATGGCGATGGCGTGCGTCACCTGGCTGGCGAGGCCGTGCACGGCCTCGAAGTACTCCTCCATCGCCTCCCGGAAGCCCGGCACCTCCGTCGGCCACTGGTTGGGGCCGTGGAACGGGAGTCCTCTGCGGACCAGCGGGTGGTCGAGGTCGAGGTCGTTGCCGATCCGGTAGCCCTGCTTGAGGTCCCCCTCCTCCTGCTTGTCGGGGTCGAGGTTCTCCATGCCGATGTCGAACCAGCCGCGGTCGCAGGACGACTTCTCCACCGCCACCTCCGCCTTCTTCTCCCGCGGGAGGGCGAAGAACCGGCCGGCCTCGGCGAAGGTCCGGTCGATGAGCTCCTGGCCCACCCCGTGGCCGGCCAGGTAGGCGAAGCCGACGTTGCGGAAGGCCGCGGCCAGCTCGAGCGCGGCCTGCTTGCGCTGCTCTGGTCCGCCGCCGAGGAACGGCTCGAAATCCACCACGGGAATCTGCTCCACCGGGATGCGCGCGGCCCGCAGGGAGGGCGCGATCTTCGGGGTCATGGGCCAACTCCAATGCTCGGATCGATGAACTCGTTGGTGTACAGGTCCTGTGGCCGCAGTCCCGGTTTCGTCGGCTGCCGCTGGCCGACCAGGATCGGCGTCACGATGTCGATCAGGCGCTGGATCCGGCCGACCTCGAAGTTCCCGAGCGTGCGGTCGGCACCGTTGTTGACGAAGTCCAGGCGCATCTTGCCGATGGCGTAGTCGGCAAGGCCGGGCGAGTACGTCCAGAAGTCGTTGTAGTCCGCGACCGTCTTGATGATGAGCGCGTTGGTCTTCCCGGGATTCTTCAGGAAGTCGACCTGGGCGCGCTGGACGATCGGGACCAGCTTCTCCAGGCACGGGGCGAGCCGCTGCTTGTCGGCCGCGCGGATCACCAGCGCCTGAGGGTAGAACGGGTAGCCCGTGTCGTTGACCAGCGCGTAGTCCAGCCGCTTGTTCCACGCCGGGAGGTCGTTGGCGTAGATGTACGGCTCGGAGGTGGCGAACCCGGCCTGGGTGGTGGCGCCCTTGGCGGCGACGAACCGCTTCGAGTCGCCGTCGTAGGAGGGGTCGACCTGGCTCTTGCGGAGGATGCCCGAGCCGATCAGGTAGTCCATGTAGGTGTCGCCCTTGAAGTAGAGGACCTTGGCATCGGGGTTCTGCCCGATGTCGGCGATGATGTTGAACTCCGGGTAGGTCCCCGGGTCCCACATGATCATGAACGGGCTGATCTCCATGGGCGCCGCCACCGCCAGCGTCGGCTGCGTGGAGGCGAACCGGATCGCCTCGTCGGTGTTGACCTGGCCGAGGGTGATGCTCTTGTCGGTGTACATCTGCTCGGAGACCAGCTTGAAATCGGTCGCCGGGCCGCCGGTGCGCACCTCGATCTGGACCCCGGTGTTCCTGCCCTCGGCGAACAGTGGCCCGCTCACCCGCTTGCGCCCGGTGTCGACCTTCGGGTTGGGGCCGAGCAGGTGGTAGTAGACCCCGTACTCGGTCTCGGGGAACCAGTCGGTCTGGACCACGATCGGGTCGGGGCAGACCCCCTTCAGGTTGAGCCTGTCGCCTGCCGACGCCGCGCCGGACGCCGGCCTGGTCGCCGGCTGGTCGTCGCCGAAGGTGCAGCCGGCCGCGGCCAGGGCGGCCGCCAGCAGGACGATCATGCCGAGGCGAAGTCTGGGCACCTGCGCTCCTCCTAGTCGTTCCTATGTGTCGAGCCCACCGGCGGACTCGTGCCAGCTTCCGACCACCCGGCGGGCGAGGAAGCCGAAGAACCAGAACACCACGATGCCGAGCAGCGAGGACAGGATGATCGCCCCGACCATCTGCTCGGACTGCAATCTGGACTGGTAGCGGTCGATCAGGATGCCGATCCCGGGGTTGCCCTGCTTGAAGAAGAAGTCGCCGACGATCGCCCCGATGACCGCCAGGCCGGCGGAGATCCGCAGCCCGGTGAAGATCGACGGCAGGGCGGCCGGGAACTGCAGCTTCCACATCCGGGTGAGGCGGTTGGCGCCGTGCAGGGTGAACAGGTCGTGGTGCTCCTGCTGCACCGACTGCAGGCCGAACAGCGTGTTGGCGACGATCGGGAAGATCGCGAAGATGACAACGACCAGCACCCGGCTGAACGAGCCGAAGCCGAACCAGAAGCCGAACAGCGGCACGCAGGCCAGGATGGGGACGGTCTGGGTCAGGACCGCGTAGGGGTAGAGCGAGCGTTCGATCCACTTGGCCCGGCTCATCGCGATGGCGAGGGCCAGCCCGATGACGATCGCGATCGCCAGGCCGGTGAAGGCCACCCGGGTGGACAGCCACAGCGCGTCCAGCAGCTCCCTGAGGTTGAACGAGTCGAGGAAGCTGACCTGGACCACGTCGTGCGGTGGTGGGACCAGGAACCGGCGTTGCGCATCCAGCAGCAGGTAGCTGACCCCGTACCAGACGCCGAGCACGGCCACCAACACCAACCCCGGAGGACCCCAGGACGCCAGCCAGCCTCCGCGCCCGGGCGGCGCCACCCGTGAGGTTGCCGCCAGCGGCCCCCGCGCGGTCGCCTCGTTGGGCCCGGTGAGGTCGGTGTCGACGCTCATCCGCCCTCCCGCAGGTATGCCGACACCTGGCCGGCCAGGCGAGCGAACCGCTCTTCGAACCGCAGCCGGGGCGAGCGGGGGTACTCGAACGGGACGGCGAAGTCGCGCCGGACCCGCCCGGGCCGGCCCGACATCACCAGCACCCGGGTGGACATGAAGACCGCTTCCATCACCGAGTGGGTCACGAACAGGGCGGTGAACCGCTGGGTGAGGTACAGGTGCAGCAGCTCGTCGTTGAGCCGCTCCCTGGCGATCTCGTCCAGTGCCCCGAACGGCTCGTCGAACAGGAA
>DASXTK010000323.1:0-8244 GCA_036505485.1 Acidimicrobiales bacterium
TATGCCGCGCCAGGGCGCGGCATACAGGTCACAGAACGGGTGGGGGTTCTCACCGAAACGCCGAGGCGACCTCCTCGAGGAAGCGGTCCATGCGCTCGAACTTGGCCGGACCGTCGCCCAGGGTGAAGTCCGGGACGATGAGCTCGTCCAGGCCGATCTTGGCGTAGCCGGCGAGGACCTCGGCCAGGCGCTCCGGGGGTCCGCCGAAGGCCGGCGCGCTCACCCGGCTCACCAGCTTGTCGGCGGTGGCCTGGTCGTCGGTCAGGAAGACCAGCGCCTGGGCGGTGCGGGCGATCTCGGCCGGATCGCGGCCCAGCCGTTCGCAGTGGTGATCGAGCACGGACGACTTGTGCTCGATCAGGTCCGGGAGGCCCCAGCAGTTCCACTGGTCGGCCAGACCGGCCACCAGTCCCAGCATCCGCTGCTCACCCGACGCCCCGATCAGGATCGGCAGCGGATCCTGCACCGGCTTGGGCTCGCATAGGGCGTCGTCGACGGCGTAGTAGCGGCCGATCATGGTGGTACGGGGTTCCCGGAGCAGGCTGCGGATGATGGTGACCGCCTCCTCGAACCGTTCGACTCGCTCCCGGACCGGCGGCAGGGTGATCCCATACTGGCGGTGCTCGTTCTCCTGCCAGCCGGCACCGACGCCCAGGGTGAACCGCCCGCCGGTGATCTGGTCCACCGTTGCGGCCATGTTGGCCACCACTGCGGGGTGGCGGTAGGTGTTGCCGTAGACGAGGGTTCCGATTCGGACTCGGGGCACCGACGCGGCCAGGGCGGCGACCAGGGATCCCGCCTCCAGGGTCGGGGTCTCCGGTGCGGTTGGACCGCCTTCGTTGGCCATGAAGTGATCCGCAATCCAGACGCCGTCCCAGCCGGTGGACTCTGCGTGTCGGGCGGTTGCCAGCAGATCGCCCCAGGGCTGCTGCACCGCGGTGGGCCATATCGAGAAGCGCATCGGGCCAGGATGCCGGATCCGGCAACCGAACCGTCACACCGTGGACGTAGTCTCCGGGTGATGCAGACTGGGGTCAGCATTCCGCCGTTCGCCGACGTGGCCACCTTGCTGGACATGGCCACCGATGCCGAGGAAGCCGGCTGGGACGGCGTGTTCGTGTGGGACCACATGCAGTGGGACCTGAACCCCCGGCTCGATGTCCACGACCCGTGGGTGCTGCTGGGCGCCATGGCCGAGCGCACCGATCGGGTCCGGCTCGGCACGCTGGTCACGCCGCTGGCCCGGCGGCGGCCGTGGGTGGTGGCCAAGCACGTCACCACGCTCGACCACCTCAGCGGGGGGCGGGCGGTGCTGGGCGTGGGGCTGGGATCCCCGGCCGAGGCCGACTTCGGAGCCTTCGGCGACGTGAGCGCCGACCGGGAGCGGGCCGAGGTGCTCGATGATGCTCTCGCCGTATTGGACAGCCTGTTGCGGGGTCCGATCGTCCACCACGGGCCGCGCTTCGACGTCGAGGCCGAACTGCGACCTCAGCCGGTGCAGAAGCCCCGTCCCCCGATCTGGGTGGCGGCCATCGCCCCGGCCCGACGGCCACTGGCCCGGGCTGTGCGCTGGGACGGGGTGGTTCCGCTGGGCGCCTCGGGCTGGCTCCTACCCAACGAGCTGGCGAACTACCTGGCCCCGCTGGACCGTCCCCCCGGCTGGGACGTTGTCGCCTCCTGGGCCCCGGACGTCTCCATGGACGAGTACCGCGACGTCGGCGTCACCTGGCTCTTCGACTCCACCTGGCCCGAAGGCGACTGGGTCCCCGAGTTCCGCACCCGCATCCGCCGCGGCCCCGAGGGCTGAGGGCCGGTCACGTCCAGGGATTGAGTACCTCGAGGCCGTCGAACCGCTTGAAGTCCTTGACGTTCCGGGTCACGACGGCCATGCCGTGCATCAACGCGGTCGCGCCGATCATGGCGTCTCGTTCCGGCGCAGGATCCGGGACATGAAACCCGGCCGCCCGGCGGGCGATGGGGACATCGAGAGGCAGGATGCGGTCGAAGAAGGCCAGCACCACACCGTCGTCAAGCCACTGTCGGAGGGCCGCACCCTGCGGAGGATCCCGACGCTCGGCTAGGAGGGCGCCTAGCTCGAGCTCCTGGATCGAGATGACCGAGACGAACAGGAGCTCCTCTGAAGTGTCCTCGGCCCAATCGATCACACCCTTGTTTGCTCTGCCGGCCTCGTTCTTGCGGAGCTCGGACAGGACAGTTGTGTCGAGCAGGAACATCAGTCGGAGCTGTGAGATCGAGGGGGGACGCTGCCGAACAGCGGAATCTCGAATTCGATGTCTCCGATGCCCGGAGGACTGCCCAGAAGCTCGATGAGGCTCGGCTTGTTCTTCTTGAGCCGCTCGAAGGCCTCGAAACTGAGCAGGACGTGGGAGACGTTCCCTCGGTCGGTGATGTACACCGGTCCGGATAGAGCCTCCCGCTTGGCCCGGCCGCTGTCCTGGTTGAACTCGCGACTGGTCATCTTCGTGATCGCCATCGGCGTCACCTCCTATGAGGTAGGAACGTCCCTACATCATAGCCGCTCGACGATGTGGTCGATGCAGCGGGTCAGGGCTTCGACGTCGGTGGGATCTATGGCGGGGAACATGGCTATGCGGAGCTGGTTGCGGCCGAGCTTGCGGTAGCTCTCGGTGTCCAGGACGCCGTTGGCACGGAGGACTTTGCTGACCGTGGCGGCGGGGACCGCGTCGTCCAGGTCGACGGTGCCGACGACGGTGCTGCGCAGGGCGGGATCCGTCACGAACGGGGTGGCGTAGTCCCGGGACTCGGCCCAGCCATAGAGGATCTCGGCCGAACGCTCGCAGCGCTCCGCGGCCCAGGGCAGGCCGCCCTGCTCCAGGATCCACTCGACCTGGTGTTGGGCCAGGAAGATGGTGGCCAGCGCCGGGGTGTTGTAGGTCTGGTCCTTGCGGCTGTTGTCCAGGGCCAGGGACAGGTCCAGGAACGCGGGGGTCCACCGCCCGGACGCGGTGATCTGCTCGATGCGCTCGATGGCGGCCGGCGACAGGGCGGCCAGCCACAGTCCTCCGTCCGAGGCCAACCCCTTCTGCGGGGCGAAGTAGTAGACGTCGACCTCGGTCGGGTCGAAGCGGAGTCCCCCCGCGGCCGACGTGGCGTCCACCAGGACCAACCCCTCGGCGCCAGCAGGGCGCTGCAGCGAGGTGGCCACCCCGGTCGAGGTCTCGTTGTGGGTCAGGCAGTAGGCGTCGATCCCCTCGGACGCCACAACGACCGGGGCCGAGCCGGGCTCGGCCTTGATGACCTCGGGATCGTCGAGGTGGGGCGCGGCAGCGGCGCAAGTAGCGAACTTGGACGAGAACTCGCCGAAACTGAGGTGCTGGCTACGGCGCTCGATCAGCCCGAAGGTGGCGGCATCCCAGAACGCGGTGGTCCCCCCGTTGCCCAGTGCGATCTCGTAGCCGTCGGGCAGCGACAGCAGCTCGGCCAGCCCGTTGCGCAGGGCGGCCACCATGAACCGCACGCCGGCCTGCCGGTGCGAGGTGCCCAGATAGGTGGAGCTGGCCTTGGCCAGGGCCTCGACCGCGTCGGGACGGACCTTCGATGGTCCGCAGCAGAACCGTCCGTCGGCGGGCAGAAGGTTGGCTGGGATGGTTATCTCGGAGGAGGGGGAGCTCATCACGTGCCACTATCGCGGCTGGCCTCCACCCCAGGCCAGTATCTATAGGAGTCAGCCGTGTCGTCATCCAGGATCAGCTCACGCGTTGCCGCCATCACCGAATCAGCCACCCTGGCGGTTGACGCCAAAGCCAAGGCGTTGAAGGCCGCCGGTGAGCCCGTCATCGGTTTCGGTGCGGGCGAACCGGACTTCCCGACACCCGCCCATGTCGTAGAGGCGGCGATCGAGGCGTGCCGGGACCCCCGCAACCACAAGTACACGCCGGCGGCCGGACTGCCGGAGCTCCGCGAGGCCATCGCGGCCAAGACCAGGCGGGACTCGGGCTACGAGGTCGAGGCCAGCCAGGTGCTGGTCACCAACGGCGGCAAGCACGCCATCTACAACACCTTCGCCACCCTGCTCGATCCGGGCGACGAGGTCCTGCTGCCCGCGCCCTACTGGACCACCTACCCCGAGCCGGTGCGCCTGGCCGGAGGCGTCCCCGTGGTTCTCCCCACCGACGCGGCCGCCGGGTTCCGGGTCACCGTCGACCAGCTCGATGCGGCGTGGACGGAACGGACCAAAGCGGTGGTGTTCGTGTCGCCCTCCAACCCCAGCGGCGCGGTGTACCCGCCCGAGGAGGTCGAGGCCATCGGCCGCTGGGCCGCCGAGCGCGACGTCTGGGTCGTCACCGACGAGATCTACGAGCACCTCACCTACGGCGACCACAGGTTCAGCTCGATCCCGACGCTGGTCCCCGAGATCCGGGACCGCTGCGTGGTCCTCAACGGCGTGGCCAAGACCTACGCTATGACCGGCTGGCGGGTGGGCTGGCTCATCGGCGCGCCGGATGTGACCAAGGCCGCGGCCAACCTGCAGTCCCACGTCACCTCCAACGTGGGCAACATCAGCCAGCGGGCCGCGCTGGCCGCGGTGTCGGGCAGCCTCGACGCGGTGGCGGAGATGCGGCATGCGTTCGAGCGACGGGGCCACACCATGGTCAAGCACCTGGCCGGCATCGCCGGGGTCGAAGTCCTGGAGCCGCAGGGCGCCTTCTACGCGTTCCCGGACTTGTCGGCCTTCCTGGGCCGGTCGATCCGGGGCCGCACGCCTCAGACCACGGTCGAGCTGTGCGGACTCCTACTCGACGAGGTCAAAGTCGCGGTCGTTCCCGGCGAGGCGTTCGGGACACCGGGGTACGCTCGGCTGTCGTTCGCGCTGGGCGACGACGACCTGGGGGAGGGCTGTCGTCGCATAGCCGATCTGTTGGGAGAAGCAGCACCATGAGCACGCCCTACGGGTCCTGGCCGACACCGATCACGTCCGAGCTGGTGGTCAAAGCGGCGGCCGCCCTGGGTGGGGTGGCGCTGGACGGTGATGCCGTGTGGTGGTCGGAGCTGCGCCCGGAGGAGGGCGGCCGCACCCAGCTGGTCCGCTGGACCGAGGACCACGGCGGGGCGGACGTCCTGCCCGAGGGCGCCAACGCCCGCACCGCGGTCCACGAGTACGGCGGTGGGGCCTGGTGGGCCCGGGACGGCCGGGTCTGGTACGCCGAATGGTCGGACCAACGGCTCTACACCATCGCTCCCACCCGGGCCGGAGAACCAGGCTTGCCGGTTCCGATCACCGCCGAGCCCGAGGTGCCTCGCGGCGACCGCTGGGCCGACGGTGACCTCGATCCCCGCGGCCGCTGGCTGGTGGTGGTGCGGGAGCACCACCCGCCCGGGGGGACGCCGGCCGACGTGTGCAACGAGCTGGTCGTGCTCGACCAGATGGGCGAGCTGGAGCCCCGCGTCCTGGTGTCGGGTCCGGACTTCGTGTCCGATCCCCGGTTCTCGCCCGAGGGCACCCGGCTGTGCTGGCTGCAGTGGAACCACCCCGACATGCCCTGGGACGGCTCCGAGCTGGTGGTCGCCGACCTGCGCCAGACCGACGTCGGTCCCGGGATCAGTCGACCCCACGTCATCGCCGGTCGGGGCAACGAGGGCGGCAAGGGCGAGTCGATCTGCCAACCCCGCTGGGCCGCCGACGGCTCCCTCTGGTTCGTCTCCGACCGCACAGGCTGGTGGAACCTGTACACCTGGTTCCCACCCACGTACGACGGCAGCGACGGGCTGATCGGGGCCGCCGTGCTGATGGACGGCGAGATCGGTCTGCCCCAGTGGGTCTTCGGCCAATCCCGCTACGGCTTCCTGGCCAACGGACAGGTGGTGTTCGCCTACCAACAGGACGGCATCGACCACCTGGCGGTGCGGGGCGACGATGGCGAGCCGGTCGACCTGGACCTGCCCTACACCTCCGTGGCGTCGGTGCAGGCCCAAGGTGACCAGGTGGTCTTCGTCGGGGCCACCGCAACCGACGAACCAGCGGTGGTCCGGCTCCGTCTGGAGGGCACCAAGCTGGTCGACGAGCCGGAGATCCTGCGGGAACCCCGGGACCTGGAGATCAATCGGGCCTTGTTCTCGGCGCCCGAGGCCATCTCGTTCCCCAGCAGCGGCGGACGCACCGCCCACGCGCTGTTCTACCCGCCGACGAACCCCGAGGTGGAGGCCCCCGATCCGACCGCCGAGCTGCCACCGCTGCTGGTGATGATCCATGGCGGTCCCACGTCGGCGGCCCGGCCCATGCTGCAGATGTCCGTCCAGTACTGGACCAGCCGGGGCTTCGGGGTGGTCGACGTCAACTACGGCGGCTCTACCGGTTACGGCCGGGCCTACCGTGACCTGCTCCGGGGGACGTGGGGCATCGTCGATATCGACGACTGCGAGGCCGCGGCCCAATGGCTCGGCGAGCAGGGACGGGTCGACCCGGACCGGCTGTGCATCCGCGGCGGTTCCGCCGGCGGCTACACCACACTGGCCGCCCTGGCGTTCCGGGACACCTTCGCCGCCGGGGCCAGCCACTACGGCGTCGCCGACCTGGAGGCCCTGGCCTCCGAGACCCACAAGTTCGAGAGCCGCTACCTGGACAGCCTGATCGGGCCCTACCCCGAGGCGCGGGACGTCTATGTCGAGCGGTCGCCCATCCACCATGTGGACGGCATCACCGTGCCGTTGGCGGTGTTCCAGGGGTTGGAGGACGAGATCGTCCCGCCCAACCAGTCGGAGATGATCGTGGACGCCCTGCGTGAGCGAGATGTCCCGGTGATCTACGTGACCTTCGAGGGCGAGCAGCACGGCTTCCGCCAGGCCGCCAACATTCGCCGAGCTCTCGACGAGGAGCTGGCGTTCTACCTCGCCAACTTGCCCGACCCCACCCGAAACTGAGGCGTTTGGCGCGCTTTTGGCGCGAGAAATGCCTCAATTTCGGGGAGGAACCGAAAGGGGACGTAACCGTCTGGCGACGCTTCGTCACCGCCAGCCACACTAAGCACCAATGGCTCGAATACTGGTCACCGAGAAGATCGCCGACGGGGGGCTGGATCAGCTCCGTGACGCCGGCCACGACGTCGACGTCCAACAGGGCTTGTCCCCCGACGAACTGCTGCAGGCGGTGCCCGGAGCCGCGGCCCTGATCATCCGCTCGGCCACCCAGGTCACGGCCGAGGTGCTCGAGGCCGGGCGGGACCTCATCGTGGTGGGCCGGGCCGGGATCGGACTCGACAACGTCGACGTCGACACCGCCACCGAGCGTGGGGTGATGGTGGTCAACGCCCCCCAGTCCAACATCCTCTCCGCGGCCGAGCAGACCATGGCCCTGCTGCTGGCCCAGGCCCGCAACGTCCCGCAGGCCCATGCCGCCCTGGTGGACGGACGCTGGGAACGGTCCCAGTGGGAAGGCGTCGAGCTGGCCCACAAGACCCTCGGCATCGTCGGGTTGGGTCGGATCGGCAAACTGGTGGCCCAGCGGGCCCTGGCCTTCGGGATGAACCTGGTGGCCTACGACCCCTTCGTGTCGCCGGACCGGGCCCGGCAGCTCTCCGTCGAGCTGCTGCCGCTGGACCGGCTGGTGGCGGTCAGCGATTTCGTGACCCTGCACGTGGCCAAGACCCCCGAGACCATCGGGCTGGTGGGCAAGGAGCTGCTGGCCAAGTCCAAGCCGGGGATCCGGATCATCAACGTGGCCCGGGGCGGCATCGTCGACGAGCAGGCCCTGGCCGACGCCATCCAATCGGGCCACGTGGGCGGGGCCGCGATCGACGTGTTCGCCACCGAGCCCACCACCGAGTCCCCGTTGTTCGGGCTGCGCCAGGTGGTCGTGACCCCGCACCTCGGAGCCAGCACCCGGGAGGCCCAGGACAAGGCCGGCGACACCATCGCTGAGCAGGTGGCCCTGGCCCTGGCCGGGGACTTCGTCCCGTTCGCGGTGAACGTCAGCGCGGCCGAGGCGTCGGAGACCGTGCGCCCGTTCCTGCCGCTGGCCGAGCGGCTGGGCGAGCTGTACGCCGGGCTGGCCGCGTCGGCGCCACCGATGCTGGAGCTCGAGTACGCCGGGCAGATCGCCGACTACGACACCCGCATCCTGACCTTGTCCGTGCTCAAGGGGCTGTTCGGAGGGATCACCGACGAACCGGTGTCGTACGTCAACGCACCCCGGATCGCCGCCGAGCACGGCGTCGAGGTGCGTGACACCTCGACCGCCACCGCCCACGACTACATCAACCTGATCTC
>DASXTK010000324.1:0-2150 GCA_036505485.1 Acidimicrobiales bacterium
AGGTCGGGTTGGGCAGGGCGACCGTCACCGTGGTCTTGATCACCCCATTGGACGCCGTGGTGGCGTTCAACGCACCCGATGCCCCTTGGGAATGGCCCAAAGCTCCGACCTTGGTGGTGTCGAGGTTCTGGTAGAAGATGCTCGACGAGGTGCCGTTCTGAGCGATCAGATAGTTCACCCCGGCCAGCATCTCGGTGCCGAAGCCCGTCGCCGTGCTGGTGGATGCGATCACCACGAAGCCCCATGAGGCCAGGTGGTTGAGTATCCCGGTGTATTTGCTGGGGGTGGCGTTGGTGCCGTTGCCCCAGGTGAGGATGGCGTGATCCACCCCGCCGGCGCCGAGGTTCGTGGGGTAGTAGAGGACGTAGGTCTTCCCCCCGCTGTCGGTGACGTTGGCGGTGCTGACCGCCCAGGTGCCGGTGGTCTTGTACTGGGTCTCGATGGTGGACGCGGCCGTGGCCGGCCCGGCCATGACTGTGGCCAACATCGACATGACGACGGCCAGGAACCCCAATGTCCCCAGTGCGCGACGAACTCCGCGCGTGTCCTGCATTGCCCTTCCCCTTCATGCATCGGAGCGCGACCAGAGCAGCGCCTCTCTGCAGGGTCCGAGCTCCCCTTCCCCAACCGGGCTCCGGTGGCGGTCACCGACGCCCGAATAGCGGCGGCGAACTTACAGCGCCAGGCCTAGGCGGACTGCCCAACAGACGCATTTTCCAAGGAGAAGTTGCTCCGGTTGGCCCAGCGAGATCGGACCGTACAATGCCGCCCGGCCATGGCTACGCCGCTCCCCTCCGCCGACGAGGTCGACCTCGTCCCACCCGACGCCGCCGAAGCGCTGGCCACCGCCCGAGCCATCGCGACACTGGTCGCACCGGTTGGCGGGCTCACGGACGTGCAGCGGGTCTTGCTGGAGGCGCTGTGGCCGGCGATGACCGGCCATGCCATCCAGCTGGACGATCTCGATCAGCCCTCAGCTGCCGCGCTGGGACGGATCCTGGCCCGGCGCAACATCGCCTTTCGCACCCGCGGGGTCCAGATCATGCTGCTGGCGGCGCTGGTCTTGCGGCCTTTGCCGCCAGAGGTCGTAGACCGGGTCGCGGCCGCCGCGGCCGAGCTGAGCGTGGACGACGGGATGATCGAAGTGGCCCGGCGCTTCGCCGACGGCGCGCTGGGCCTGGCCGCGGCGGACTTCGAGCGCAACGGCTACACCGCCAACTGGGCGCCCGACGACACCGCTGCGCTGCACACCTCGGTCGGGCTGCACACCCCGTGGGATGTGGCGGTGGCCGATCCGGCCCTGGCCGCCCGATGGGCCGCGCTCGGCGACCTGCCCGAAGGGACCCTGGGACGGGGGGTGTGGCAGATGTACCAGGCCCGGGGGTTCGAGTTCCCCGGAGCGCCGGGCTCGGCACCGCCGCTGCTGGCCCAGCACGACTGGGTGCACGTCCTGGCCGACTTCGGGACCACGGTCGAGTCCGAGCTGGAGGTGTTCGCCTTCATCGCCCGGGCCAATGACGACATGCGGGCGTTCTCGCTGCTGGCCATGGTGATCTCGCTGTTCGAGACCGGCTACCTGCGCACCGGCGCCGGTCTGTTCGAGGCCAGCCCGGGACACCTGTCCGTCGGCCAGTCGATGGCCATCCGGGTGGCCGACGCCATGCGGCGCGGCGCCCTGGGCCGAGACCAGGTTCTCGACCAGGACAGCATCGACTACCTGCGGGTCGACTGGTTCGAGCTCGGTCCCTTGCCCCTAGCCGAGGTACGCAAGCGGTTCTCGATCCAGCCCAAGTCCCCCGAAGCCCGGGCCGCCGGCAGCGTGAGCCCCTGGGAACCAGGCGGCATCAGCGAGTTCCAACTCCACTCCGGCCAATCCCAAGCCACCGCCCAAAACCGCCCCTACAACCCCTACGGCGCCTCGCCCGCGGAGTAGCCGCCTGCCGGGGACGGCGGCGAACCCCTCCCGCGGTCCCTTGACCGCCCACCGCGGTCGATGGCCGAAATTGAGGCGTTTCAAGGGGTATGTCCACATTTGTCCAAAGATTAGGTCTGACCTGCATGTTCGCGGTCGGCTTGTCCGTCCGTATCCACCGAAATCCGCTCCGAAGTAGCACACGATGTGGTGATCGGACCATCAGCGCAGCGTCCGC
>DASXTK010000325.1:0-6411 GCA_036505485.1 Acidimicrobiales bacterium
AACACTCGTGTCACCTCCGGCTCCGGCCCTGATGGTCAGCCGCACGTGCTCGTGGGACGGATCGGCCAACGCCTGGGCCAACGGCACGTGAAGTAGGCACAGGTCCGCTGGAACTCCGCGCTCGACCTTCCTGGGCGTGCCGCCCGGATCGTCGAGCGGCGACAGGATCCCAGCCAGCGCCGTTGCCGCCTCCACTCGCTCGTGCGGGCCGAGGATCTGCCCCTCGGCGGTCCGCCGGTCGCGGGCCGCGGCGAGGATCCGCCAGGGATCGGGATCCCCGAACGGCGCGTCGCTGGACGGAACCGTGCGTATGCCGGCGGCCAGCAGCGAGGCGTAGGGATAGAGGTGATCCCGGTCGTCGGGCTCGACCTCGGCGAGGTAGTCGTCGCCACGGTCGGCGACGAAGCCGGGTTGGGTGACGACCCGCACCCCGAGCCGCCGCATCTGGTCCACCAGCTCCGGTGGCACCACAGCTCCGTGTTCGATGCGGTCGCCCGGCACCGACCCCACCTCGTCCAGGGCGGTGAGGGTGAGGACCAGAGCCTCCCGGGTCACGCAGTGGACCGCTACCGCTCGCTGCTCCCGGCGTGCGTCTCGGACCTGTTCCACCAGGATGTCGAAGCCGGGAAGATCGTGGTCGGGAAGCAGGATCTTGCGAGGCCCTCCGTGGCGTGCGCCCAGGAGCTGGACATCCAAGGGGAGGCAACCAGCGGTAAGAGCGGCAACGGCGTCGTCGGACAGGTCGGGGGTGGCGTCGGTGACCCCGGTGATCCCGAACCCGGCGAGCAGCCGGCCGATGGCGGCGAGGTCGACGGCCTCGGAGCCGATGCGGTCGCGCAACCAGCCGTCGAGCCGCCAGAGCCGGCCGGTGGCCCGCCCGTCGCGGGTGCGCTCGATGCCGTCCTGCGTCGCGGTGTCGAGTCCCAGCAGGTCGGCGCCGACGCTGTTGACCATCCATAGGGCCCCGCTGCGGTGCTGGATCCGCACCGGCCGCCGCGGCTCGATCTCGTCCAGCACCCAACGGTCCAGGGGACCTGCCACCGAGTCGTGATATCCCACCCCCCGAACCCACGACGGTGCCACCGTTCCCCGGATCGCCGTCGCCAACGCCCTCCGGTCTCGGACATCCGGCGGACCGCAGGGCACCGAACGCAGCGCCGCGGCCAGGGCATACAGGTGGATGTGGTGGTCATGCAGCCCGGGCACCAGGGCCCCTCCGCCAGCCTCGATGACCTCGTCACCGCCCACCTTCAACCCCGGGCCAACCGCGGTGATCCGGCCGTCTGCAACCCGAACGTCTACGAGCTCCTCGAGTCCGATGTCCGCTCCGAGGATGATGAACTTGCCCCCGAAGCCCGTGGCGGGCCACGGGCTTCGGGGGCAAGTTCGGATCTGTGGGGGCTCGGCTTGTGGGGCTGCAGCTCCGGCGACGACGTCCACCAGGGTGGCAGCGACGACGTCGGCCAGTGCCAGGGCTACGAGACGACTCCCGCCCCCGAGCAGCGACGCCAGGGCCGTTACCGCGGCGTGGGCTCCGGTCAGGGGGTCGGCTAGGGCGTCGCCGCAGGGCACTGTGGTCCCCGTCCGTGGATCGACGACGACGAGACCGGCGGCTGCCGCGGTGTCGTCGCCGAACCCGACCCAGTCGGCGGCTGGTCCAGTTCGGCCGTAGGCGGTGATGCTGATCCAGGTCTTGTTGTCGGCAGCCGACAGGATGGCCTCCGGATCGATGCCTAGCTGGGTCATGGCCCGCGGCCTCGACGACTCGATCACCACATCGGCCGCCTCCAGCAGGCGGCGCAGCCGCTCCCGGTCCCGCGGGCTGGTGAAGTCGAAGGCCACGCACTCGTGTCCTCCGTGCAGCAATCGATAGAACGCGGCCGGACCGCGCCGGGCCCCATCAGGACGCCGGGAGCTCTCCACCTTGATGACCCGCGCCCCGGCCAGCCCCAGGAGGTGGGCGCACAGCGGTCCGGCCCACAGCGCCGACAGGTCGACCACCAGCGGCGGCCCTGTCGCTCCTAGCCCGTCGGGCACGAATGTCGTGGTCCTGAACCAGGAAGCGGCACCGTCCGCCTCCCCAACGACGCAGGCCGGCAATCCCAGCAGCCGGGCCCGGGCCACTGCCTCCTCCGCCGGTCGCCGGGCCGCCCAGCCGAGCACGACATCCCAGACATCGGACGAGGAGTCCCCTTCCACCAGCGCCGGGACCAGCTCGACATCGTCGGGTCGCGCCAACGACAGGCCCATGAGCCCGTCTCTGGTCGGCAGCAGCCGGGACGTCCGACTGGGCGACCACGGTCCCTCCCGACGCAACCCGGCTGCGGCCGCCCGCTCCCCTAGCAGCCGGTGTCCTGGAACCTGCACCCGCTCCCCAGCGATGGCGCTCAACAGCTCGAACGCCAGCAGCGCGCCCCGGGCCGCGCTGGCACCGAGGCCCTGGGGCATCAGCGGTGGTCCGTCCGCAACGCCTGTGAGCCACATCGCCCCCGACTCGGCCCAGTCGGCGGCAGCGTCGTTCGAGTCCGGCACCGTCACCTGCGCACCGGCCGCGGTCAGCCCCGGCGCGGCCTCCGGCGCCAGGCGGGTCCGGGCCCCGAGGTCGCGTAGCAACGACGCGGCCCAAGCCATGGCCGGCGACGATCCGCCGACGCAGACCTCCAACCCGGCCGGTGGCATCCGACCCCCTGTGAGCAGGTGTTCCTCGACGAGGTCACCCTAGGTGAGGCTCCGGAACCGCGCCCCAACGGCGGAGACCGCCGCCAGTCCGGCAGCCGCGAACGCGACATCGGCGAACGCCGCGCCCGACGATGTCCCGGGAACCCGGCCTCGTCCACGACGATCAGCAGCACGACCACCGTCCCGACCTGGGACAGCGACGGGCAGCTCGTCGCCCAGGCCCGCCAGCTCGCGCTTCTACGGGAGCCCGAGCCCCTCCACCTCGTCGACCAGGCGCCAGTCGTGTGCGGTCGCGGCATCGAGGGGGGCGCCGCTTAGGGCCAGGTAGGCGGTGCGCCAGCGGCCGATGCGACGGGTGATGCCCACCGTCCCTCCGGCCCCGGGCACCAGGCCCATGGCCACCTCGGGCAGGCGGAACTCGCTGTCGTGAGCGGCGCTGACGTGTCCGCCGAACGCGGCCAGCTCGGCGCCGGCGCCGATGCAGGGCCCGTGGACGTGCACGTGGATGCGGTTCCGGTGGGGTTCCATCCGGGCGGCCACGCTGCGAACCGTCCGGATCAGGTGGGCCGTCGCCGGATCCGGGGTGGTGCCGAACTCGTCCAGATCACCGCCGCTGGAGAACGCCGGTCCTTCGCCCCGGATGTGCACGTCACGGATCGAGTCGTCGGCGTCGAGCAAGGCCAGCGCCTCGACCAGCTCGTCGCGCATGCGCCGACCGAAGGCGTTGCGGCGGTCCGGGTCGGTGAGGGCGAGGTCCAACGTGTCGCCGGTTCGGCTGACGCGGACCATCGCCGTCGGCTCTGTCGTCCGTGGGGGGCGTGGGAACCGGTCCGCCAGCCACCGGGCGTGCTCCGGTCCGGCCAGCAGCGTGGAGTAGGCGAACGACTCGGCCACCAGTCCCAACTCCGCGGGCAGGACGCTGGTCTGGCGCAGCAATGCCACCAGGCACACCGCCGCGATCGGAGAAGCGGACACGCCAGCGTCCACCGACGCGAGTAGAGCGTCGATCTCCCCCACGACAACCCGACGATCGTCCTGCTCCACTGGACTCACCACAACATCCATCGTGTCCGCCAGCGGCCCCAGCACAGTTCTGCGGGTCACGCCCACCAGCACCGAGGCACGCCCAGAAATCCCCGCAGCGGCAGCCACGTCCCCGGCGGAGTCCAGGTCCACCACCAGCAACGGCTCAGCCGCCAGATCGCTCCCCCAAAGACGCCGATCAACCAGCTCAGCAATGGTCAACACCCCGCCGACCGTACCGCCTGTCCGTTCTGTGACGGACGCTGCCGACCTCGGACGACGAATGACGTGGGCGTTAGATTGGGGTACAACGTGGCCGTCGTCGAGAAGGAGGGGCTCATGTCGGGACCGCTGGACGGTGTGCGGGTCATCGAGGTCGCCAGCTGGATGTTCATCCCCTCGGGTGGGTCGGTCCTGGTGGACTGGGGTGCCGACGTCATCAAGGTGGAGCCCCCGGTGACCGGTGATCCCCAGCGGGGCTTGATCACCTCGGGCCTGGTGCCGGGCGGACCCGACGGCGTGAACTTCATGATGGAGCAGCCCAACCGGGGCAAGCGTTCGGTGGCCATCGACATCAGCCATCCGGACGGCCACGAGGTGCTCATGAAGCTGGTCGAGACCGCCGACGTGTTCCTCACCAACTACCTGCCGCCGATCCGGCGGAAGCTCGGCATCGATGTCGAGGACATCCGGGCCCGGAACCCCGACATCGTCGTGGCCCGAGGGTCCGGGCAGGGACCCAAGGGTCCCGACGCGGAGAAGGGCGGCTACGACGGCACCTCCTTCTGGGCCCGGGGTGGCGTGGCCGCGGTCATGCCCGAGCGGGGCGGCTGGCCGCCGGGACAGCCGAGCCCGGCCTTCGGCGATGTGATGGGTGGCCTGACCATGGCCGGTGCCATCGCCGCGGCGCTGCTCAAGCGGGAACGCACCGGTGAGACCAGCATCGTCGACGTCTCCCTGCTGGCCACGGCCATGTGGCAGATCTCCCCCCTCGTGGTGGCGTCCAAGCTCTTCGGCTTCAGCAAGATCCCCTCGGGCGGCGACCGTTCGATGTCACCGAACCCGGGGGTCGGTACCTACCGCACCGGCGACGACCGCTACATCAGCCTGATCCTGCTGCAGTCGGACAAGCACTGGGCCGATCTGGTCGAGCGGTTGGGCGTCCCGGACATGGCCACCGACGAGCGCTTCCGGGATTCCGAGGCCCGAAAGGCCAACAGCGCCGAATGCATCGCCAGGCTCGACGAGGCTTTCGGCTCCCAATCGCTGGACCACTGGCGGGAGGCGCTGGACGACTTCGAGGGGGCGTGGACACCATTCCAGACCCTCGACGAGCTGTACGAGGATCCCCAGGTGGTGGCCAACGGCTATCTGCCGGCCATGACTGCGGGGAACGGCCAGGAGGTGCAGCTGGTGGCCAGTCCGGCCCAGTTCGACGAAACTGTCGTCAGCGTGGAGCGGGCCCCCGAGCACGGGGAGCACACCGAGCTGGTCCTGCTGGACGCCGGGCTCAGCTGGGAGCAGATTGCCGAGATGAAGGAATCCAAGGCCATCCTCTGATGCCGGACCCCAACCCGGACACCGTCCGGCTCGACGTGGCCGACGGCATCGCCACCGTCACGTTGGACCGTCCGCCGGTCAACGCCATCGACCGGCCGACCATGGCCCGGCTGGCCACGGTTTTCGGCTCGCTGCGCGACCGGCGCGACGTGCGGGTGGCGATCTTCACCGCCACCGGCGACCGGGCGTTCATCGCCGGCGTCGACCTCAAGACCTTCGAGCCGGGAGGGTCGGGCGAACGGGCCAAGGATCCGGACTTCCCGGCGTCTCGGCTGATCGACCCCGGTCTTCCGGCCCGCGACGCCATGTGGTCCATCAAGGACTGCGCGGTTCCGGTCATCGCCGCGGTGAACGGACCGGCGATCGGCGCCGGCCTGGCCCTGGTGGCCTGTTGCGACATCATCGTCGCGGTCGAGGGCGCGACCTTCGGGACCACCGAGATCAACGTGGGGCTGCTCGGGGCCAGCGCCCACCTGTCCCGGCTGGTCGGTCGTTACAAGGCCCGGGAGATGTTCTTCACCGGTGAGCTGGTCACGGCCGAGGAGCTGCAGCGGCTGGGCGCGATCCGTTCCGTCATCCCACGCGACAAGCTGGCGGCCACCGCCCACGAGCTGGCCACGACCTTGGCGGCCAAGAGCCCGTTGGCCCTGCGGATGGCCAAGGATTCGATGAACCGGGTGGAGGACCTGCCCTTGGAAGAGGCGTACCGCATCGAGCAGGACTACACCGACCGCCTCCTGCGGTTCGAGGATGCGGCCGAAGCCCGCCGCGCCTTCTTCGAGAAGCGGGAACCCGACTGGCGGTGGCGATGAACCTCCGCCCCGGCCTCCGGCTCGAGAGCGCGACCTGCGAGACCCAGGTCGTGGTGGTGCGGGCTCCGCAGGACCTGGTCGACGTCGACGTCCGCTGCGGGGGTGTCCCGCTGCGCGAGCTGGACTCCGGGGAGCCGCGGGTGCCGCTCGCGGCCGCGGACCCGAGCGGTGGGACCCTGATCGGCAAGCGCTACGTGCACGAGGTCATCGGGCTGGAGCTGCTGTGCACCCGGGGCGGCGCCGGCACCCTGTCGGTCGGATCCGAGCCGCTCACGGTGAAGGGCGCGAAGCCCCTTCCGTCGTCGGACTGAGCTCGGCTAGGAGCGCTCGTCGCAGC
>DASXTK010000326.1:0-19860 GCA_036505485.1 Acidimicrobiales bacterium
CGCGCTTTACCTTGATCCGCCCGGTGGGCAGGTCCAGCTCATCGTGGACCACCACCAGCCGCTCGGGCTCGCTGATCCCGTGGCGCCGGATCAGGAGCGCGACCGCCTCGCCGGACAGGTTCATGTAGGTCTGGGGCACCGCCAGCGCCACCCGCTTGCCCCCGATGGTGATCTCGGCGACGTCGGCCCGCTCCCGACCGCGCCGCAACCGTGCCCCGTGGCGTTCCGCCAGCAGCCGGACGACGTCGGCGCCGACGTTGTGGCGGGTCCCGGCGTAGTCGACGCCTGGGTTGCCGAGACCCACGATGAGCAGGTCGGCGGGGGTGCCGCGGCGCTGCGCCGCAAACCCCCCGCGCCCGAACAGCGACACGGGATCAGTGCCTCGTCACGAGTGCGTGGCGTTATTCGTCGCCGCCGCCCTCGCCGCTCTCGCCACCGTCGCCCTCGCCGGACTCGCCGCCCTCGCCCTCTTCGCCTTCGCCCTCTTCGCCTTCCTCGGCTTCGGCCGCAGCCTCGGCCTCGACGGCCCGGGTGACCTGGGCGCTGGCGATGGGCTGCTCGAGGTCGACCTCGGTGGTGACACCGGGCGGCAGCTGCAGGTCGGCCAAGGTGATGGTGTCGCCGATCTCCATCTCGGAGACGTCGATCGACAGGTGGCCGGGGATGGCGGCCGGCTTGGCCATGATGGTGAGCATGTGCAGCGTCTGGTCGACGACACCGCGCTCCTGCAGGACCTGGGTGGGCTCGCCCTCCAGCACGATCGGCACCTCGGCCTGGACCGGCTTGTCCCGCTCGACCACCAGGAAGTCGACGTGCAACACGTCGCGCCGCACCGGATGACGCTGCAGATCCTTGACGATCGTGAGGTGGCGATCGCCGTCGACCTGCAGGGTGATCACCGCGTTGAGGCCCTTGTCGGTGGTGAGGGCCTGGCGCAGCTCCCGCCAGTTGATGGTGAGGGACTGGGGCTCGACCTCGGGGCCGTAGACCACGGCGGGGACCAGGCCCTCAGCCCGCAGACGACGGGAGGCGGACGAACCAGTGGTGCGGCCCAACTGGGCCGCGAGAACGATCTCAGCCATCGGAGACTCCTACTTCAGAGATCACGCCGGAGCGCTATACGAACAGAACTCAGCAAGGCTACTGGATCCCTCGGCTGCCACAGCTTCTTGCACCCATCGCTGGAACGACGCCAACCCCATCTCGTGCTTGGGGCTGAGCCAGCCGGTGTCGTAGGCGCCGCCGGCGAGGTTGCGTTGCACCGACTCGCAGATGGCGACGTCCTCTGCCGTCGTCTCGGCTGAGGCCGCGATGACTGCGTGGTTGGCGTCGAGGTCGTCAGGGTCGAGGAATGAGTACGAGTAGCGCAGCCGGGTATGGCTCGGGGCTACCGGGTCGTAGCGCTCGACGTTCATGCCGTCGGGGTAGAGGTTGAGGGCCAGGTTGGGCCAGCGCCACAGCCAGCGGCCCCGGTTCACCGCTCCGTCACGGGTGGGAGCCGAGTGCCGGATCCAGCGATGGCGTTCATCGACGTCGACGACGTACCGCTTGGCGTCGATCTCCTTGTTGAGACCGGGGTGGACCAGCGGGATGTGGTAGCCCTCCAGGTAGTTGTCGGCGTAGGTCTTCCAGTTGCACTGCAGCTCGTGTTCGGCCTCGTGGACCAGGACGAGCTCCTCGATCGGGTAGGGCGTGCATTCGTCCGCGAAGGTGCCCAGCGCCTCGATGAGGGGTGGGGCGTCGCCGTGGAGATCGAGGTTGACGAAGACGAGCCCCCGCCAGGCCGCCACCCTGACCGGCGCCAGCGCCACGTCGGTGATGCTCGCCCCGAAGTCGCGGGCCGAGCGGAGCTGTCCGTCCAGGCCGTAGGCCCAGCCGTGGTAGCGGCACACCAGGCTGGGCACGTGCCCGCAACCCGGCGCGACGAGCGGGCCGGCGCGGTGCCGGCACACGTTGTGGTGCGCCCGTAGTTCGCCTTCGTCGTCGACCACGATGACCAGCGACCAGCCGGCGATGTCGCAGGCGAGGTAGTCGCCCGGCTCGGCCAGGATCGGGGCGTGCCCAGCGAACAGCCACTCCCGCCCGAAGACCGCTCGGCGCTCCCGTTCCCACGTCGAGGGATCGACGTACCACGCCGCCGGCAGGGTCAGCTTGGCCACCTCCGCACCGTACGCCAGACGGCCGGCCACTCCGTTCAGGTTTGGTTGGCGCCGCCGAAGATCTCGGAGACCGAGGTGCCCTCGAAGACGGCATCTATGGCGTCGGCGATGATGGCCGCCACGGACAGGACCTCGATCTTGTCGACCTGCTTCTCCGGGGGGAGGGGCAGGGTGTCGGTGACCACCAGCTTGGTGATAACGGAGTTCTTGAGGCGATCAACCGCCGGATCCGACAGCACGCCGTGGGTGGCGGCGGCGTAGACCTCGCGGGCGCCCCGCTCGATCAGCACCTCGGCCGCGGCCACGATGGTGCCGCCGGTGTCGATCATGTCGTCGACGATCACGCAGGTGCGGCCGTTGACCTCGCCGACCACCTCCTTGGCCTCCACCGCGTTCTTGGCCCCGCGGACCCGGCGCTTGTGGACGATGGCCAGATCGGCGTGCAGGGCGTTGGCGTAACGCTCGCCCGACTTGACCCGGCCGGCGTCGGGCGACACGACCACGAGATCCTCGCCCAGGTTGCTCCGCAGGTAGTCGACCAGCACCGGCATGGCTACGAGGTGGTCGAACGGCGGGTCGAAGAACCCCTGGATCTGGCCGGAGTGCAGGTCGACCGACATCAGCCGGTTGGCTCCAGCGGCCGAGAACATGTTGGCCACCAGCTTGGCGGTGATGGGCTCGCGTCCTTCGGCCTTGCGGTCCTGACGGCCGTAGCCGTAGAAGGGCATGACCGCGGTGATCCGCTTGGCCGAGGCCCGGCGGGCCGCGTCCACCATGATCAGATGCTCCATGAGGGCATCGTTGATGGACATCTCGCCGGTGGTCCCGTGGCTCTGGACGATGAACACGTCCATGCCCCGAACCGACTCGCCGAAGCGGCAGTGGATCTCGCCGTTGGCGAAGTTCTCGAGGTTCGTCACCCCCAGCGAGACCCCGAGGTGCCGCGCGATCTCCTCCGCCAACGGCAGGTTCGCTCGACCCGACACCACATGCAGCTTGTTCTTGCTGACCAACTCCATCGGACTTCCTCCGCGGCGCTGCGGTCCTACTTGGGGCACTCCGAGATCAGGTTTCGTCCGCAGAATAGAACGGACCGGTGCGGACCCCGCGGTGAATGCGCTGACCAGGTGTTAAGACCGCGAATGGTCCGACGATGGCATCATCGCCGATGTCCGCCTGATCGGCGCAACTGTGGCGGACCTCGGCCCCCGCACCCACCCGGGTGTCGATCAGATGGCTCATCGGACCGATCTCGGCCGCCTCGCCCACCACTGTGCGACCGGCCAGCACCGTCCCCGGCCAAAGCGTCACGTCCACCCCCAGATCGACGTCGGCGTCGACGTAGGTGGTGGCCGGATCGACGATCGTGACCCCGGCCCGCATCCACGCCTCGTTGATGCGGCGGCGCAGCTCGGTCTCGGCCGCGGCCAGCTGGGCCCGGTCGTTGACGCCGTTGGTCTCCTCGATGTCCTCGGCCTCGACCCCGAGGACCTGGTGGCCGGCGCTGGCCAACACCTCGATGACATCAGTGAGGTAGAGCTCGCCCTGCGAGTTGTCGGTGGTCAGGCGCCGCAACGCCGGGGCCAGCAGGCTGCGACGGAAGACGTAGATGCTGGTGTTGATCTCGTCGATCTCCCGCTCGTCCTCGGTGGCGTCGCGGTGTTCGACTATGCGACGGACCCGGCCGTCCTTGTCCCGCACCACCCGGCCATAGCCGGAGGGATCGTCGGGCCGGGCGGTGAGCACCACGCAGGCTGCACCCGAGAGGCGGTGCTCGGCCACCAGGGCACTGACGGTCTCGGGACGCAGCAGCGGGTGGTCGCCGGGCAGGACGACCACGTCACCGTCGTCGCCTTCCAGGTCGTCGTCGGGAATCCCGGTCAGCCCGACCCCCACAGCATCACCGGTGCCACGCTGGGTGGCCTGCTCGACGAACTCGACCGAGAACGGCCCTGGGGCCTCCTGCAGCTTCTTGGTGACCTCTTCGGCGCCGTGACCCACGACGACCACGACTTTGACCACGTCACACCCGGTCAGAGCGTCGAGAACGTGGCGAACCAGCGGCCTACCGACCAGGAGATGAACGGGCTTGGGCCGAGTGGAGCGCATCCGGGTGCCATGCCCGGCCGCAAGCACGATGGCGGAGAGTGGCCGCTCTGTCATACCCAAGTTTGTAGCGCGCCGAGCGCCGGGTCCCGAGTCGCAGTCCGTTCACCCACGGTTTCCCCTCAAGGTTCCAAGCCGAAATGGGTCAGGGCGAAGCCGGTCAGCGGCGTCGCCAGCTCGGGCAGTTCGGCGGTCCGACCTGCAGCGACGTAGTTGGTGGCCAAGGAGCTGATGGCGCCGACCAGTGCCTCGAAGGCGAACCCGCCCAGCGGCCGCACCGGCTCGCCGGCGTCGGCCAGTGCCGTGTGCAGATCCCGCACCAAGCGTACGAAGTCGAGCTGGATCTGCTGCCGATGCAACGCGGCCTCCGGACCCGCGGCGTAGATCTCCACCAGGCATACCCGAGCTCCCTCGGGAAACGCGGCCAAGGCCCCGAGATAGTTCTCCAGCAGGGCGTAGAGGCGCTCGCGAGGCGCCCGGGCTGAGGGATCCCTGGCCCGCAGCACGCCGACGAAGTCGTCCACGCACGCGTGGAAGGCAGCTAGGAAGCAGTCGGCCTTGTCGGTGAACTGCTCGTAGAACGTGGCCCGGGAAACGCGGGCGCCCTTGACCACGTCGGCCACGGCCACATGGACGTAGCCCTTCTCCGCCACCGCCGCGATCATCGCCGCGATCATGCGGCGACGCTGCGAGGCGGCAACGTCCTCAGCCGAGAGCCGGGCCGGACCTTCCGTCAGCGCACCCAGCACGGTGCTCGGTTCGGGTTCGCCTCTTACCCCCATCCCGCACCAACGCTACACACCCCGCGCTGACCGTCTCAGTCGAGGCAGTCGTGCAGGGTGGTGACGATCTGGTCCAGGTCGCCCTCGGTGAGCCAGGGGTGCACCGGCAGGGACAGGACCTGGCGGGACGCCCGTTCCGCCTCCGGCACCGGCTCGCAGATCACCTGGGGATGGGTGCGGTAGCAGTCGTAGTCGTGGATGGGCCGGGGGTAGTAGATGCCGGTCTCGATGCCCCGGGCCGCCAGCTCCTTGGCCAGGGTGTCGCGGTCGAGCCGGGCGTCCTCGCCGATCCGCACCGTGTACTGGTGGAACACGTGCCGTCGGTCCTGGGCCTCGACCGGCGTGGTCAGGCCCTCGATGTCGGCCAGCCCCGCGGTGAGCTGCTCGGCGTTGGCCCGGCGCAGCTCAGTGCGGGCGGCCAGCTTGCCGGTCTCGGCCAGACCGACCGCGGCCTGCACATCGGTCATGCGGTAGTTGTGGCCCGGGATGCGGTACTCGTAGCGCTGGCGCATCCCCTGGTTGCGCAGGTCGCGCAGCCGGTCGGCCAGCTCCTCGTCGTCGGTGGTGACCATGCCACCCTCGCCGGTGGTGAGGTTCTTGGTGGCATAGAAGGAGAAGCAGCCGACGCCGAAGGATCCCACCGGTCGCCCGTTGACCGTGGCCCCGTGGGCCTGGGCCGCGTCCTCGATGACGTCCAGCTCCTCCTGGTCGGCCAGGGCCTCGATGCCGGCCATGTCCGCCGGGTGGCCGTAGAGGTGGACCGGAATGACCGCCCGGGTGTCGGGACGGCAGGCCCGGGCCAGCGCGGCGACGTCCATCGTGTAGTCGTCGGGCCGGATGTCCACGAGCCGCACCCGCGCCCCGCGCTCCAGCACCGCGTTGACCGTGGCCACGAAGGTGAACGGCGTGGTGATGACCTCGTCGTCGAGACCGATCCCCACCGCTTCGAGCGCCGCCACCAGGGCGGTGGTGCCGCTGCTCACGGCGACCGCGTGAGTGGTTCCGGCCACGTCGGCGAAGGCGGTCTCGAACCGCGCCACCATCGGTCCCTGCACCAGGTGACCGGAGCGCAGCACGTCGATCACCAGGGCCTCGACCTCGGCATCGAGATGGACTTCGCTGATCCGGATCATCGGGCCACTCATGCCGGCCGTTCCCGGGCATCGGCAGGATCGGACGCGTCGATGGTCTTGGCCCCCAGCTCCCGGGCGAAGTCCAGCTCGTAGGCCTGATCGCCGACGTACACCACCGGATCGTCGCCCCGGAGATCCGCGGTGGCCTCCCGGCAGGTCTCGAAACCGGCCCGGAAACAGGCGAAATCGGTCTTCGGGCCTTTCAGCGCCTCGCGGCCGACGACGGTCACCAGCCCGGCGGCCAGCCCGGGGTCGCGGTCGCAGAACTCCTGCACCACCGCGGCGCTGTTGCTGGTGAGCACGGCGAACCCGCCCACCGCGGCCAGGGCGGCGCGCATGCGCTCGAGCGGCCGGACCAGCACCGCCGCGTTCCGTTCCGCCTCGGTGACCTCCTCCCACGGACCGGCCACGCCATCGGGGCCCTTGGCCCACAGGTCCTCGATCCGGCCCACGCCGAGCCGCCGCCGGAGACCGGGCCAGTCCACCGGCAGGTCGGCCACCGTGCCATCGAAGTCGACGATCGGCACCAGCCCCAGATCCAGACGGGGGCGCGACGGCAGCGGCTCATCGGTCACGGTCACAGTTCGTCTCCTGAGATTTCGCCGCCATGGGGCCAGTTGGAGTTGGTGTTCACGACACCTCCGCCGCGACGTAGAGCTCAGCGCAGTGGTGGGGAAAGCGTTGCCCGACCGCGTGCAGTCCCTGGATCAGCGGCCACTCCCAGCCCAGCATCTGGGCGTTGGAGAGGACCTTGAGGAAGATGCCCTGCCAGTGCAGCGGCCGGAGCCCGGTGGCCCGGATGTCCCGCAGCAGCGCATCCAGGTCGTAGACCCGCTGATGGCCGATGCGGTGGTCGGACTCGGACAGCTCGTCGCGGCGGGACAGGACGCCCATCTCCACGCCGACCAGCCGGTGCAATGAGTCGGCGTTGGGCACGATCACGTGCATCCGCCCGCCGGGGCGCAGCCAGCGGGCGGCCCGGGCCAGCAGCGGCACCGGCTCGTCCACGTGCTCCAGCGCGCACACGCACAGCACGTCGCTGTAGCGGTCCTGGGGCTGGAACTCCTCCCACAGCTGGGTGAAGAAGCGGACGCCAGGGACCCGGGCGCTGGCCACCTCGACGTTGCGGGCCGAGCCCTCGACCACGTCGTAGCCATCGGCCTTGGGGGCCATCAGCGAGGTCAGCTCGCCGGTGGCGCAGCCCAGCTCCAGCACATGGACGCCGCGCAGCCACGGTCTGATCACCTCGACGTGCAACCGCTTGGTGAAGTAGTCGAACTCCTCTTCGGGGTTCGAGGGGTCGTAGTCGGCGGCGATGGTGTCGAGCCGCGCCTGGGCCTCGATCGCGTCCAGCTGGCCGCTGTCGAGCACCTCGGGGGATGTCATGGCGCAACCTGCATTGGTTCTCGCTGGAGCGTGGGATCGATCGGTCGAAGTAGGGCGGACAGCGAGTCGGCCTGCAGGCGCTCGCTCGGCTGGGCAGCCGTCCACTGCAGCCACAGCGCGGCAGCGGCCAACGCCCCGACGAAGGCCACGAACAAGGTCCACACCGGCAGCGGCGGGTTCCAGCCACCAGCGGTGATCCAGTCGACCGCGCCATCGACACCGGCGGTGTAGCGGCGGGTGGCCCATACGTGGGCATAGAGCTGCCCGACGCCGAAGGCCCCCAGCAGGACCGCGCTGAGCCGACGGGTCAGCGGAGCGGAGAGCAAGCTGGACCGGTCGACCTGCAGCGCCGCCAGGATGGGGACGCCGACGGCGAGCGGCAGCGTGTAGCGGCCCTGCCACGGGAAGCCCTGGGTGCCGGCTCGGGGGGCCTCCAACGCCACCGGGACGACGACGACCGCCACGACCAGTCCCACCAGGACCAGTGCCTGGCGTCGCCCGGCCGCGGCCAGCCCCAGCAGCACCAGGGCTCCGAGCGCGAACAGCCACAGATAGGAGCTGAACGTGGCCGAGCGGGTGTCGAGCCAGCCGAACACCCCGATCATGCGATCGATCTGGGTGTCGGCATTGCCCAGCGAGAGCCGGATGTTCTCGTCCAGCGTGCCGCCAGGTGCTCCCCCCAGCGTGTACCGCAGGGTGCCGTAGTGCCGCACCCACAGCAGCGTGGACAGGCTCGAGAGACCGACCGCGGCGCCGACCAGCCAGGCCCGGCGATCCCTCAGGAAGGTCCAGGCGCGCTCCCAACCGGCCCAGGCGAGCACCGCGCCCACGATCAGCACGACCCACAACGGCGAGCCCAGCCGGCTCAGGCCCAGCACCGTGCCGGCGACACCGGCCCGGAGGAACAACCGGTTGAGATGCCGATCGTCGGGACGTACGAGCAGCACGGCCAGCGTCGCCCAGAAGCAGACCGCGGCCGCGATCTCGATGCCGTTGGGGTTCACCGAGCCCACCAGGAACAGCACCATCGGTGTGACCGCCACCGCGATGGCCGCGACCACCAACCGGGACGCAGGCAGGAGCCACACCGAGGCCAGCGCCGACGCCAGCAGCGCAGCACACAGGGCGGCGCTCCAGATCCGCATGAGATAGACGCCGGTGGCCGAGGGGAACGGCAACGACGGCAGGCCGGCGACGGCGTAGTAGGCCGGCGGATAGAGGCCGGCGTTGGTCTCGACCGGGGTCGGCTTGCGGCTCCCGGTCAACGGCGCTTCGCAGCCGGCCGTCGCGTTCTTCTTGAAGGCGTAGCAAGAGGGAACGCCACTGGCGGACTTGAACACTCCCGGCACCTCGACATAGGTGCTGTATTGCTTGCTCGTTCGCTCGCCCGGGAGGATCTGACCCCGGCTGGCGGCGACAGCCCGGATGGCGTGTGCCGGCTCGTCGGGAACGCTGAACAGGGGGCTGGCCAGGGCCCACAACGAGCCCAGCACGGTGAAGATCGCGAAGGTGCACCACCAGGCCGGGTGCCTGACCGAGACCCGCTTCCTGCGGTTTTGCTCAACGCATGAAGTTATTTCTTCCCGAGAGGTCAACCTCTCGACGGTCCGTTGCGAGGGATCCCGTAGGTGGCCAACTATCCGCGCCACCCCTAAGCGGGAGCGGGTGGGTGTTCGTGTGGTTGGGGTGATCGCGGCAACCGTCGACATCCGGAGAGGGGATGGCACGGGTGGAAACAGTAGGCGAGCCGTCACAAGGCGTGGGCACGGACGCGCGCTATGTGTTTCCGCAGTCGTGCGACCACCTAAAGTCACGAGACGTGCTCGCCATAGACGACCTCGGCAACGAGGAGATCCCCAGCCCGCCGACCCTGACGGACGCCCGTCAGCTCTACGGCCGTTGGTACTACGACGACTATTGCTGCGGCCTGCCTTACCACTACAACGACCATTGGAAGACGTTCTTCGGCCGGGTGGCCGACAGCATCGCCCGCCAGCTCCAGCCCACGACGGTGCTCGACGCCGGCTGCGCCAAGGGTTTTCTGGTGGCTGCTCTACGTGACATCGGCGTCGAGGCCGAGGGCTTCGACATGTCTGAAGTGGCCGTAGCGACGGCGCCCGAGAGCGCCCGTGGACACGTCCGGGTGGCGTCGCTCACCGAGCCGATCGAAGGCCGTTACGACCTGGTCACGTGCATCGAGGTGATCGAGCACCTCGATCCCGCCGATGCGGTCACCGCAGTGGCCAACCTGTGCGCAGCCAGCGATCTCGTCCTGCTCTCGTCGTCGCCGGGCGACCTGCACGAAGCCACCCACGTCAACGTCCAACCGCAGGAACGCTGGTCGCAGCTGTTCGCGTCCCACGGCTTCTACCGGGACTTCCGCCACGACGCCGCCTACCTGACCCCTTGGGCCACCCTCTACCGCCGGGAGGAGCGCTCCATCGGCGACCTCGTCGTGGATTACGACCGGGCCTGGGCCCACCTGCGGGCCGAGACCATGGAACAGCGCCGGGCCCTGCTGGAGGCCCACACGCGCCTCGCCCAGATGTCCGAGCGGGAGGAAGCGGTCAACCAGTTCGAGACCGAGCGGGAGGACCTGCGCAAGGAGGTCCTGCGCCTGCGGGATGCCCTGATCGGCCGGGAGGCCGAGCTGGGGACGGCCCTGGGTCGGGAGGCCGAGCTGCGGGCCCGCGTCAACAGCACCGAAGACGCCGCGGTCCGGCTGAACCAGGTGCTCAGCTCCAGGTCTTGGAAGCTGATGTGGTTGGTGGGCAAGCCGGTGCGGGCCCTGCGAGCGGGACGGGCCCGCTAGGTGGCGGCGGGCCAAGCACCGACCGAACCGTTCTTCTCGGTCGTCACCCCCGTCTACAACCCTCCGGCCCCGGTGCTGGAGGCCATGCTCGCCTCGGTTCGGAACCAGAGCTTCGCCAACTGGGAGCACTGCCTGGTCGACGACGGGTCCAGCGAGCCCCACGTCCGCAAGATCCTCGATCGGGCCAGCCGGGACGATTCCCGGGTGCGGGTGTTCTACCGGGAGTCCAACGGCGGCATCGTCGCCGCCTCCAACGACGCCCTGCAACGGGCCACCGGCGAGTTCGTGGCCCTGCTCGACCACGACGACGAGCTGGACCCCGAGGCCCTGCGGCTGGCCCACGAAACCCTCGTGGCCGACCCTGAAGTCGACTACCTCTACACCGACGAGGACCTGATCGACGAGACGGGCCGGTGCTTCAACCCGTTCCTCAAGCCGGACTGGTCACCGGAGCGGATGCGGACCCAGATGTACACCTGTCATCTCAGCATCCATCGCCGCCGACTGGCGCTGGAGGTGGGCGGGTTCGACGCGGCCTTCGACGGGTCGCAGGACTGGGACCTGGTGTTCAAGGTGACCGAGAAGGCCCGCAAGGTGGCCCACATCCGCCAGGTGCTCTACCACTGGCGCATGGTGGCCGGCTCCACCGCGTTGGAGGGCATCGACGCCAAGCCCTGGGCCTTCGCCGCCGGCACCCGCGCCATCCAGGCCCACTGCGATCGAGTCGGCTTCCCCGCCACCGCGGAGCACGACGACGTCCTGTTCGGCATCTACCACCTGCGGCCCCGGCTGGAGACCCGGCCCCTGGTCAGCATCATCATCCCCACCGCGGGCCGACCCCGTGAGGTGTGGGGCGAGCAGCGGGTGCTGGTGTCGCACTGCGTGCAGAGCATCCTCGCCAAGTCGACCTACGACAACTACGAGTTGATCTGCGTGGTGGACCACAGCATGGATCCGACCGTCCTGGCCGGCCTACAGGCCATGGCCGGCGAGCGATTGCGGATCGTGCACAGCACCCAGCCCTTCAACTTCGCCGAGCGGATCAACCTCGGGGCGTTGGCGGCCTCCGGCGACCACCTGCTGCTGCTCAACGACGACATGGAGGTCATCACCCCGGACTGGATCGAGCGGCTGGTCATGTACTCGTCGTTCCCAGGGATCGGCGCGGTCGGCGGCAAGCTGCTGCTGAGCGACGGCCGGATCCAGCACGTCGGCGTGATGTTCCAGCAGGGGTGGCCCGGCCACATCTACCGCGGCTTCGCCCGCGAGTTCGGCGGCTACCGGGGCAACACCCTGGTGGCCGGGAACCTGCTGGCGGTCACCGGCGCCTGCATCATGTCGTCCCGGGAGGCGTTCGAGTCCGTGGGCGGCTTCTCGACGCTGTTCCCGCTCAACTACAACGACGTCGACTACTGCCTGAAGCTCAACGCCGAGGGCCAGCGCGTGGTCCTCGACCCCGACACGGTGCTCTACCACTTCGAGTCGTCGAGCCGGGCCTCGGATGTGCGGCCCTGGGAGAACGACCTGCTGCACCGCCGCTGGGGCGCCTGGGTCAACCCCGACCCCTACTCCAGCCCCGGGATCCTGCCCTCGGTCGACCTGGTCCCCGTCCAAGCCGTCTCGGCAGGCTGAACCCACCGAAATTGAGGCGTTTCGCGCGCTATAAGCGCGAGAAACGCCTCAATTTCGGATCGTTGGTCAGCCGGCGGGCTTGGTGCGGGAGGCGGCCAAGGCCAAGGCCGGGCCGTTCTCGTGGGTCGGGTCGTCGAACGAGACGCCCAGGACGGTCCACCCGAAGTGCTCCAGGCCGCCGATGAGGTCGTCCCGTGAGAGCCAGTTGCTCGAGTGGGCGGTGCCGCCGCAGAACCCCTTGAGCTGCACACCGTCCTGATAGTCCTGCGGGTGCAGGGTGTGCTCGAACCCCTCGTAGACCGACGGGACCGGCTCCCGGACGAAGTGCGGCCTCACCCGCTCGCTGCCCTGGCAGATGTCCTCGTCGTAGTAGTGGGTCCAGAGGAACAGGTTGTCCGCGGCCTCGGCCGCCAGGGCCAGGGTCTCGACCGGGTTGCTCATGTGGTAGAGCACCCCGCTGGCGAAGCAGACGTCGTAGTGGTCGGTGGTGCCGCGCAGGTACTCCATGAAATCGCCGAGCAGGAACCTGGCCTCGTTCATGCCCAGCAGCTCCTTGGCGATCAGGCACTTGAGGTAGGCCTTGCCCTGGGCCTCGACGGCCACGACCTCGGCCCCGGCGGCCAGCAGCTGGTAGGTGTGGCCGGCCTCGAGCGGACCCAGCTCCAGCACTCGCAGCCCGTCGATCCCCCCGAGCTGGTCGATGGCCCAGCGGACCCGATCGTCGTTGAACAACGGCAGCGGACCGGAAGTGACGCCGGGCAGCGGGATGTGCGACGACCAGGTGCCGGCGAACAGATCGACCGCATTCTGGGGGCTGGGCGCGGTGGTGATGTATCCCTCGAGGCTCGAGGCATCAATGGCGGTTCCGTCCGGCACCGGCAGTGTGGCGGAAGCGGCTTTTCTTGGCAGGAGTGATCGACGCACGTGATATGTCCCCTGGGGTCGCTCTGGGCTGTCCCGCCGGCACAATCATGGCATGGCAGTGGAACCGCGCATGGTGTTCCTGGGCTTCGGCAAGTTCGCCCGCGCCGACAGGATCTACGCCCTGGAGCCCCTGCGCGGCGAAGACCGGGGCGACGGCCGCCGGACCCGGGTGTGGATCGACGGCATCGCCGAACCCCTCGTGGCCTCCCGCACCGAGCGCACCATCCTGCACGACATGGGCCAGGACGCCGCGGCCCAGGTACTGCTGGTGGACGATGCCATCGACCTGGCCGAACGGCTGGTGGCCGCGGTCGAGGCCGGCCGAGTCGACCTGGGAGACCTCAGCCGCCGGGCCCGCCGCCTCCTCGACTCGTCCTCCTCGGGCTGAGTCGCTGCAGCTAGAGCACGGAGCCCACGGCGGAGACGAGCCGTTCCACGTGGGTCGGGGTGATGTGGAGGTGGGGGGCGATCCGAAGGCTGGAGCCCCGCAGCGCGGCGTAGCAGCCGGCCTGCTCCAGCGCCGGCAGGACTCGCGGCCGGGCCGCGTCCGGGACGGGGATTCCGAGGATGTGCGGGGCCCGGCGATCCGGTGGCGCCGATGGTTCCAGGCCCAGGCGGCCGAGCCCGCCGGCGAGATCGGCGGTGACCACGGCCAGAGCCCCGCCGATCTGGGCCACGCCCCAGGCCCGGATCTGCTCCAGGGCGGCGATGGCGATGGGCGTGAGCTCGATGAGGGTCCGGGCGCCCTGGTCGTAGCGCCGGGCTCCGGGCTGGAACTCGTCGGTGTAGTCGACGAGGGCCGAGAGGTCGTCGGCGCCGGCCCGGGTGATCCAGTTCTGCTCCAGCGGACGACCGGCGCGGTGGGCCTCGGCCACCCACAGATAGGCCCGGCCGAACGGTCCGAGCAGCCACTTGTAGCCCACCGAGACGATGGCGTCGGGCTGCACCTCGGCCATGTCGAGGGGCAGGACGCCGAGCGACTGGCTGGCATCGACCACCAGGAACGCACCGACCTCGCGGGCCCGCCGGGCCACAGCCACCAGATCCACCAGTGCTCCGTCGGTCCAGTGCAGGTTGGGCACGCTCACCAGCCCGATGCGTTCGTCGAGAGCCGCCAGCACCGCCTCGGTCCAGCTGGTCTGCCCCGGTTCCCGGGCCACGGTGACCAGGCGGATGTCGGTCCCCACGCTCCGGGCCCGCCAGGTGTAGATCCCCGACGGGTACTCCTCGGCCAGCACGAGGATGTCGGTGCCCGGGGCCAGCGGGAGGTTGCGGGCCACCACGCCCAGGCCATAGCTGGTGGCCGGCACCAGGGCGACACCCTCCGCGTCGACGCCGGCCACCTCAGCGAACAGACCGCGGAGGACCTCGACGGCGTCGAACCAGTCCCGCTCGTGGAAATTCCAAGGTGTGGCTCGGCTCTGCAACCCGGCGTGCCCCGCGGCCACGGCCCGATGGAGCATCGGGGAGAGGCTTGCGGTGTTGAAGTAGGCCACGTCAGGGGGTACGGCGAACGCAGTGCGTGCGTTGGCCAGCGAAACGAGCGGTGGCAGCGGGTCGATCGGACCGGTCTCGTCGCTCATCTCGGAAGTCTCCTCGGCCGGGTTGACAAGTTCTTGACAGCGATGACGGAGAGTGGGCGCCGTGATGGCGGGAACCTGGGGGATTGGTACCTGTCGTCGCCGGGCCGACCCGGGACGGACGGGTCGGTCCGGCGACGACGGGTACCGGTCCCCCGAGGTTGGGGTTTCTGCCAGAGCTGGGCGGCTGGGGTCAAGAAGGCAACGCACTCCCCCGCGTTACCTGGGGGCCCGGGCCGCTCCGAACATCGACGAAATGGCCGTTGGAGGTAGCGAACTCGGCGGTAGCCGCCTCCGCAAGGCGCACGGCATCGTCGAGGTCAAGGCTCCGGCCGCGGTCGATCGCCACGGCGACCCGGTCGGCGCCGACGGCCGCACGAGCCCGTTCGAGCCACTCGTCGCGCTCCCGGGCCCGAGCGCCCGACAGCGAGATGTGACGCCGTTCCCGCAGCTGCTGGGTGAAGCCCCACAGCACCGCCGCGTCCTCCGACTCGCCGGCCCGGGCCGACAGCTCGGCCAGGCCCTCCACCGCGATGGCCATCATCAGCCAGTTGTGGGCGCCCCGGAAGTCCCGCACGCTGCTCAGCAGCAGCTCCCGGGCCCGCTCCAGCCGGTCCAGGGTCAGCTCGACCCGCCCGAGGACGCACACCGACACGTGCTGCAGCTGCCGGTCCCCCAACTCCGCGGCGAGCGCGGCACCTTCGCTGGCCAAGCTGAACGCGTGGTCTATGTCCCCGCCTTGCTGCGCGGCCAGGGCCAGCTGCACCAGCGGCATCACCTGGCCGTGACGGTCGTGCAGGGCCCGGAACAGCTCCAGCGACTCCTGGAGCTGGCGCATCGCCTGCGCCGGACGCCCGGCCCGCCGCGACGCCGTGGCCCAGCAGGTCAGCATCCAGGCCAGACCCCAACGATCCCCGAGCCGGGCGCACAGGGCCCGAGCCTCGACGAAGCACTCCTCGGCCCGTTGCAGATCGCCTTCGTAGACCACGGCGGCGCCCCGCACGATCAGCGCGATGGCCAGTTGGTGATCGTCGTCGAGCTGGCGGGCCAGGGCGATGCCCTCCTCACCCAGCTGCCGGGTCCGGTCGAACTCGGCTTGCATCCAGGCCACGGTGCTGGCCGCGGTCAACGCCATCAATCGCAGCTCGGGCCGCAGCCCGGCCTCGGGGTCGAGTCCGGCCTCCAGCCACTGCGCGGCCTCGTCCAGCAGCCGCATTCGGGCGAAGAACCAGCGCAGCGCGCCGGCCAGCCGCATCCCGGTCTCGAGATCGTCGTGGGCCAGGGCCCAGGCCACGGCGGCCCGCAGGTTGGGCAGCTCCAGCTGGACCCGGGCCAGCCATTCCGGTGCGGCCGGCCCGTGCACGTGGCGTTCGGCCTCGGCCGCCAGGTCGGCGTAGTAGCGGGCGTAACGCCAGCGGATCTCGTCGACGTCGTCGCGTCGCTCCAACCGCTCCCGGGCGTACTGCCGGATGGTCTCGAGCAGCCGGTAGCGGTCGGCACCCTCGCTGCCGGACACGCACCCGACCATCGAGGTGGCCACCAGGTGCCCCAACCCGCGGGCCACCGCCAACGGATCGTCGTCGCTGTCGTCGGCTGCGCCCACGGTCTCGGCCGCGGCCAGCGTGAAGTCGCCCACGAACACACCGAGCCGCACGAACAGGTCACGGGCCGGCTCGTCCAACAGGTCGAAACTCCAGTCCAGCGTGGCGTGGAGCGTGCGATGGCGGGCGATGCCCCGACGCGTTCCCCCGTCGAGCAGCCGGAACCGGTCGTCGAGCCGGTCGGCCACGTCGGCCACCGGCAGACTGCCGACCAGCGCCGCCGCCAGCTCGATGGCCAGCGGGATCCCGTCCAGCCGGCGGCAGATCTGGGCCACCTGACCCAGCGCGTCGCCGGTCGGGGCGAAGCCGGCCAACGCCGAGCGACCTCGTTCGACGAACAGCTGCACCGCCTCGGACTGGAGCAGCCGGCCGGGGTCGTGACCGACATCCGCCTCTTCGGGCAGGCTCAACGCCGGGACCCGCCAGACCAGCTCCGGCCCGAGACGCAGCTCCTCCCGACTGGTGGCCAAGATCCGCAGACCCGGACACCGCAACAGCAACTGCTCGGCGACCTCGGCCGCGGCCTCCACCAGGTGCTCGCAGTTGTCCAACACCACCAGCAACTCGGTCTCGCCGATGTGTCCGCAGACGTGATCCAGCTGACCTTCCTGCTCGGTCTCCACCCCCAGCGGCCCGGCCAGCGCCCGGGCCAGCAGCGCCGGATCGGACACCGCCGCCAGATCGACGAACCAGACGCCACCCGGGAACCGCTCGATCACGTCCTCGGCCAGGGCCAGGGCCAGCCGGGTCTTGCCGCAGCCACCGGTGCCGGCCAAGGTCACCAGCCGAGCCGCCTCCAGCTCCTTGGTCAGGGCGGACCGTTCCGCTTCTCGCCCGATGAAGCTGGTGAGCTGGCGGGGCAGGTTGTGGAGCGCCGTGTCGCTGGCGCCCGCTGCCGTGGTGGCCGCCGCCGCCGACTCGGTCGGCTCCCGACCCGACGGCCGCCAGTCCAGCGCCCGGTCCTGGCGGAGGACCGCCTGTTCCAGCTCCCGCAGCTCGGGCCCGGGCTCGATGCCCATCTCCTCGACGAGCTGCCGGCGGGCCTCCTGGTAGCAGCGCAGGGCGTCGGCCTGCCGGCCCGACCGGTAGAACGCGATCATGGCCAGGGCCCACAGCCGCTCCCGGTGCGGGAAGTCCCGGGCCAGCGCGTGCAGCTCGTCGGTGACCTCGGCGTGGGCCCCGGTGGCCAGCACCAGCTCGGCCCGGAGCTCCTGGGCCCCGAGATGCAGCTGGTCGAGCCTGGTGGCCTCGACCCGCAGCGGCGGCTCGCTGGCCAGCTCGCCGAACGCCGGCCCCCGCCACCAGCCCAACGCGGTGGTGAGCTGCTCGAGGGCCCGACCCGGCTGGCCCGACGCCGCCGCGGCCCGGGCGTCGGCGAAATCCCGCTCGAACCGGGTGCAGTCGACCTGACGGGCCTCGATGTCCAGCAGATAGCCACTCGCTCGGGACACCAGCGGACCGGCGTCCGCCTCGTCCGCGCTCCCGAGCAGCCGACGGAGCTGCCACACGTAGGTGCGCAACGGCCCGGTCCCCGAGCTCGGCGACACCTCGCCCCAGATCTCGTCGACCAGGCGCTCGGCTGGCACCACTCTTCCGGCGTTCAGCACCAAGACCGCCAGCACCAGCCGCTGCCGCGGTCCACCCAACGTGAGGTCACGACCACTGCTCGCGACACCGATCGGTCCAAGCACGCGAAAGTCGAGGTCGCTGCTACACATCGGGACTCGGTGCATCCATGAGCTCGACGACGACCCGGACCAAAGCGTTGACCTTCACCGGACCGTTGGCGCCCAGACGGCTGTGGTGGAGCCGGATGGTGCTGCCCTTCTTGCGGATACTGGCGGTGTCGTCATCGCTGGCGCGCCTCCGCTTCATCCACTTCGCGGGGTGGATCGTCTTCGGCGACCTGCCGGGCGCCAAGCCCCCAGGATGGCGGACCCGGCCGACGATGATATTCCTGTCCGACTTCGACGGCGACCAGACGGAATACCTTGCCGCGTTTGGGCTGGCGATGCCCCGCGCTATGCGTTGGTCCTTCGGTTCTTGCGACGAGTTCCCGGGTCCCACGCCCACCCGAGCGCTGATCGAGTACGTCCACCGGGGCCGCCAAGCCGAGCTGCTGCACTACTCGGCCTATCCCGACGCCACCGTGCGGGACATCGACGCCGCGCTGGTCGTGGCTGAGCGGCTCGACGCCCTCGCCAGCGCGGCCTCCAGCCTCAGCGACGAGGATTTCCAGCGCCGCTACCGCGAGCTGCTCGACTCGCTGGCGCTGGCGCCCCAACTCCGACCCCCCGGCGTCCTTCCTGGTATCTGGCAGGCCCTGCGGAGCCGACCATCGGTGGCCGGACTGACCCTGGCCGTGCCCGTCGGGCCGGGTAAGACCGACGAGATCCGCGCCAGCATCGACAAGCTCGCCGCGGAGACACCGTCGCTGTTCGCCACGGTCGCCGGCCTGCACTTCTGCCGGTTGGCCCTGATCGACGTGCCTGGTCACGGCCCGGGGCCCCACCCGGACCATCTGTTGTTCTCCGCCTGGTTCGACGGCAAGGTCGACGACTTCATCCCCCGTGTGGTGGCCGAGCTCGGCGATCGCTCCGACGCTATCTGGACTGGCTGCCGTGGTTATCCGGGCGCCGGTGATCCCGCGGCGTTGAGCCGATGGATCGGCCAGCACCGCCTGCGGCACTCGCTGTTCCTCAACGCCCGGTCCGGGGTGCCGATGGAGCGGATCCGGACTTCGCTCGAGCGACGGGAGCAGGCGCTCATCGCCCTCCCCGGTCTCCAGGATCTGCCGTCCGACGAGCTGCGACGAGAGCTGGCTCGCCTGGCGGCCCCCGGCTGATGGCCGGGATCGAGTGGGGCGACATCCAAGGCAACATCCTGCGGGGCTACGGCTTCGACCATGCCCGCCACCTGGTGCTCTCCGTGGCTTCCCCGGTCGAGGCCCGGGAATGGCTGGCGAGCCAGGTGCCGGCCATCACCCCGGCCACCCCCTGGACCGTCCGCCCCGAGACCACCCTCAACATCGCCTTCACCCACCGGGGGCTGGCGGCCTTCGGCGTCGGACCAGAGCTGCTGGCCACGTTCCCGACCGACTTCCAGGAGGGGATGCGGGTCCGGGCCGCCGACCACCTCGGCGATGTCGGACCGGACAGCCCCGGCGGCTGGGAGCCCTGCGGTGTGCACGACCCCGCAGCCCATGTGCTGGTGATGGTGTACGCGGCCAGCGCCGAGCGGGCCGACGCCGCGGCCGACGATGCCCGCCGCACCGCCACCGCGTCCGGGCTGGAGCTGATCTCCACCGAACGCCTGGCCAACCTGATCCCCGAGCCCGGCCGCTACCCCGGCCCGGCTCCGCCGATCCGACGGATGGAACACTTCGGTTTCGCCGACGGCATCAGCCAACCTGCGGTCGACGGCGCGGTCGAGCCGACCATCGTCCGGGGCAACGGCACCCCGCTCGACGACGGGGGCTGGCGGACGGTGCAGCCCGGCGAGTTCGTGCTCGGCTATCGCGACGAGGAGGAAGCCGCTCCGCCGTTGCCGTCGCCTCGGGCGCTGGTCGCCAACGGCTCCTTCCTGGTGTATCGGAAGCTGGCCCAGGACGTGGCCGCGTTCCGGCGGATGCTCACCGACCAGGCGGCCCGGCACCAGATCGACCCTGTGCTGCTGGGGGCCAAGCTGGTCGGACGTCGAGCCGACGGCACGCCGTTCCGCCTGGCCGATGCCGGATCGTCGGCGT
>DASXTK010000327.1:0-12131 GCA_036505485.1 Acidimicrobiales bacterium
CGGGGAGATCACGATCCTGATCGGGCTGGTCGGCGGGGTCGGGCTGGGGCTGGCGGTGTCGGGCCTGGGGGCCGGAGCCGGGTCCCCCAGCCGGGGGCGGACCTGGCTGGCGGGAGGCGCGGCCGGCATCCTGGCGCTGGGCATGTTGGCTTGGGTGGGCGCCAACGACCCGGCCGTGGGGTGGTTCGGGCCGATGCGGTCGCACGGCCCCCGGGTCGGCGACAAGGTGGCCATCACCTTCGACGACGGACCCGACCCGGTCTGGACCCTGGAGGTGCGCGACATCCTCGACGCCCACCGAGTGAAGGCCACGTTCTTCGAGGTCGGCCGGGCGCTGGAGGCCAACCCCAACGTCGCCCGGGCCCTCTACGACCACGGTCATCTGCTGGGCAACCACTCGTACCACCACGACTATTGGCGCTGGCTCGACCCCCGCTACCCGGAGCTGGACCGCACCCAGGACGCCTTCCGCCGCCACCTCGGGGTGTGCCCGGCGCTGTTCCGACCCCCGCACGGCCAGCGCACGCCGTTCATGCTCTACCGGGTCCAGAACGAGGGCCTGTACACCGTGACCTGGGACGTCTCGGCCCAGGACTGGTCCGACGACGACGGACGCCGGGTGGCGGAGCGCATCCTCGACCAAGTGCGGCCGGGGTCGATCATCCTCCTGCACGACGGGCTGGACGGTCGCGATGGCGCCGACCGTTCAGTCCTCCTCACCGCGCTGCCCCGCATCCTCGACGGCCTGGCCGCTCGAGGCCTCCACCCGGTCCGCCTGGACGACCTCCTGGACCTCCCCGGCTACATCCCCTGCTGACGAGTGGGGCTAGCGATGGCGGCGGATCACTCGGAAGGCCGCGGCGGGGATGGCGAGCAGGTCGATCACGACGTCGACCATGCGGGTCCGGGACCGGTAGATCGGCACCGGGACGACGATGTCGTTGCGGACCTTGTAGCCCAACCGGCCCAGCACCACGGCGACCTCGACGGTCTCGGAGTACTTGTAGCCCTTGTAGTAGTTGAGGGCATCAGCCAGGGCGCCGAGACGGAAGATCCGGTAGCCCGACTCCACGTCGTGCAGCTTGACCCCGCCAGCCCACACGGTGGCCCAGCCCGACAGGATGCCGTTGCCGAGCCGCTTGTAGAACGGGTAAGTGGACAGATCCCGCCGCACCAGGAGGGCGTCGAGTCCCTCGTCGACGGTCTGGCGGTGCAGGTCGTCGAGGACGTCGAGGTCGTGCTGGCCGTCGGCGTCGACGGTGTACACCAGGTCGTCCGCCGACAGCTCACCGGCCTCGAGCCGGCGCCGCAGGTCGCAGAACGCCAGGTAGTAGGCGGCGGACATGCCCCGGTTCTGGTCGAACCACAGCAGCCGGCAGTGGTCCCGTCCCGGCAGCCAGGACTGGATCTCGGCCCGGGTCCGGTCGGTGGACCCGTCGTCCACCACGACCAGCTCGTCGACCAGGAAGCTGAGCTTGTCGAGCACGCCGGTGACCGTGGGTTCCTCGTTGTAGGCCGGGACCACGGCGATCCGCCGGACCAGCGCTGGCGCAGTGCCCAGGGCAGCGTCGAGGGCGGTGCGTCCGTTGAGCTTTGTAGGGAGGCTCACGTCAGTCGTCCACGGCAACGTCGGCCACCGGGGCCTCGACCGCGGCGCCCACCTGCTGGTCGAGGTACCAAGCGTGGGTGCGGCGCAGACCCTCGGCGAACGAGGTGGTGGGGGACCAGCCGAGCTCGGTCCGGGCCCGGTCGTTGGACACCGTGCGGGCCTTGAGGTCGCCGGGACGGGACGGCCCGAACTCCACCGCTCCCGATCCGACCAGGTCGATGACCGACTCGGCGATCTCCCGGACGCTGACCGGAGCGGCCCCCTCCAGGTTGTAGGTGCGGTTGATGGCCACGTCGCTCAGCGCCTTGGCGTGGGCGTCGGCCAGATCCTCGACGTACACGAAGTAGCGGTGCTGGCTGCCGTCGCCGTCGATCTTCAAGGTCTCGCCCCGCATGGACCGCTGCATGAACGCTGCGATCACGCAGCGGTCCCGCATCCGGGGACCGAAGGGGATGCCGTAGCGCAGGATGGTGAACGGCCGGCCGTACAGCGTCAGGTAGTCGCGGCACGCCATCTCCGCCGCCACCTTGGAGGTCACATACAGGTGTCGGTCGGTGTTGGGGTCGAACAGGCAGTCCTCGTCGAGGACATCACCGTCGCCGGGCATGCAGGCGTCGCTGGTGGCGGCGTAGACCCACACCGTGCTGGACAGGACCACCCGTCCGGCCTCGGCGCGGCGGGCCGCTTCGAGGACCCGGGCGGTTCCGAGGGTGTTGACCTCGACAGCCAGGGACGGATCGGCGGCCACGTCGTTGACGTCGGCCACCGCGGCCAGGTGGTAGATGAGGTCGGAGCCCCGCACGGCCTGGGTGAGGCCGTCGAGGTCGAGGATGTCGCAGGGCACCCACTCGGCATCGGCGCGGTGCGGTGCTCGCTGGTCGAGGACGGTCACGGTGCACCCGGCGTCGACCAGGGCGTCGACGACGTGGCTTCCGATGAAGCCGGATCCGCCGGTCACGGCGACAGTGGCAGACAAGATGCTCCTCTCGGGAGGGGGGCTGGAACTTCCGTTCTGTGACCTGGATGCCGCGCCGGGGCGCGGCATCCAGGTCACAGAACGGGGTTGGGGGTGGGTCAGAACCGGTTGAGGGCGTCGGCCAGCGCGGCGACGGTCAGGTCGGCCTGCTCGTCGCTCAGCACGGCCGAGATCGGCAGGCAGATGTGGTGGTTGCAGGTGCGTTCGGCGCCGGGCAGGGAATCGGGGGCCCACTCCTCGAACACCGGCTGGTGGTGGAGCGGCATCTCGTACACCTCGCCCGACAGGGCCACGCCGTACTCCTCGCGCAGGAGCTTCTTCAGGTCGGCGCGGTTGACGCCATCGGGCAGATAGGCGACGTACTTGTAGTAGTTGGGCGACGCCGTAGCCGGAATGTGCAGCGGCGTAAGCGGCAGCGCAGTCAGGGCCGCGTCGTAGCGGGCAGCGATGCGTTGCCGGTGGGCGATGAACTCGTCGAGCCGCCCGAGCTGGCTGAGAGCGATGGCCGCATGGGGCTCGCTCATGCGCCAGTTGTAGCCAAGGTGGGTGTGCACGTTGGCCAGGAACCCAGCCTTGCCCTGGTCCCGGTAGGTACGAGCGTCCTCGGCGATGGTCTCGTCGTCGGTGAGGATCATCCCGCCCTCACCGCCGGCCATGACCTTGGTGGGGTAGAAGCTGAACGAGCCGGCGATCCCGAAGGTGCCGGCGCAGCGTCCGTCGAAGTTGCTGCCGTGGGCGTGGGCCGCGTCCTCGAACAGGAACAGCCCGTTGTGGGCGCAGACGACCTGCAGCTCCTTGATGTCCGGGACCACCGAGCCGCCGATGTGGACGATGACCAGCCCGACGGTGTCCGGACCGATGGCCTCCTGCACCAGCTCCGGCGACGGCGCCATGGTCTCGGGGTTGCAGTCCACGAAGCGGGGGCGGGCCCCGGCGGCGATGACCGCGGCGGCGGTGGCCACGAAGGTGTTGGCCGGAACCAGCACCTCCTTGCCGGCGACCCCCAACGACCGCAGCGGGATCTCGATGGCCGAGGTGCCGCTGTTGACGGCTACGGCGTACTTGGCCCGATGACGGGCGGCGAAGCGCTCCTCCAGCTCCCGGCCCAGCTTGCCCAGCGTGAGTTGGCCCGAGGCCAGGGCCTCGTCGATCTGGCGGAGGATGGTCTGGCGGTCCTCCTCCGGGAAGTGGACCTGAGCCGGCGGCACCCGCAACGTCGACGGTGCCGTGTGAACCGGGAGGCTGGTGACAGACATGTACGGCGCACACTCGATTTTCGGTCGGGCCCGCCGAACGGCCACTTAACGTATATGCGCCAGCACTGTATGTGGTGCACCCTTGCAATCTGCGGGGCTCACACCGACAGGGCCGCGCCAGGCTGCACACCGCAGTCCACGACGCGATAGAGATCGAACTCGTCGGTGCTCGTGACGTGTTCGATGCGCAGCCCATCCGTGCAGCCACCCGACACCACAAGCTCACGGAGCAAGGCGTGCTCGTTGGTCTCGAACCGCCGGTCGTATCCCCGCCAGATCATGACGAAATCGACCTGGCGGCCCTGGAGGAAGCGGGCGTAGGCGTCGGTCGTCGCCCAGCTCCGACGATGGATGCTCTCGGGGAAGAACTCCGAGTCCAGACGGCCTCCGCCCCGCAGCAGCTGGTACATCCCGATCTTGCCGTCGGCGATGCGCAGCACTCGGTAGGTGGCGCCGGGCACGAACTCGTCGCTATCGGTGAAGGCCACCATGCGGGTGTCAGGCTGACGGTCGAGACCCTTCCAGGCCCAGGGCATGCCCAGAGGACCCCACATGAACACGTTGGCCAGCACCAACGCCGAGCACAGCGCCGGTCCGCGCCATTGCGGCTGCCAGTTCCGCTGCAGCAGCACCAGCCCGATCGGCACCAGGATCACCAGCGAGCGCGGCGCGATCGTCCCGACGAACCCGAATGTCTTGGTGGCGACCGAGGCTTCCTCGAACACCGGTGCGTTCAGCACGATCCACAGGGCCGGGAGCGCGAACACCAGCGAGATCGCGTAGTGGAGCACGAGCGAACGGCGCCGGGGCTCCCACGGCAGCCAGGCCACGACCAGCGCTCCGGCCAGGGGCAGCACGATGGCGGGATGGGTGGCCTGGGCCAGACCGACCGCCAGCACCGCCATGATCCGGCGATCTCGTCGCCACGCGCCGATGCCCAGCAGCAGCAGCGCTGCTCCGGTCAGGAACGGAAGCTGTCCGATGATCGGCGACGACACGATCGCCGGTTCCACCAACACCGCCACCGCCCACCAGCCGCGGCGCAGCTCGGGGAAGGCCCAGAACGTCGCCGCGATCACGGCCACGGTGACCAGCACCAGCATGAGGGTGACGGTCCAGTCGCCGAACACCGGGCGCAGCAGCGCCCCCACCGACCAAGGCAGGAACCCGTAGGGGAACGTGAACGCCTCTCCGTGGCCCAGCGCCGGCATCCGCACCGGGAGACCCCGTCCGTGCCACAGACTCTCGCTCGTGTACCAGACGTGGGCGTAGTTGATGACCGTGTCGTGGGAGACGTAGATGCGATGGGTGAGGATCCGGCCCAGCACCATCACCCACGCCAGGCCGGCGCCGATGAGGGCGATGTTGCCCAACCGGTCGATCAGGGGACTGGCGTCCTCGACGGGAGCGCCGGGGTCCATCAGGCAGTGGCTCGGCGGGCCGTCGACTGCGGTCTGGTCGCAGCGGGCGAAGTCGTGGCCGGGGCGGGCGTCGGGCTCGTGAGCTCGCTGCGGGTGGTGAGCACGATCACCCCGGCGACGAGCAAGGCCAGTCCGATCATCTGGGTGACCAGGGCCGAGGGCGAGGTGTCGATGCGCTCGTGGAAGGCGAGTGCGCCGATGGCGATGCTGGCGAGCGGTTCCACGACGCTCAGCACCGGCAGCGAGGACCGCAGCGGCGCGGCCTGGAAGGCGCTCTGCGCCACCACCACCGCAGTCACGCCCACCGCCCCCGCGGCCCACGGGGTCCAATGGGCGAACACCGCCAGCCCCTGGCTGCCCAGTTGGGCGGTGGCCTGTTTGGTCAGCGCGGCCAGCGCGGCGAGCAGCAGTCCGGCGGCTCCGGCGAGCCAGGCCGCCCGGGCATCGCCGCTGGTGCGGGCCGACGCCTGGGCGATGGCCAGACCGACCGGCAGCCCCGCTACCACGGCGACCGCGATCCACGCCAACGGGGTGGCCGCGCTGTGTCCGGTGGTCGGGGAGGCGGCGATGGCGAACAGCGAGAGTCCGCTGATCAACCCGACGCTGGCCCAGGTGTCGTTCTGGGTGAGGCGGCGGCCGGCCAGTCGGGTCTCGATGACCAGAGCGAAGAACAGGCCGGTGAGCAGCAACGGCTGGACCAACACCAGCGACCCCCGGGCCAGGGCCAAGGCCCGCAATCCGAAGGCCACGACGTTGGCGGCGATGCCGACGAGCCACCAGGACTGGGCGGCGAGTTGGACGAGCAAGCCGGGTCGCAGGGACGCGGCGGGGTCGGTGCGCTGGGCGCCGCGCTGTTGCAGGACCATGGCCACGGCGTAGGCCAGAGCGGAGGCGAGGGCTGTCAGGACCACCATGCGGGCGAGAAAGCTACCCGACACGCCACTTTGAGTAGTACTTACGCCACTTATCGAGGTGTGGCGGCCAGGTCCAGTCGAGGGCCGGGCGACAGCCTAGGCTCGCTCAGATGGGGACCGAGGGTGGTGGATTGCAGCCCGGCGAACGTCGAGAGTGGGACGAGCGTGGCTTCTTCATCCGCCGCGGTTTCGCTGACGAATCTGTCACCAAGGCCATGCTGGACGAGGTGGTGGCGGTGTGCCGCCGGGCCGCGGCCGACGAGGACGTGTCGCCGGCGCTGGTGATGCCCGAGGCCCGGCTCCAGTCCCGGGATGCGGCCCCCGAGGACTTGGTGTCGAAGGTGTTCCGGTTGCATCGCCACGACGTGTTCGCCGAGTTCGCCCAGGGCGACGCGGTGCTCGATCTGGTCTGCGAAGTGCTCGGGGACGAGGTCGATGTCTTCCTCAGTCAGTTCATCTTCAAGTCGCCCGGCGCCTACGGGCAGCCGTGGCATCAGGATTCCTTCTACTTCCCGTTCACGCCCGGGCATCAGGTCGGCGTGTGGCTGGCCGTGACCGAGGCGACCCTGGAGAACGGCTGCCTGTGGGTGCTGCCGGGCACGAACACCGAACCGGTGCACAAGCACGTGCGAGATTCCCGCCCGGAAACCCAGCACGCCTACGTGGAGATCGTCGACCATGACATGACCGCGGCCGAGCCGGTCCTCATGGACGCCGGTGACCTGCTCGTGTTCGACAGCCACGTGATGCACCGCTCGAGCGACAACGAGTCCGACGGCATCCGCGCCGCGATGGTGTACCACTACAGCCCGGCCGGGACCGTCGACCGCACCCCGCCGGACCGCTCGATCAACGACTGGGTTCCGGCGCGGCGTCGGGCCTCGTGATGCCGGACTTGGCCTGCTATCTGAACCTGTTGACGTTGGCGGCGTTGCCTGAGCACAGCACTGGCCCTCGGCTGGATGATCCCCGGGCCGTGCTCGAGGCCATCGCGGCCGGCGGTTACGACGGGGTGCAGGGGTTCGAGGTGGAGGTGGCCGGGGTTCCGGCCGCTGACCCGGAGTTGTGCGCTTCGCTCGGGTTGGGCTGCGCCACCTCAGGGCGGGTCGACGAGCCGGGCTCGATCGATCGCTCGGCTCGACGCTGGCGCGATCGCGGCTACGAGTGCGCCACCGTGCACGTGGGACGGGGCCACGAGGACGACGCCACCGTGCGGGCGTTGCTCGAGGAGATCGTCGCCGCGGCCGAGACCCATCAGCTCCCGCTGTTCGTCGAGACCCACCGCGGCACCGTCACGCAGGACACCTGGCGCACGGTGCAGATGACCAGATGGGTGCCGGAGCTGCGGTTCAACGGCGACTTCTCCCATTGGTACACCGGGTTGGAGATGACGTATGGGGACTTCGACGAGCGCCTGGCGTTCCTGCAGCCGGTGTTCGACCGGACCCGGTTCCTCCACGGCCGCATCGGTGACCCGGGATGCATCCAGATCGATGTGGGCGACGGCGACGCCGTCACCCATCCGAGCGTGGCCCACTTCCAGGCCATGTGGTCGGCGGTGTTCGGTGCCGCCGACGGCGAGCGCATCATCTTCGCCCCGGAGCTCCTCCCCGCAGCGATCCACTACGCCCGCACCGTCCCCGGTCCCGACGGCCACCCAATCGAAGACACCGACCGCTGGCAACAATCCCTGGTCCTCTGCGACATCGCCCGCGCCTGCCACGCCGCTACCCGAAATTGAGGCGTTTGCCGCGCTTATAGCGCGAGAAACGCCTCAATTTCGGGTGGTCGGTTCGCAGGCGACGGGGAAGTTGACCGAGTTGGCGATGAAGCAGAGGCGGTGGGCCTCGTCATGGAGGGAGGTGGCTAGGTCGACCGTTTCGGGGGTGGCGACTGTTACCTGGGGGTGGAGGGTCACCTCGGTGAAGCGGCCGCCTCCGTCGTCGTCGGTGACCATGGTGCCGCTGGCGTTGTCCACGTAGGACGTGACCACCACGCCCTTGGTCGAGGCCAGGTGCAGGAACCACAGCATGTGGCACTGAGACAAGGAGGCCACCAACAGGTCCTCGGGGCTCCAGCGTTTGGGATCACCCCGGAACGCCGGATCGGACGAACCGGCGATGGCCGGCTTGCCCGGAGCACTTACCTCGTGGCTGCGGCTGTAGGTGCGGTACGAGCTGGTTCCCTCACCCTGGTTGCCGGTCCACTCCACTGACGCCTCGTAGTGGTGCATGCAGCATTCTGGCGTTACTCACGGCGGGCTACGCCATGAGCAACGCCAGAACGCACTCGCTGGGGTCTTGGTCTCAGCCTCCCGCGGCGTTCTGTTCGGTGGCCGTGGGATCGGGTAGGCGGGGGGCAGCGTTCACGTCTTGGAAGGTGCCGCCCAACGATGGGTTCATGCCGCTGAAGATGCCCCAGTAGCTGGGGTACTCCGGAGCGTTCCACAGATGCAGCATGTGCAGGTCACTGAGGTCGCGCGTCCGGCCGTTCCCCCTCTGGGCGCACTCCTCGTCCGAGGTGCTCTCGTCGCCGACCACGAGGCCCCCGCTGAAGCACAGCGAGGCGTGGGTGTGCCACTTGTCGTTGTCGCCGGGGAAGCCCGCTGGTGGGGTCTCCGGGTCGGCTGGGTCGGCGAAGGCCAGGTAGCTCAGCCCAGCCACATGGCTGTCGGGATCGGTGCCGTCGTAGAGGATGACCTCGGGCTGGGAGGCCACGAAGCCGTTGCCGAAGGCCGAGTAGTTGACGTAGTGGGCGGCGATGCAGGGCACGTAGCCCGTGACCAGCGTGTAGCCGTGGGCCTCGGCATCGGCCACCGTCGGGTTGGCGGCGACGACGGCGTTGGCCTCGGCCATGGTGGCGCCGAAGGCGTCCCGGGTGGCCACATCCATCTCCTCCCACGGCTGTGGACCGCTGTGGCCGTGGCTGCTGTTGCCCTCGTTGGTGAAGCCGGAGCGGGTGCACAGGTCCGAGCCGTCGAACGTGATGGAGAAGGGTGCGCCGTGGTCGTCGTGAGCGGCCGCGTCTTCGCTGCCCGCGGCGTCCATCGCGTCGTGCTCCTCGGCGGTCATGTCCATGGCCGCGGCGTCGTCATGGCTGTGGCCGTCGGCCGCGGCGTCGTCTCCGTCGTGGTGGTCCGAGACGTAGGACGGCGACACCGCCATGATCGACAGCACCGCGACGGCCAGGGTGCTGGTGCCGATGCCGGCCAGACCGATCTGCGGCTTGAGGTCACGCTGGGCCAACGCCGGCCGGATCAGCACGGCCAGCGAAACCAGGACGATCCCGGCCTCGAAACCAGTGGCCAGGGCGTCGGCCAGCGCCACGGGCTCAGCCTCCCAGGCACCGGGGCCAACCGGGACGCCCCAGATGCGGGACATGGCCCACACGCCGATCACGACGGCGTTGCCGGCGGCGCCCAACGCCAATAGCCGGCGGCTGGGCCGCACGATGATCCAGGCGGCCCATATGAGCTGGGCCCAGGCCACGATGGCGAAGAACATCCCGTGCTTCCACGAGATGTCGAAGTGCTCATGGGTGAAAGCGAAGTGGATGACTCCCGCGCCCAAGGACAGAGCAACTAAGAACCAACCGATGTAGCGACCGACGGTGCCGTCGTTCGTCGTCATCGAACCCCCCGAAACGTCGATGCAGACCGTGTGCAACGACACTAACCCGCATCTCTCGGGGCGTCATCCCCCTGACGGACGATGTCCTGTCCCCCCGTGGTGGGGGAGGAGGCCGGTCAGAACAGCCAGGGGAACAAGGAGTGCAGCAGCGGGGCAGGAGCGGCGGGCGGCTGGGTGGTGCCGGTCGTGGTGCTGGTCGTCGTGGTGCCGCTGGCCTGCCCGGAGCCGGGTCCGCGTGGCGCGTTGCGGTTGCCCGGCTGTGGAGCGGATGGGGTCACCGGCCCAGTGGTCGTGGTCAACGGCGCCTCGGCCTCGTCGTCCTTGCTCGGGCTGCCGTCGCCGGGAACCGTCGTGGGTGACGCGGTCGTCGACGTGTCGGGATCCGTCGCCGACGGACGCCTGACCGACGCTCCAGCGGACTCGCCCGCCTCCGTCTCGGTGGTCTCGGACGTGGTCGGGTCCTCGTCCGCGCCCTCGTCTTCGCCGGGATCGGTGCTGGTGATCGGCGACGCCTCGGCCGCCGGGCTCACCGGAACCGCGGCCCACTCGTCGAGGCGACCCTCGTCCCGGGCGTCCTCGATGGCCTGGGCCACCTGGGCGTTCTTCAGCGCCGAGGCGAAGGTGTTGGGCCACTCCACCGCCACCTGCACCGCCACCAGCGTGGCTGCCACCACCGCGACCGTGGCGGTGGCCAGCGGGCGCGACCGCCACCAGGTCTTGGCGCTGCTCGACAGCCGCCGGGCCAGCCGCAGGAAGACGTAGCTCACACCCACGATGGGAAGGGTCAGCAGGACCAGTCCGACCGTGCCGTTGATGACGCCGATCACGTCGAGCTGGCCGTGGGTGGTCATCTCCTGCAGCTGTCCACCGGCCGATCCCCAGGCGGCACCGGCCAGCCGGGGGGCGACCACGAGGAAGAGGATCACCTGGCCGGCCAGGATCGGTGCGGTCAGGCACACCCAGGCGGTCACCAGGAACCGGGCCCGCGGGTTCAGCTCGGCCAGCTTGGCCTTGGCCGCTCGGCGGGCGTTCTCGTCGGTGCGCTGGAACAGGCTGACCAGCACCGGCTTCATGTACGAGAACAGGTTGGGCACCCCGGCCAGATCGCTGACCACGTAGTAGCCGTCGAGGCGGACGAAGGGGAGGAACTGGCGCAGCGTCTCCATCTGCACCACCACCAGGAACACCAGCAGCGGCTTGTAGCCGATCTGCAGGTACAGCGAAGCGATGCCCAGGGCGAACAACACGTTGAAGTAGACGCCGCCCAGGTCGGTGCGCAGCCGCCCCCGTCGGTCGAGGCGATAGGCGTCGGTGACGTCGGTGTAGAAGACCGGCCAGATCAGGTAGATCCCGGCGCCCATTGCTCCCGGCGTGGCGCCGCTGTAGCGGGCCGCGGTGGCGTGGCCGATCTCGTGGAAGGCGCCGGCGGCGATGGTGAGCAACGTGATGCCCATCAGCAGCTGGGGCTGGTAGATGACCTGGCGGGTACCGGCGACCAGGTCATCGCGCTGACCGTAGAGCAGGCCCACGTCGACGAAGACCAGCCCGACGAGGGCGGTCCACACCACGGCGGGGTGGAACAGCGGCTCCAACCGGGTGGAGATGAAGCGGTGGGCCCGCTCGGGAACCAGCGGCAGCCGCAACCGGAGGGCCAGCAGGGGATTGGCACGGGTGTGCGGATCGGGCGGGGCGTCGCTGGGGCTGTCGTTGGCGACGAGCCCGGAGCGCCGCAGCTTGCGGTCGATCAGATAGGCGATGTTCTCGACGGTGACTTCCTGGCCGAACTGGTTGCTCACCCGGGCCGCCACCTCGTCGAGCCGGCGCTCCGCCGGATCCGGGTGCCGCCCAGGATCGAGGCACGCCGCGATCAGATAGAGCAGCCGGGAGACCTGGACCACCTGGCCGTCGCCCCGGCGCACCAGATACGGGGCCTCGTGCAGCCCCGACCCCCGGTACTTGCCCAGCAGCTCGATCCCGTCGTCGAGGCGTTCGCTTCTGATCGCTCGCGTCGCCGTCCCGCCGTCCGCCTTGTTGTCCACCTCGCGCCTGTCCTATCCCGCCTGCGGAGTTTCCCTTGTGTCCTACCCGTATCGCCGATGGCGGCGGTTGGAAGGACGAACCTTGGTCCGCCCTTCCAACCGCAATGCAACCCTCGAATAGATGTCTTTAGAAGTTGTTGTTGAGCACGTTGTCGAAGTCGATCACGTCGCTGTCATGACCCGTGAGGATGTTGATGTCCTTGAGGATGTCGATGTCGTGGACATTCACGTTTGTGTTCACGAGCCCGTCCTGGAGGAAGAAACCGCCGCCGCAGTGGCTGTGTCCG
>DASXTK010000328.1:0-4892 GCA_036505485.1 Acidimicrobiales bacterium
GTGGCGAGATAGTCCGCCACCCGTCTCGCCGGGGCATCCCAGCCCTCGTCGGGGAACAGAGTGTTCAGCCGGGCGATGGCCCAGCCGGCCTCCCCGGCGGAGTAGCGCGAGGTCTGGTCGGGCAACGGTGCATCCTCCACAAGGTCGTAGGCGTCCAGCGCCCGGCCGCTCGGCTCGATCTGCCCGGTCATGTACCGGCCGAGCGCCCGAAGCTCCCGGTCGTAGCGGGGATCGCCGGTGGCGTCCCGGCGGGCCGCCAGCGCCGCGGCCATGAGGGCGCCGGCCCCCAGCCGGGCCTCCGACGAGCCCTGGTCGACCAGGGCCCGACCGTCGCCGGCGGGCTCCAGACGGTCGAGCATGTACTCGAGCCCGGTATCGGCGGCCGCCAGCAGCTCGGTGTCGTCGCCGTCGCGGGCGGCGGCCAGCTGGTAGAGGGACATGGTGACGCCGGCATGACGCACGATGTTGTAGCCGGGTCGCGCCTCGGCGTCGGACCGGTCGTACTCGTAGAGGTAGCGGCCGTCGGCCTGCTGGCCGGCTTCGATCCATCCCGCGGCCGCGGTGGCGGCCTCCAGGGCCCGGTCGTCATCGACTCGGGGGCAGCTCTCGGGAGCCAGCAGGCTGAGGCGCAGCGTCCCGAACCCCACCAGCCACACCACTGCGGTGGACAGGAGTACTCGGCGGCGGGTCATCGCACCCCGGCCATGGACGTTCGGGCGTCGTCGGATCCGCCGGTCCGGCTTCGAGCCTGCCAAGTGTCGACCGCCAGTAGGGGAGCGGCGAGCGGGAACGTGAGCGGCAGGCGGGTGAGCACGCCCAGCACGGCCAATTGCCCGATGGTCCGGGTGCCGTCGCGATCGATGAGGGTCAGCCAGGGCTCGTCGGATGCGGGTTCCTCCAGCCGGAACCGCCCGAACCAGTCGAGCAGCCGCACCGCCAGGGCCAGGGCGCGGCCGCCCGGGGTCGTCGTGCGCACCCGCACGGTCCGGTCACGGGTCGACGGCGTCACCCAGATGGCCAGCGCGGCGACGGCCACGAGGCTGAACACCTCGACGCTGGCGCTGAGCTCGATGGAGAGATGGAACAGGACCGCGGCCCAGATCGCGGCCAGACGGGTGCGCTGGGACCACAGGCCCAGCCCGATGAACAGTTCGGTCAGGACGGCGACGGGCGCGACAAACCAGTACAGAGGACGCCAGGTCAGGAAGTCGATGCCCCACTCTGGCAATGGGGTGGGGTCCAGCGTGTACTTGTAGCGGACCACCCGATCCCACAGCACCAGCCCGCCGAACCAATCCGGATCGATCAGCTTGCTGAACCCCGAAGCCAGGTAGACCAGCGAGACCTGGATCCGCAGCAGGATCAGCGGCCAGATGACCACCCGGTCGCTCAGCATCGGCAGACCCCGCCAGCGCCGCCACCAGGCGTCGACGGAAAGCACCCTTCCGGCCGGCAGCAGCGTGAGCCCGAACAGCAGGATCGTGAGGAAGGTCCGGTTGTGGCGGAAGTGGGTCTGGCTGGCCAGCAGGTTGGTGGCCACGGCCAGGAACGTCACCGCGGTGGTGAGACGGGTGAGGACCCCGAGGGCCATGAGCACCGCGCTCACCGCACCGACGGCCAACAACACTGACCACAACGAACCGGGGATCTTGGGCATCCAGGGGGCGTAGGGCTCCCAGAAGCGGTCGTCGTAGTGGATGCCGTTGCGGGCGTCGCGCAGGAACGGCGCCAGATGCACCAGCGTGATGGGACCCAGGGCGATGCGCAGCACCGCCACCGCCCGGATGCTGCCGGTCCGCTCGAACAGGGCATCCCAACGGGCCGCGATGGTGCTCATGTCCGGGTCCGCTCGACACTGCGCAACGTCTCGTAGTGGGGGCCGCGGGTGTTCTGGAAGTAGGTGACCCGGGCCTCGAGGTAGCGGGTGTCGTGGTCGGCGGGCGTGTGGGTGGCCACCCAGTCCAGCGCATCGTCCAGGAAGTCGACGGTGGCTCCTACGCCCATGTAGGCGTGGCGCAGCTGCTGCGGTCCCGCCAGCGCGTTCGTGTCGACCAGGCTGTCCCAGTCGTAGTCCCAGTCCTCGTCGATCGGGATCCGCTCGCCGTCCCAGGTGACCCGGACGATGTCGGCCCGCCAGGTGCTCGACTCGTTGAACGGCTGGAACGCGAAGAACTTGTGGGGCTCCCGATAGCCGTTGATGGCAAAGCCCACCTGCACCAGCACCACAGCGACGAAGCCCACCTGAGCCGCCCGCACCCTCCACCGTGGACGCGTGCCCCTGCCGTCCTCCTCCTCATCCACTGCCGGCGAGTATGCCTGCTCCTGCTGCCCGCCGATGTGATCGAATCGCGGGGATGGTTGGAACGCTTGAGTGGTGGCCGGTGGGGGAGCGGTTGGATCTCGTGGCCGAGCCCGTGGCGGCGGCCCTGGAGAAGCTCGGCGCCGCGGCCGACGAGGTCCGGGTGGCTGAGATCGATCCTGAGCTGGCCGACACCGCCGCCTTTTGCAAGACCTACGACGTGGGGCTGGACATCTCCGCCAACTGCGTGGTGGTCGGGGCCAAGCGCTCGGGCGAGCGGACTCTGGCCGCGTGCGTGGTCCTGGCCACCGCCCGGGCCGACGTGAACGGGCTGGTCCGCCGGCATCTCGACGCTCGCAAGGTGTCGTTCGCCCCGATGGACCAGGCCGTGGCCGAGACCGGGATGGAGTACGGCGGCATCACCCCGATCGGGCTGCCGGCAGCGTGGCCCCTGCTGGTGGACGAGGCCGTGGCCGCCACCGAGCTGGCGGTGGTGGGCAGCGGGCGGCGGCGATCCAAGCTGCTGCTCCCCGGCCGCCTGCTGGGCCAGCTGCCCGGGTCGGTGGTCCTGGCCGACCTGGCCCAACCTCTCGGTGCCTGACGGACGCTTGCGTTAGAGCGCACTCGAAGTTGTAGACCTCCAGGTTGAGCTTCCCCTGACCTACCGGAGTGTGTTCGATGCCAGGACGACTTGATGGATCTGCGGCGCTCGTCACCGGCGCCAGCAGCGGGATCGGTGCAGCGACGGCCCGCGTCCTCGCCGGCCAGGGCGCGGCGGTGGCGCTGGCGGCCCGACGCAAGGAGCGCCTGGACGAGCTGGCCGCCGAGATCGAGGCCAAGGGGGGCAAGGCGTTGGTCATCGAGGCCGACATCACCGATCAGGAGCAGGCGATCGCCGCGGTGAAACGGTCGGCCGCAGAGCTCGGTGGGCTGGACATCGTGGTGAACAACGCCGGCGTCATGCTGCTCGGACCGGTCTTGGACTCTCACACCGAGGACTGGGACCGTATGGTGCAGATCAACGTGCTGGGTCTGCTGTACGTCACCCACGCGGCGCTGCCCTACCTGCTCACCGCCGTGGACAGCGGTGCCCGCGGCGTGGCCGACCTGGTCAACATCAGCTCGGTGGCCGGTCGGACGACCCGTCCCGGCTCCAACGTCTACAACCTGACCAAGCATGGGGTCGGCGCGTTCAGCGAGTCGCTGCGCCAGGAGGTCACCGGTCGGAACGTGCGGGTGTCCCTGGTCGAGCCGGGCGCGGTCAACACCGAGCTGGGCACGCACCTCCGTCCCGAGATCCGGGCGCAGCTGGGGCAGCGGCTCGCCGAGGTGGAGCGGCTCGAGGCCGAGGACATCGCCGACGCCATCGAGTACATCGTCAGCCGCCCCCGCCGCATCGCCATCAACGAGATCCTGATCCGCCCCACCGACCAACAATTCTGAAATTGAGGCGTTTCTCGCGCTTATAGCGCGAGAAACGCCTCAATTACGGGGTCGTGCAGAACTCGTGGCGGGCGTCGGCGGCTTGGGATGCGGAGACGTTCAGGGCGGCGGCGCCGATGGCGTCGTTCCTGCGGCACAGCGAGGCCCGCAGCTCGCGACGGTCCCGCTGGTCCAGCGTTGGTGCGGCCGAGACCAGGGCGGGCACCGCGTCATCGGACAGGTCCTCCAGGTAGTAGACGTCCAGCTCGACGTCGTCGCCCGCCCGCGACACGTTGTGATGGACCACGAACGCCTCCGGGTTCCCGAGGTTGGCCAGCAGCACCAGTACCAGGGCGGCCGTGCCGGCGCCGCCGAGCACCCAGCGCCGGTCACCGCCGACGCCCAGGTTGCGTACGGCCACCAGAACTAGGACTGTCCCCATCCACAGAGCCGCACCCACGACCCAGAGCCGCAACATCGTCAGCCCGAAGGCCCGGTCGTAGAGGCCCATCCGGCGCAGGCTGACCACCACCAGTCCCAGGGCCAGGGCGGGGACCAAGGCCCCGAGCACCCGGACCACCGGTCGGCTCCACACCTCCGGCGCCGCGACGAACCGGACCACGGCCAGGAACCCCAGCAGGAACCCGGTGGCCCAGCACAGCTGGAAGAACCCGCTGCGGGCGTAGTCCGCCGGTTCCAGACCAGCTTCCTCGACCAGCCGGTCGCCAGCCGAGGTGAGGGCCAGCAGTTGGGAGAACACGAACAGGCCCAGGACCGCGGCGGCGAGGCCGAGCATGGTCACGACCTCGGTGGCTCCGAACCCCCCGGACGGCACGTCGTCGTCGGCGTCGCCCAGCGCGGCCACGGCGGTGCAGAGCAGACCCAAAGCCAGCACCGCGGCGAACCCCACGTGGCCGAGGACCGGGCCGAGGTCGGCGTCGGGCGTGACCAGGCCGGCGAACACCGGATCGCTGGCGGCCAACAACGCCACGACGATCGCCAGGAGCGGCAGCGCCAGGGCGAGCGCCAGCCCGATGCGCAGGAGCCTGGTCGAGACCTCTTGGTCCATGCGCTTCGCCAACGGCCGCAACACCAGTGGGCTGAGGAAGGCCCGCTCGAGCGCCGATCCGCCGCGGATCACCAGGCGCAACACCGTGGTGTCCCAGATCGA
>DASXTK010000329.1:0-2548 GCA_036505485.1 Acidimicrobiales bacterium
GGCACGTCGACGTGATCTTCTCGGCGGTCTCCTCCATGAGTTCCGACGAGCTGCTGAACGCATTTCCGCACCCCATGGGGCTGTGAATCGCCGTCCCGGCATAGCTGTGGTCCCGCTGGATGCACGACCGGCGCGGCCGAACGGCCGGCCGTCGCGCATCCGCTCCTACGGCGCCCGACCAGGATCTACACGAGGTTCGAGCGACGGCGGATGCCAGAGGCCAAGACGTCACGGATGCTGACCATACCTTTGAGTTGGCGGCCCTCCACGATGGGGAGGTGGCGAAACCCGTTCGTCAGCATCACCTCGGCGGCCTCCCCGATTTGCCGTGTCGGCAGTGGCCGTGACTGGGTTCCTGGTCATTCATTGAGAAACGGGCGACTTGGTAGGTCCGAACCCGAGGCGGCCGCCCGCAGCACATCTCGCTCGGTCAGGATGCCGGCGAGCCAGGTGCCCTGCATGACGACGGCCGAGCCACCCGGGCTTTCACCATCATGCCGGTGACTTCCGCGACAGGCCGCTCGGCCGAGGCGGTGAGGACCTCGGTGGTCATGATGTCCCGAAGCTGGATCACCCTCGCCCTCCCTGCTCATACCGGACGCTCCGCCTAACCGCTGCCGCCAACCTCATCAGAGTCGCGGTCGTGTGACGAGACGGCGGGATCCACGAGTTCCTCGTTCAGCAGCCGCCACAGCGAGCCCGCCCACGAGCTGATGCTCGGCCACGTCCTCCAAAAGACCTGCATGCTCGCCTCGTCCAGCTGGCGGTGGGCGTCGTGGGGACTTACCGCGTCGGCAACCTCCTCCAACCTGGAGATCGCTTCCAGGAAGCGGTCAGAGATGTCCTCCACTGGCACTCCTTCCATCCTGCGGTCTCTACAGCAAGCGTGGAGGGCGGCCTCGTGGCCTGGCCCGATGAGTGTGGCAGGTAGCTCCCCAGTGCGACAGGCGCGGACCGTCGAGCTGGGCTGCATCGAGTTCCCGTTTGACCTGCGGTTCCGGTAATCCGGTGTTGCCCGTCGTCGGCGGCGAGGGTAGGGCATCTCGACCGCACCATCACCTCGAGCACCGCCCAGACAGCGGTGCTCCACCACCCACGGTCGCTCGTCGCCCGGCCCAGTCCCACCATCACCTATCACAAGCTGGGCATCCAACCACAACTGTTAAGCACGTGGTGGAGCCGGACTGTCAAGCATCCCTTGGAGCTTCACACAGCGAGGAGCTTCTGGCCGCCTACGGGGAGATACTCTCACGGCCGCCGACACAACCCCGCCGGTGAGCAGCGTCGGTACGCCAAACCTGGGGGGACCTGAGCCCGGTCGCGGACCTGCCATGGCCCCCGACGGGTTACGTGGTAGCGGCCGACCTTGGCAAGGGCGCGCTCGAAGCCGGCGCGCTCGTCGGGCTCGAAGCGGGAGGTCTTGTGGAGCACCACCCGCTGCAGGAGCTGCTTGCGTTCTTGGCGGGTACCGGCCCAGGACCGTGCCGCCCACGTGGTCGGCCTGGTCGGCGGGCAGATGGGGTGAGCGTCCGGCGCGGTCCTCGTCCCGTGGACGCTGTGGCCGCGCAGCACCAGGCCCTGCCGTTCTCGTCGACGCTTCCACGACGATGGTTGGCAGGGTGGAGGCGGGCTCGGCCAGGGCCGAAAGGACCTCAGGCCGATGTGGCAGCTCGCCGGTGGTGCCACAGCCAGCCGACCGCGGCGTCTACTCGACCGGCGTGCGCGCCCAGGCCCCGGCCAGCGGCGGCAGGGTGATCGTCCCATGTCCCGCCTCGGCCTCGACCCGGAGCCGATCGGCGAGGGTGTCAATGTCGACCTCCACGGCCGTCGCCACGCCCAAGCGCTCCATCAGCGGCAGCGCGCCGCGGACGGTATTGGCGATGTACGGGTAGCCAGCGAAATCCGGCCCGCCCCCGAGAGCGACGTCCATGCGCAGCTGGGGGGCTGGCAAGCCCGCCTCCATGAACGCCCAGCGGTACTTCAGACCCATCTGCATCTCCATCCCAGCCCGACGCTGCACCTCACCCAGCCACCGGGTGCAGCGCTCGAACAGCGGGGCCGGCGGCCAGCCTGGCGACGGGAGCACCGAGAAGTCCAGATCCTGGAACCCGACGACCCCGCCCGGACGCACCGAGCGGGCCACCCGCCGGATGGCCGTCACCGGATCGCCGAGGTACAGCAGGGCCAGCCGGCCGACCGCAGCGTCGAACAGCTGGTCGACCGCCAACTCCCGCAGGTCCCCCTCGGCGAAGGTCACCTGCCCCTGGCCGGCCGCCCGCTCCCGCGCCAGCTGCAAGGCCCGCGCGTCCCGGTCCACACCGACCACCACACCGTCGGGGCCGACCAGCTCGGCCACCAGCAGGGTCACATCACCGACGCCGCAGCCGACGTCCAGGACCCGCATGCCGCGGCCGATCCCGGCCTCGACCAGGAACTGCTCGGTGAAGCGGCGGAAGATCACCGCCTGCTCGATCAGCCGCTGGCGCTCCTGCTCGGTGTAGCCCGGCGGGTGGACGGCGTCGCCTTGGGGCTGCTCGCTCATCAGGGG
>DASXTK010000330.1:0-2009 GCA_036505485.1 Acidimicrobiales bacterium
CAGCGTGACCCAGGTCGTCCGGGCGGTCATGGGTGTGCAGGTCATGGTGCCGGGGCCGGGCGCGTTCTCGGCCCATGTCGACGACGCTGCCCTGCAGACGCTCCCCGGCGTCAGCGCCGCCTCCATACTCGTAACGCTCGGCAACGACGGGGCCCGGCTCGGGAAACCCGCCCTGTCTGTTTGGGCACGGCTGATGCTTGTCGGATCGGTAACGCCTGACCTTTTCCGCGGTAACGGCTGATGCGTGACGCGGTAACGGCTGATGCTTGACATCTCGGACCCATGCTCCTCGGCTCTTGGCCGGGTCGAGGAGGTGGCCGGGTGCTCAAGGAGCTCAGCAAGATGGAACAGCGCTATCAGGCTGTGATGTGCGTGCAGGTCGACGGTCTGCTGGTCACCGAGGTGGCCGAGAAGTTCGGTGTGTCTCGTCAGACGGTGCACGCCTGGTTGCGCCGGTATGAGGCCGGTGGTCTTGAGGCCCTGGCCGACCGGTCGCATCGGCCGGTGTCGTGCCCCCACCAGATGCCGGCCGAGGTGGAGGCCCGGGTCTGCGAACTGCGCCGGCAGCGTCCCTACTGGGGTCCGGTCCGCATCGCCCACCAGCTCGGTCGCGAGGGTGTGGATCCGGTGCCATCGCACATGGGGATCTGGCGGGCACTGGTGCGCCACCGCCTGATCGATCCCGGTGCCCGGCGCAAGCGGCTGCGGACCTTCAAGCGCTGGGAGCGGGCCCGGCCCATGGAACTGTGGCAGCTCGACGTGGTGGGCGGGGTGCTGTTGGCCGACGGCACCGAGTGCACGGTCCTCACCGGCATCGATGACCACTCCCGGTTCTGCGTGGCCGCCGGGCTCATGACCCGAGCAGTGGCCCGGGCGGTCTGCGGCGTCTTTGCTCAGTCGCTGCGCACCCATGGCGTCCCCGACGAGGTCCTGACCGATAATGCCAAGGTGTTCACCGGCCGGTTCGCCTCACGGCCCGTCGAGGTGCTCTTCGACCGGATCTGCCGAGAGAACGGCATCACCCACCGGCTCACCGCCCCGCGCTCGCCCACGACCACGGGCAAGATCGAGCGCTTCCACCGCAGCCTGCGGGTCGAGTTCCTGGCCGGCCGGGTCTTCGACGACCTGGTCTCGGCCCAGGCCGAGCTGGACGGCTGGGTGATCGACTACAACACCAACCGGCCCCATCGAGGCATCGGCATGGCCACCCCCGCCGAGCGGTTCCTCGTCGGCCGGGACCGGCCGGTGCCCGAGCTCGACCCTCATCTCGTCGCCCTCCAGGACGCCCGCGACCCCGACCAGTGGATCACCCGTAAGGTCTCCGTCAATGGCGTCATCACCGTGGCCTGGCAGCAGATCTCGGTCGGCCGCCACCGCGAGCGACGCCGCGTCGACGTACACGTCCTGGCCGAGATCCTCGAGGTCTGGGACGGCAACGAACTGATCAAGACCGTGAAGCGAACATCCAAAGGAGTGGTACGGAAGAAGCGAGCCCAGTCCGACTGACCGAATCAATCCCGAGGTGTCAACCATCACCCGTTATCGATCTGTCCAAGATCAGGCGTGATCGCTCAGAAACCCGCCCTGTCGGTGGCGCTGACCGGCCCCAACGGGTACCAGCGCACGGTCAGCCGCACCCTCGACACGATCCTGCCGGGGGACACCATCGGCTACCCCTTCGCCTGGCCCGACGTGCTCCAGCCGGGTGACTATTCGATCACCGCCACCGCCAGCGCCCCCGGCTCCGCTCCGGCCGTCCGCACGGTCGGCGCCCACCTCGCGACCGCCCTCGCCGGCGTTCCCGCCCCCGGAGTCCTCACTCCCGCCCCGTCCCCGACCCGACACTCCGGCCGCGGCTACCCGTGGGCCATGGTGATCCTCGTGGCTATCGCCGGCCTCGGCGGGGGCCTTCTCCTGGGCCAGCGGCGCAGTGGCCCGAGACCACCGGCCGGCGAGCCGGTGCAGGTGCCAGCGGCCGAGGGCCCTTCGCGGTACTCCGCCCGCCGCTA
>DASXTK010000331.1:0-2233 GCA_036505485.1 Acidimicrobiales bacterium
TCCCTAATGGACGCCTTCGGGGCGGCGAGCTCCTGCAGGGCGCCTCGGGCTTGCCACGCCTGATGGTCAGGGACTCGGTCGGTCCCCGTCTGTGTAGTGAGGTCGAGGGCGAGCTGAGGCCGAGCGGCCCGGTGCTTGCCACGCCCAGGTTGACCAGGACCTCGGCCGGTCCCGTCACGGGAGTAGCGGTCGAGGCGAGCTGCACCCACTGCTAAACGGCCCCGGGCTCGTCGCGCCGAGCCGGGCTCGGAGACGTGGTCCAGGGACAGGGGTACGGGGACGTGCGATCTAGAGCTCGGCCGGGCTGGCGCCGGAGTGGCGAGTCGGCGCCAGCTGCCGCCACTGCTGAACGGCCCCGGGCTTGCCACGCCGACCGATCTCGGGACGTGCGTCTAGGGACGCGGGGTCCAGGGACGCGGGGTTCAAGGGACGGGAGGTCTAGGCACGGGGGGTTCTAGGGACCCCGGTCGGTCTTGTCGGTGGGGTGGTGGTCGGGGTCGGGGATGATCTCGATGCGGCCGTCCGGGCGGCGGATGATGGCCTGCCCGGCCAGGTGGAGTTGGGTGTGGTGGTACCCGCACAGCGTGATCAGGTTGTGGAGTGAGGTAGCCCCGCCGCGGCTCCAATGCTGGCGGTGATGGCAGTCGCACCAGACCGCGGGGACGTCGCAGCCGGGGTATTGGCAGTGCCGGTCGCGGATCATGACCGCGCGGCGCAGCCCGGCCGGCACCACCCGGGTGGTCCGCCCGACGTCCAGGGGCTGGGACGCGGGGTCGGTGATGATCCGATGCACAGAGGCGTCGCAGAGCAGGCGGCGCAGCAGGGTCGCCGAGATTGGCCCGGTCCAGGCCAGCTCGCCTGGTTCGGCGCCGGCGCGCCCCTCCAGCTCGGCCAGCGCCACGATCACCGCGACCTGGGGCCGCTCGCCTGCGTTGGTCGGCGGTGCGCCGAAGCTGAGCACGCGGCGGCAGATCTCGGTCAACGCGTCGGCGCGCCGCTGCCCGGGGGTGCGGGTGTCGTCGGCCCCGGCAGGACCGGCGAAGGCATGGATGGCGGTCATCACGGTCTCGGTACCCAGCGGATCCATCGTGCCCTCGATCACGCCCAGCCCGGCGAAGGTCTTGGCCACCGACAGATCGCGGCGGGTGAACGCGTCCCACTGCTCGGCTGCCGCCTGCTCGGGCGCGGCTTGAATCCGCAGCCGTCGGCAGGCACTGGCCAGCCGCAGTGGATCGATCCGCTCGGCCAACCCGACCAGCTGCCCTTCCAACCGTGCGGCCTCGCCCGGATCGGCCAGACAGGGTCGGATCTCGGCCATCGTGCGGGCCAGGATCCGGGCGTGGGCCAACAGCATCCGGCCGGCCGCGAACGACGCGGTTGCGTGCTCGCCCACCACTCCACCAGAGATCCGGCGCGCCAACGTGACCAGACCTTTCGCCGCGCCGGGCGCCATCCGCACCACCGTGCGCAGCCACGCCTGGGTCGAGCGAAACCCCAGCCGGTGGGCGTCGCCCCGCGTTTCCATCACCGCCACGCAGGCCACCTGACGGGCGGCCAATCGCGCCGAAACCACCTCCAGCCGGGCCACCTCATCGGCCAACCCGGGCGGCATCCAGCACCACCGGATCTCGGGCCTGCACGGCGCAGACCGCCGCCTCTACCTCGTCCAGCGGCGGATTCGGCGCAGGCGACCCGCCGCCGAACGCCGACGGGTCCGCCCCCCAGTCCAACGCCACCGGATCACCCCCAGCCGATCGCCAACCGGTGTCGAACCTCTGTTCGAATATGAGACTACCTTCGACCACCCACAGAACAGGGACCCCTCACACAGCTGTGCAAAACCGCCGTCCCTCCCAGAACCGCACCAAGACGCCCCCACCGCGGGACACGACTCGAGCGCTGGCCACCCTGCCGCGAGGACTACGCCGGCCGGCTCACCGCCGCCCGCGATACCCACTCCTCGTAGCGCCCTACAGGCTCAAAGCCAAGCGACTCATAGAGAGGCTGCGCCATTCGCGTGGACTGCAGGGTGGCGGTCCGCGCTCCCCGGCGCTGTGCATCGGCAAGCACGTGCTCCATGAGGGCCCGGGCCAACCCGCGACGTCGCCACTCGGGCAGAGTCCCGACGGCATATATCCCGCAGTCGCTTTCGTGCAGGAAGCTCCAGGAACCAGCTACCGCCGCGCCCTCTTGAGTCATCACCCACGCGGTCAGGCCTGCTGCGCTTTCTGGA
>DASXTK010000332.1:0-10889 GCA_036505485.1 Acidimicrobiales bacterium
CGGTGCGTTCGGTTCCTACTGGTACCTGCGCAACTGGATCCGGGCCGGCAACCCGCTGCCGTGGATGGACCTCGACCTGGGCTCGCTCCACCTGTCCCAGGTGAAACCCGGCGACGGCTCCGAAGGCTGGGCCGATCGGACCGTGGCCAAGCACTTCGACCAACCCCGTTTCCTGCTCGACAGCGTGGTTCGACCCGGTCTGCGGGGGGCCTTCGGGAAAGTCTGGTGGGGCTGGCCGGTTTTGCTGGTCGGCTCGCTGGGGCTGGTCATCCGGTCGGTCTGGGATCGGGCCGGACGAGAGGGATCGGGCTGGATCTGGGGGTTGGCCGGGGCCGGAACGGTGGGGCTGGTAGCCCATCCGTTCACGCCGCTCAGCCTGGTGGTGCCTCCGGAGAACCCGGCGTCGGCCTTCAACTTCGCCTTCAACACTCGCTACGCCCTGCCCGCGGCGCTGTTGGTCCTGCTGGCCGGGGCGTGCGCGGCCCGTCCTCGCTGGGTCGAGCTGACCTTCGGGGCGGCGACCCTGGCCCTGATCGTGTGCGGCCTGTTCCCCACCCCGCTGTCCTCGGGCGTGGCCCACGACGGCGAGGCCGCCGATGCGGTGGGGTCGGTCGCGCTGGGCCTGGGGGTTGCCGCTGTTGCGGCATGGTTCCTGTTGCAGCGCCCTCGGCCCCGGCTGGCGCTCGTCCCGGCCGTCCTGGTCGGGGTGCTCGCCGTTCCGGTCGTCGACCGGTACCTGGATGGGCGCTATTCCACGCCGACCGTGAAGCTGGGCTCCCAGCTCTGGCCCACGACCAGCCGGTTGGAGGACGCTCGCATCGGCATCGCCACCGACCCCACGCCTTATCCCAACGCCGGCGCCGACGATTCCAACCGGGTCGAGTACATCGGGGTGCCGTTGCAGAGCGGTTCTCTGCGCAATGCCTCCAGCTGCGAGGAGTGGGGCCAGATCGTGCGATCGCTCGACCTGACCCACGTCGCCCTGGCCCCGGAACCGTTCGTGCTGCTCCTCTCGGCCGAGACCATGGAGGCGTGGACCCTGGCCATTCCCGGCACTCGGGTGGTGGAGCGCCGGGGCAACCAGGTGCTCATCGAGGTGCCGGACGATCCACCGCCCACCCCCGACGGCGCCTGCCCACCGGGCTAGCGGCGGTCAATTTCCTCCAAGACGCAGGTGCTTACCAGGGCTTACCGTGACCGGTATGGCTGACGAGAAGAGCTACATCCCCGCCGGAGAGCCTCCGGTCTCGCCCTACCTGTGCATCCGGGGCGCGGCCGAGGCCATCGACTTCTACGTCGAGGTGTTCGGGGCGACCGAATCTGGAGAACGGTTCGTCGATCCCGAGGGCAAGGTCGGCCACGCCGAGCTGGATCTGGCCGGCGGTCGCATCTACCTGGCCGACGAGTACCCGGGCTACGGGATCAGCCCTCTCGACCTGCCGGACACCCCAGTGGCGCTGTACATCTACGTGCCCGATGTCGACGCGGTGGTGGCCAAGGCCGAGGCCCGGGGTTCCACGGTGCTCGAAGCCCCCAAGGAGACCTTCTACGGCGCCCGCCGAGCCACCCTCCGAGACCCCTTCGGCCACCGCTGGATGGTCGTCACCCACCTCCACGAGGTCTCCCCCGACGAGTACAAGGAAGCCAGGGACGACTTCGCCGAACACGGCATCAAAGACGAAAATTGAGGCGTTTGCCGCGCTTATAGCGCGAGAAACGCCTCAATTTCGGGGGGTGGGGGTCAGCCAGCGGACGGCTAGTGGGGGGAGGGTGAGGACCGCGGAGTGGGGTTGGCCTTGCCAGGGGGTGGGTTCGGCTTGGCAGCCGGTTTGGAGGACACCGCTGCCGCCCCAGCGGGCCTCGTCGGTGTTGAGCAGGTCGGTCCAGGGTCCGCTGCGGGGCAGGCCCAGGCGGTAGCCATGGCGGGGCACCGGGGTGAGGTTGGCGACACAGACCACCTGGTCGTCGGTCCCGGTGCCGGTCCGCAGGAAGGCGAACACCGAGTTGTCGGTGTCGTCGGCGCCGATCCAGGTGAAGCCCTCGGGCGACGTGTCTCGGGACCACAGGGCCGGATGCGCTGCCGCCAGCCGGTTCAGCTCTCGCACCAGGTCCTGGACCCCGTGGTGGCCGGTGTCGTCGAGCAGGTGCCAATCGAGGGAACGGTCGTGGCTCCACTCCCGCTCCTGGGCCAGCTCGGCCCCCATGAACAGCAGCTGCTTGCCCGGATGCGCCCACATCCAGGCATACAGCGCCCGTAGGTTCGCCAGCTTCTGCCAGCGATCGCCCGGCATCTTGCCCAGCAGCGAGCCCTTGCCGTGGACCACCTCGTCGTGGCTCAGCGGCAGCACGAAGTTCTCGGTCCAGGCGTAGAGCAACCCGAAGGTCAACAGGTTGTGATGCCAGCGGCGGTGCACCGGGTCCTGGCCGAAGAACTGGAGCGTGTCGTGCATCCAGCCCATGTTCCACTTCTGGGAGAAGCCCAGACCGCCCAGGTGCACCGGCCGGGACACCCCGGGCCAGGCGGTGGACTCCTCGGCCACGGTGATGATGCCCGGGCAGTCCCGATGGGTCAGGGTGTTCAGCTCCTGCAGCAGGGAGATGGCCTCGAGGTTCTCCCGCCCGCCGTGGATGTTGGGGACCCACTCCCCGTCCCGGCGGGAGTAGTCGAGGTAGAGCATCGAGGCCACGCCGTCGACCCGCAGCCCGTCGACGTGCAGTTCCTCCAACCAATAGCGGGCCGCGGCGATGAGGAAGTTCCGCACCTCGTTGCGGCCGTAGTTGAACACCAGCGAACCCCAGTCGGGGTGCTCGCCCTGGCGGGGGTCCTCGTGCTCGTAGAGGGCGGTGCCATCGAAGCGGGCCAGGGCCCAATCGTCGGTGGCGAAGTGGGCCGGCACGAAGTCGACCAGCACGCCGATGCCCCGCTGGTGGAGGTGGTCGACCAGCTCCCGGAAGCCGTCGGGATCGCCGTGGCGGGAGGTCGGAGCGAAGTACCCGGTGACGTGGTAGCCCCACGAGGGCGCATAGGGATGCTCGGTCGGCGGCAACAGCTCCACATGGGTGAAGCCCAGGTCGTCGACGTGGTCGGCCAGCTGTCGGGCCAGCTCGTGGTAGTCGAGGAAGCCGTCCGGATTCTCGGGACTGCTCGATCCCCGGCGCCAGGATCCCAGGTGGACCTCGTACACCGCCATGCGCTCGTCGATCGGATTGGCGGAGCGGCGCCGGTCCAGCCAGGCCTGGTCGCCCTCGCTCCACACATGGCGGGGCTGGAACACCACGCTGGCGTTGGCCGGAGGCCGTTCGGCGGCGAACGCCATCGGGTCAGCCTTGAGGCGCAACCGACCGTCGGCCCCGACGATCTCGAACTTGTAGCGCTGCCCTGATCCGACCCCGGGCACGAAGATCTCCCAGACCCCCGAAGCCCCCATGGCCCGCAGCGGATGACGCCGACCGTCCCAGCTGTTCCAGTCGCCCACCACCCGAACCACCTGCGCTGCCGGGGCCCACACGGCGAAGCTGGTTCCCTCGACGTCCTGGTGGACCCGGATATGGGCGCCCAGCGCGTCCCACAAACGCTCGTGGCGACCCTCGCCGATCAGATGCAGGTCCAGCGGACCGAGGGTGGGCCAGAACGCCCACGGCTCGATCGAGGTGTATTCGGCCTCGGTATCCCCGTCGGTGCCATCGTCGAACCGGTAGGTCACGGCATAGCCCGGATCGGGCGGATCCTCACCCGAACGCAGTCGCAGCTCGAACCCGCCGGCCGGATGGACCAGCGGCATGTCCCGCTCGCCCAGCCGGGCCCGGGTGGCTCCGGGGAACCAAGCCCGGACGACTTGGCCGCGCCGGTCCTTGTGGAGACCGAGCACGGAGTGGGGATCGGTGTGGCTGCCCTCGGCCAGCGCGTCGAACAGCCCGACCACCCGGGCCTTGGTACGACCGGAGCTCGGCGCGGGCGGCACTACGCCGCCTTTTGGAGGATCCGCTCGATCGCCGACACCGGGATGTCCAGCCAGCTCGGCCGATGGGCCAGCTCGTAGTCGACCTCGTACACCGCCTTGTCCAGCTCGTAGGCGGTCAGCAGCGACTGCTGGTCACCTTCTTCGCCGGGCAGCAACGCTGCGGCGTCGGGCACCGACCGGTACCCGCGCCAGAACGCCGTCGCCGCCCGGTCCTCCCACTCGTCGGCCAGATCACCGAGCTCGGTATCGATGTCGCGGCCTCGATCCACCAGGGCCGACTGGGCCGCGTAGTGGAACGACCGGATCATCCCGGCCACATCGCGCAACGGTGAGGACGGCAGGGTCCGCTCGGCCATCGGACGGGCCGGCTCGCCCTCGAAATCGAGGATGAACCAGCCGCTGTCGGCCAGCAGGAGCTGCCCCAGATGCAGGTCGCCGTGGACCCGGATGGCCGTACCCGGGTCGCGCACCTCGACCAGCCGGCGCAGCATCTGCTCGACCCGGTCCCGTTCCGGCACCCCCTCATAGACCCGGGTCAGCAGGGTCAACATCTGCTCCAGCCACACCTCGGGCTGGCCCGGCGTGACGCCGTACACCCCGGCCAGCTCGGCGTGCAGCGCCGCGGTCACCTCGCCCAGGGTGAACGCGTCGGGCCCGAAGTCTCCCCCGGCCTCGCCCGGAGGCAGCCGGCTGTTCAGCAGATCCCGCAACGAGGTCTGAGCCAGCTGCCACGCATCGGTGGAGGCCAGCTGATAGTCCCGGACGACGGCCAGATCGACGCCATCGCGGCGCAGCTCGGCCCGTTGGGACACCACGTGGGGGAAGCCCCGCTCGTTGAGGACCCGGTTGATCTCGACGTCGGGGTTGGGCTCGGGGTGGAGTCGGCGGAAGAACTTGAGGATGAGCCGCTCGTCGTAGACCACCGAGGTGTTGGACTGCTCCACCAGCAGCGGGCGGGCCACCTCCGCCTCCTCGTCGGGGGCCACCGCAGCCAGCACGTCGAGGGCCAGCTCCGGATCGACCAGGGCGTCGTACAACACCATCCCCTCGGCCTCGCCCAGCGTCACCCGTTCCTTGCCCTGCAGGAAGGAGTGCCCACCGTCCGCCGGCCGGCCCCCGACCACGAGCTGGTACAGGGCGGCCGGCCGACCTCTGGTCTGGTTGGTCTCCACCACCAGCCAAACCAGCAGGGGATCCTTGCGCTGCACCTCGAGGAAGGTGATGGTGACGGCGTCCGATCCCGGCGGCACGTCGTTGCCGAACCAGCGCTGCCGGGGCAGGAACTCGCCCAGCAACGGGGTCAGCTTGGCGGCCAGATCAGCGTCGTGCATCACGGTCCCTGCCTACCACGTGATTCGGCTCACGAGCCGTCTCCTGTACAGACGCGGGACATGAGCGGGGGACCAGTCTCAGGGTGTTCCCCCGACTTCGTCCTCCGACTGGTCGATGAGCTCGAACCAGTAGAAGCCGTAGGGGGCAAGGGTCACGAAGTAGGGCAGCTGACCGATGCGGGGGAACGGCACCCGCCCCGTCAGCTCGATCGGAACCTTGCCCGCCAGCTGCTCCAGCATCAGCTCGCAAGGCTGGGGGAACCGGGACAGGTTGTGCACGCAGAGCACCATGTCCTGGCCCTGGGTCTCGTCGACCGCCTCGACCAGCCTGGCCCCGACGGCCTCGGTCTGGCCGGTGTCCTTGCCGGCGGCGTCGGTCTCGGGTCCGGCTGGCGACCGGCGCAGGTAGGCCAGGACCGAGGGGTTCTCGGCGTGGAGGACCTCGAGCTCGCCGACGGCCAGGACCGGATGCTGTCGGCGAATCTCCAAGATGCGCTTCAGCCAGTGCAGGAAGCTGGACGGGTCCCGCCTCTGGGCCTCGACGTTGACCGACGCGTAGCCGTACACCGGGTCCATCAAGGGGGGCAGGTAGAGCTGGGCGAAGTCGGCTTTGGAGAACCCGGCGTTGCGGTCCGGGCTCCACTGCATCGGGGTGCGGACCCCGTCCCGGTCACCCAGGTAGATGTTGTCGCCCATGCCGATCTCGTCGCCGTAATACATGACCGGGCTACCAGGCATCGAGAACAGGAGGGCGTGGAACAGCTCCGCCTTGCGCTCGTCGTTGTCGAGGAGCGGGAACAGCCTGCGTCGGATGCCCAGGTTGATCTTCATCCGGGGATCGGTGGCGTACTCGGAGTACATGTAGTCGCGCTCGTCGGCGGTGACCATCTCCAGGGTGAGCTCGTCGTGGTTGCGCAGGAAGATCCCCCACTGGCAGCCGTCGGGCACCGCCGGGGTCTGGGACAGGATCTCGGTGATGGGGTGCCGCTGCTCCTTGCGCACCGCCATGAACATGCGGGGCATCAAGGGGAAGTGGAAGCACATGTGGCACTCGTCGCCGGCACCGAAGTAGTCCACGACGTCGGCGGGCCACTGGTTGGCCTCGGCCAGCAGCACCCGTCCCGGGAACTCGGCGTCGACCGTCTTGCGGATGTGGCGCAGGTAGTCGTGGGTCTCGGGCAGGTTCTCGCCGTTGGTGCCGTCGCGCTCGTAGAGGTAGGGCACAGCGTCCAGACGGAAGCCGTCCAGGCCCAGCTGCAACCAGAACCGGACGACGTCGACCATGGCGCCCGCCACTTCGGGGTTGTCGTAGTTCAGGTCCGGCTGATGGTGGAAGAAGCGGTGCCAGTAGTACTGCTCGCGCTGGGGTTCCCAGGTCCAGTTCGAGGGCTCGGAGTCCAGGAAGATGCCCCGGGCCTCGGACCAGCGCTCGTTGTCGTCACCCCAGACGTACCAGTCGGCCTTGGGATTGGTGCGGTCCTGCCGGGACTCGACGAACCAGGGATGCTGGTCCGAGGTGTGGTTCATCACCATGTCGGCGATGACCCGCATGCCGCGCCGGTGGGCTTCCTCGAGGAAGGCCGCGGCATCGTCCAAGGTCCCCGATTCGGGCAGGACAGTGAGAAAATCGCTGATGTCGTAGCCGCCGTCGCGCAGCGGTGACTGGAAGAACGGCAGCAGCCACAGGCAGTCGACGCCCAGCCATTCCAGGTAGTCGAGCCGCTCGGTCAGGCCGGCGAAGTCGCCGAATCCGTCGGCGTCGGAGTCATAGAAGCCGCGCACCGCGACCTCATAGAACACGGCGCGCTGATACCAGCGCTCGTCGGACGGATCAATGGGCGTTGGCATCGGCATCAGCAAAAGGCTGGCACATTGGCATCAGTGTGGCGAAAGTCACAGTTCAGATTGAAGCGACCACTGGGCGACGGATCCGCAAGCCACGAACCCCCCGTCCCCAGAACTCATGGTGGCGCTGCTTGCTGGTGTTTGCCCGCAAGCTGACATCACTCTTGCGCTTCTACCCCGATCAGGACCATCCACGCAGCGAAAGGATGTGCGCCACCTGACCGCGGGTCGGATCCAGCTGGATGTACGGGTTGGGGCTGTCCCAGGCGTAGGACTCGCCGGTCAGCTCGTCCTCGACCCGGTAGTGACTCCAGCGAGGCAGGCCGATTGCCCCCAGATCGAGGTCGAGGACGGTCTCGTGGGCCGCGTTGGGGTCAAGGTTGACCACCATAAGCATCAGGTCGCCCTTGGTGTCGGGGTCACCGGCGTGGCCCTTGGAGTAGACGAGGAAGCGGTCGTCGGCGCTGTGGTGGAAGCGGATGTTGCGCAGCCAGTTGAAGACCGGATGGCGGCGGCGGATCTCGTTCACTCGGGCGATGAACGGCGCCATGGAGTCGGCTCGGTCCCAGTCCCGCCGCTTCAGCTCGTACTTCTCGGAGTACAGGTACTCCTCATTGTCCTCGGATGCCGGCTGGTTCTCGTACAGCTCGTAGCCGCTGTAGATCCCATAGCTCGGCACGAGGGTGGCGGCCAGGACGAACCGCAGCAGGAACGCCGCCGCCGGCCCGTTGCGCAGCGGCCCGGAGAGGATGTCGGGGGTGTTGGGCCAGAAGTTCGGCCGCATGTAGTGCGCCGCCGGTCCGTAGGCCAGCTCCTCGACGTACTCCCGCAGCTCCCAGGCCGCGGTGCGCCAGGTGAAGTAGGTGTAGCTCTGGGTGAACCCCACCTCGGCCAGCTTGTGCATCACCTTGGGCCGGGTGAACGCCTCGGACAGGAACACCACGTCGGGATGGTCGCGGCGGATCTCCTCGATGACCCAGGCCCAGAACGCCATGGGCTTGGTGTGGGGGTTGTCGACCCGGAAGATGCGGATGCCCCGGTCGATCCAGTGGCGCAGGATGTCGCGGCACGCTTCCCACAGGGCAACCCGATCGGCCTCCCGGGCGGGCCAGAAGTTGATCGGATAGATGTCCTGGTACTTCTTCGGCGGGTTCTCGGCGTAGCGGATCGACCCGTCAGGCCGCTGCCAGAACCACTCAGGATGCTCGGTGACCCAGGGATGATCGGGCGAGCACTGCAGGGCGTAGTCCAGGGCCACCTCGAGACCGGCCTCCGCCGCGTCGGTGCAGAAGCGGCGGAGCTCGGCCTCGGTGCCCAGATCAGGGTCGATGGCGGTGTGACCGCCCTCGGGCGAGCCGATGGCCCACGGGCTGCCGGGATCGGTGGGCAGCGCCACCAGGCCGTTGTTGCGACCCTTGCGGGCGGTCGTGCCGATGGGGTGGATCGGTGACAGGTAGACCACGTCGAAGCCCATCTCGGCGATGGCGGCGAGTCGTTTGGTGGCGCCGGCGAAGCCGCCCTCGGAGCGGGGGAACAGCTCGTACCAGGCGCCGGCGCCGCCCCGGGGCCGGTCGACCCAGATGTGCTGGGCCGGCACCTTGGTGAGATCGGCGTCGGGAACCGGGGTCACGAGCGCCGCGACCTGGTCGTCGAGGCCGGCGTTCAGGCGGACCTGGAGGCTGCAGCTGCTGCGGCGCAGGCCTTCGACCGCGTCGGTGGCCCGGGACCGGGAGGCGGCATCGACGCCGGCGAGCCGGGCTTCCAGCAGCCGGGCGCCCTCCTCCATCTCCAGGGTGACGTCGTCGCCGGCGCCCACCTTGACCTCGATGTCGTGGCGCCAGGTGGCGAACCGGTCTCGCCAGGCCTCCATCACCACCTCGTGCAGCCCGACCTCGTCGACCTGCAGCTCGCCCTCCCAGCGGTCGTTGCCGACGTCCCGCATGAGACTGGTCGACCAGGTGTCGTCGCCGATCCGGCGCCAGCGCAGACGGGCCCCGAGCTGGTCGTGGCCGTCGGCGAACACGTCGGCGGAGAACTGCACCCGCTCGCCCATCAGCGCCTTGATCGGGAACCGTCCCGAGGGGGTGGCCGGTTCGATCCTGTCGATCGTGATGCGGTCCATGAACGCGTCAGACACGATCTCTCAGGCTAGGAGGTTGGGACGCCTCCCCGGACGTGCAGCGGTCAGTCCCAGGAGATCGTTGCCGAAGCGTCACCGCCACCGAGGCCGACGAGGGCACCGAGGCTGCGTTCGACCGGGGCCAGGCGGCCGGTCCAGCGCTGAGGGTCGGCCACGACGAGCACAGATACATCGGCGTGGGCCGAGGCCTGGACCGCCACCGGACCGAGCAGGCTCCAGTCGGGATGGGCCGGGAGGACCACCAGATCGCCGGGCCTGGCATGGTGCGCCACCCAGTCGTCACGGTTGGAGAACTGGCCGTCGACCTCACTCCCGAAGCTGGCGAACAACTCGGTCACCGACTCTTCGTCGGGACCCACCATCAGCTGCTGCCGGGTCGAGGAAGCCAGCGCCACCCGGCGGGCCACCTCGATCGCGGCGGACACATCGGCGGCGCTCTCGGGCTCGAGATCGCAGCGGTCGAGCGCCACCACGACGCGGGTGACCGGGGCATCGCTCAGCGCGGCCAGCACCACCGGCACCGGCGCGGCCAGGATCAGGTCGTCGTCCCGGCCGCCGGCCAGGGCGGCCTGGTGGCGCGACGAGGCCTGCCAGTCCATCAGCAGCAGCGTCCCGCCGTCTTCGATCGCGGTCGACGCCGCGGCTTCCACCGGATCGGAGTCGACCCGAAGCCGGGCGTGGACCTCCAGACCGGCCTTGACCATCACCTCTTCCACCAGGGCCAGGAAGTCCCGGTTCACGTCCACATCGGAACTGCGAACCGTCACCCGCAGCGGAACCACGATCCCTCCGTCGGGCTCGACCAGCGCTCGGCTCAGGGCGGCCAGAGCGGTCAGCCGGTCCTCCCGGGCGGCCACCACCACCAGCTTCTGCCCCAGCGCGGCGTCACCCTCGGCCGGGGTCGGCTCGACCCGTTCTGTGGTCCGGGCGGTGGCCAGCGCCGCGATCAGCAGCGTCACCAGGATCACCACCAGGACCGCGTTGACGACCTGCTCGCCGAACAGGCCGATGTCGAAGCCGACGAAGGTGGCCGCGAGAGTGGCCGCGGCCTGGGACAGGGAGAGCCCGAACATCAGCCCGGACTCACCGGAGGTGAAGCCCAGCGCTGGTCGGGCCGCCAGCGCCGCGATGCCCTTGCCGCCGATCACCGCCGCGCAGAACACCGCGGCGAGACCGAGGGTCGACGGCTGCACCACCACGGATGGCTTGATCAGCACGCCGACCGACACCAGGAACACCGGCACCAGGAGGGCCGAACCGAAGAACTCGACCCGTTCCATCAACGCGCTGCCGGCAGGCACCATGCGGTTGAGGCCAAGTCCGGCGAAGAAGGCACCGACAATGCCCTCGATGCCGACCATCTCGGAGAACACCGCGGCCGACAGCAAGGCGGCCAGCAGGAACAGGAAGCGGGCCGTCGCCTCGTGTCCGGGCCCGGCGAAGAACCAGCGGGCGAGCCGGGGCAGGACCCAGCCGGCGTAGAAGCCCAGACCGATCAGCCCGAGGAGCAGGCTGGCGATGATCGAGACCAGGCTGGACTCGCCGGTCACCGAGCCGGCGACACCGGCCAGCACGATCAGCGACAGGGTGTCGGTGATGACAGTGGCCCCG
>DASXTK010000333.1:0-5936 GCA_036505485.1 Acidimicrobiales bacterium
GCCGCGATCCGTCCCGCCGAGCCCCTCAGGCCCGCGGTCGGCGCTTGGAGGCCGGCGAACGCCGCAGTCACCATGGCTACGGCGAGCAGGGCCACGCCGGCGCCTTGGCTCACAGCCGTGGCCAGCACCGGCGCCGCAGCCAGGCCCGCGGCGAGATCGGCCTGCCATTGCACCCCGCGCCAGGCCTTCACGATCTGCCTGGCGGCCAACCCCGCAGCCGCGGCATAGACCAACGCCGCACTCCAGGGGCTCGCCGTCACCGCCACCAGCGCGACGCCGAACCAGGCCAGCCCGTAGCGGATCCGGGGACCGTCGACGTCGTAGACCGGAGCTACCCGGCTCCAGTCGGTGCTGGGGTTGCGGCGCACCGGGCGGGCCGACGTCCGTGGGCGTGGGTTCCGCTGAGCGGCGGCCGGAGCGGCGCGGCGGGGCGCCGGGGCCGGTTGGGACCGCGGCTTGACCGGCGGTGCCGGGGACGGAGCCGCAGCCGGGCCGGGGGCGGGGGCGGGGATCACCACGGCACCGGGGCCGGGCGGGCGACTGTCCACTGGAACCACGTCGTCGTCGAACCAGGTGTCGGCCGGCGGCCGGGGAGCCGGCGGCTCACGCCGACGGGGGTCCGGGGTCGACACCGACCAGGTCTGGTCGGCGGCCTGACGAGGCTGGGGAACTCGACGGGGTCGAGGCTGGGGCCGGGGAGAGCTCGGCGGGGCGGGCCAGGATTCGTCCGGGCGAGCCCGGGATGGCGAGGGCCAGGCGGCGTCGGAGTCCTGCGAGGTGGGCAACGCCATGTCCTACCCTCCCGACACCGGCGGCAGAACCGCCACCTCGTCGGTGGCTCCCACCGGGTGGTTCGGCTCCGCCGGCTCGCCGTTCACCCACACCCGCGACTGCTCGAGGATGGCGGCGAAGGAGCTGCCGTAGCGCTCCCGGGCCGCCCGGAGCACGTCGTCGACCGTGGCTCCCGGCAGCTCGTCGCGTCCGGTTCCAGCGGCCTCACGGGCCTGGGCGAAGAGCCGCACCGTGGGCATGGCTCCCTCAGGCCACCTCGGCTCGGCCGTTCTTGACCACGACGTCGCCGGCGCTGGTGGCCTCGAAGGCATAGGCATGGGTGCCGTCGCTCGTCTCGCCCGCGTCATGGATCGCCACTTCCACGTCGTTGCCGGGGAAAACGTTGGAAGCGAAACGCACTGCCAATCGCCGTAGCCGGGTCGGATCGCCATCGGCCACGGTCTTGATCACCGCCTGGCTGCACATCGCCATTGTGCACAACCCGTGGGCGATGATCCCGGGAAGACCGACGGACTTGGCGAAATCCTCGTCCACGTGGATGGGCATCTGGTCGCCCGACGCATCCCGGTACCGGTAGGTCTGGTCGTCGTCGACATGGATCGCCATCTCGCCGACCTTGTCGGCCCGAGCGGAATCGGGGAAGTCGTGGCTGGGCTTGTCCGGTCCGCCCGACTCACCGTCGGACATCCCCCGCACGAACAAGGTGACGTACTGGGTGAGGACCGGTTCTCCGGTCTCGCTGTCGGTGCTGTCGACCTTGACCGTGAACCGGGTCCCGCTGCTGCCGACCCGCACGCTGTAGGCCTCGGCCACCGAGGTGATCTGCCGGCCGGGGAGCAGCGGCTGGTGGAAGTGCATGTCCTGCTCGCCGTGGACGATGAACATCGCCGCATCGGACGGGATCACATCGCCGGCGGCCAGCCCCAAGCTGTCCCAGGTCGGAACCACACCGAACACCGGGGGTGCCACCTTGCCCGACGTGTAGGCCGGGTTGTCGTCGTTGGTGGCGGCGGCGTACTGCCGGGCCCGGTCACCATCGATGGTCGTGGTGCGCGGCTCGTATGTGGTCCCCAGCTTGTCGATGGGCAAAGCCACGATGCGTTCCTCCGGTTGCGGCGGGCAACGTCCGGTTCGGCGCGCGGGTGCGTCGACGTCCGGAAACGACGAGGGCGAGCCTAACGCTCACGCTCCGTTCGACCCAGCTAGACCACGCACCGAGGTGGCTGGACGACCCCAGGCGCGCGGGATTCCGCCCGCTGCGGTCTGGGTCGGTCAGCGCGGTGCCAGTAGCGTCGTTCTGATGTTCTCGCACGCGGTGACCCGCGTCCTGCTGGTGCGGCACGGCCAGTCCGAGTGGAACCTGCACGGACGCTGGCAGGGTCAGGCCGATCCGCCGTTGACCGGCGCCGGCCGGCGCCAGGCCCAGCTGGCGGCCCAAACCGTGGGCACGGTGGAGGCCATCTGGTCCTCGGACCTGCAGCGGGCGGTCGAGACCGCGGCGATCATCTCCAACGAGCTGGGGGTCGGCCCAGTCGTGGTCGATGGCGACCTGCGGGAACGGGACGCCGGCGAGTGGTCCGGGCTGACCCGGGACGAGATCGACGAGCGCTACCCCGGCTACCTCCGGCCGACCGACGACGACTCCCCCGACGTGTGGAAACCCCGCCATCCGCCGGGGTGGGAATCCGATGCCTCTGTGGCCTTGCGCCTGCACCGGGCGTTGGCCCGGATCCGCCATGAGGTGGGCCCGGGAGAGGTGCTGGTGGTGTCCCACGCTGGGCTGCTCTACGCCGCCGAGCGGGAGTTGGGAGCCGATGGGGCCCGTCTGGGCAACCTCGACGGCGTGGCCCTGGAGTTGGAGCTGGCCGACAAGAGCGATCCCCCCGACCTCGATCTGCTGGGCCCACTCTCCGACATCGCCCGCCTCTGCGGCCGGGTCGCCCTGCTGACCCCGGACCAAGCCACAGTCCCCGGCCAGATCTAACGGTCTGGCGGGGCGGGGGCAACGGGGGCCAGGCGTGACGGTTACGGCGGAATCGGCTGCGGAGGCCGAGGTGGCGGCCTCTTGGGTACGGGTCGGGACGTTGGCAGCCCTGGGGTCGGCGTTGGCATACGGATCGACCGTGGTCGTCGGGCGGAGCTTGGCTCGCGATGGTCTGGACGGCGCCCCGGTCCTGACTTGCCGTTTTGGCCTGAGTGCCCTGCTGTTGGTGGGTTTCCAGTCCTGGCGGGGGTCTGTGGTTCCGCCATCAGGCGAACGTCTCCGGGCCCTTGGCCTAGGTGTGCTCTACGCCGTGCAGGCCCGGGTGTTCTTCGCCGCGCTGGGTCGAGGCAGCGCCGGTGCCGTGGCCCTGGTCTTCTACTCCTATCCGGCCATGGTGGCCCTGGCCGAGCTGGCCCGCCGCACGACCCGGTGGTCGGCCCGGCTGGGGGGAGCACTGGCGCTGTCCGTCGGCGGGGTTGTGACCGTGGTCGCAGTGGAGGGTGATCTGGTCATCAGCGCCACTGGAGTGCTGTTCGCCTTGGGCAGCGCGGCGTTGTTCGCGCTGTACCTCCTGGCCGGGGACAACCTGCTCGACGCCACCGATGCGGTGGTGAAGGCCGCTTGGACCTCGGGCGGAGCGGCGCTGACCCTGGCCGCCGTGGCGGTGGCATCGGGGGGCGACTGGCCCGGGATGGATCGCGCCCCGCTCCTGCTGGGCTACGGCGTCGCCAACGCGGCCGCGTTCGGCCTGGTGTTCGTGGCCTTGCCCCGGATCGGCCCCACCCGCACCGCAGTGATGCTCAACTTCGAGGTGGTCTCGAGCGTCGGTCTGGCCGCGGTGGTCCTCGACGAACGGTTCGCGCCGCTGCAGGCCATCGGGGGTCTGGGTGTCGTGGTCGGAGCGATCCTGGCCGCCACCACCCGGGACTGAACCCGGGTTAGCTCAGGTCAGGTCTCGGCGTCGGATTGGTGCTCCATGCAGAACCGGGTCGCGGGAACAGCCTCGAGCCGGTCATCGCCGATCTCGCACCCACAGGCCTGACACGTTCCGTAGGTGCCATCGTCGAGCCGCTTCATCGCCCGCTCGACGTCGTCCAACTCCTCCTGCACCTGCTCCAGGATCGAGAAGTCCTTCTCCCGTTCGAAGGCATCGCTCGCCGCATCGGCCGGATGCTGGGCGAAGTGCGACAGCTCGGCCGACGAGTCCTCCTCGGGCTCGTCGTGGAGGTGGTCGTTCTCGATCGCTTGGCGCAGGCTGGCCAGCCGCGCCTGCTCCGCCTCTAGGTGTTGACGTGCGGACTCGGCTTCCACGTCTCAAAGAATACGCCGTGAGACCACGTCCGTCGTGACCTGCTTGTCTCACGTTGGGTGGTTGAGGTCTCACTCTCGCTGGTTGACCTCCAGCGCCGCCCGCCCACCGACTTTCACTCTCAGTAGGCAGCTCACCACGTCAGGAAGGGCGGTGTCTCCCAGCGGAAACCACCCGTTTGTGCTGGGATGATGCCCATGGCGGGCAATGAGGGCGGGGAGGACCGGACCACGTTCAGTGGGGTCGGCGACGGATGGGCCGAGACGAGACCGTTTCTGCCCGATCCCGCCGACGACGACGTCTCGGCGACGGCCCGGCATCTCCCCCAGTTGGGCGACAAGCTCGGCCGCGGGGCGGAGACCTCACTGCACGCCAAGGCCTCGGCCGGGGTCCTGGCCAAGGCCGGGGTGCTGATCGGGGGGCATTGGCTCCTGGCCGGGGCCGGCACGCTGGTGGCGACCGTGGCGCTGGTCTCGGTCGGCGTGGTCGCGTTCGGCGACAAGTCGGACAAGGGCCACGACGCCAAGGTAGAGACCGCCGCGGGCAGCGACGGCTCGAAGAGCAGGACCTCGACCACACGGTCCGGCACTTCGCACGTCGCACCGACCGGCAGCAAGCCCGGTGATTCGACCACCGCGTCGTCGACCACCACGACCACCGTGCAAACGACGACCAGTCGTCCCGGCGGCGTTGTGCCCACCGCACCACCGGCGACGACCACGACCGAGCCACCGCCGTCGACGGACCCGCCTCCGACCGAGCCGGCCGCGCCGGCCCCGGAGATCCAGCGGTTCGACGCTCAGCGGGGCGCGCTGTGCCCGGGCCAGCGCACCCAGTTCACCGTGGGACTCGCCTGGTTGGTCCGGAACGCGACCTCAGGAACCGTCGGTCCTCAAGGGGGCACGGCCAGCGCTGTGGACCTTGGCCTCGGCAAGACCACCGTGTGCGCCGAGCGAGGTTCGGTCTGGGTCCTGACCGTGACCGGCGCCGGCGGCACCACCTCGAGGACCGCGACGGTTCCCTGACGCCGGCCGGTTACGGCGTGAACTGCACGTAGGCGTAGTCCGCTTTGGACCCGTTGGAGTGGACCCACACATAGGGGAAGCTGACGGCTTCCTTGTTGCCATCGACGGCCACCGTGCGACCTACACCTGGGTAGATGGCGAGGACGTCGCCCACCGTGCATCCGAACGGGTGGTTGTCGTTGCCGACACAGGTCGCCGGGGTCCGGCTGGATCCGAAATCGACCTTGCGGAGCTTCGGACTGTCGTTGGTGACGTAGTAGTCGTTCTCCGCGGTCGTCCGATGCTGTGCCGCGGCCTTGGTCGCGGCGGCACCCTGGTACCAGCACACCAGGTCGAACTGCGCGGTCGCACCCGACACCGACTTGATCTCCCCGGCCCACCAGCCTTCGGGCAGCTTCGTGCTGCTGCCCGGCTTGCAACCGGCGCCCGACGGCCCGCTGGTCTTGTTGTAGTTCGGGCCGGCCGGCAGGTTCTGGAACGGGCCGGATGCCGCTCGGTAGAGGGGTTTCAGGGCGTGCATCGACTCGGATCTGGTCGTGCCGGCCGGGGCGGTCGCTTCCGAACCGCGCTCGCCGGCACAAGCCGTGGCCAGGACCAGAACCGAGCTGAGCACCAACGCCCGGATGTGTCTCACGCTGCGGAGGGTAACGACCACCATCCGTGTTCCCACCTGGTGAGCTACCGTCGTCACGTGGGCAGAGGGGGCTGGTCACGACGTGAGTTCCTGGCGGCGTCCGGAGCGATCGCGGGCGTCTCGGCCGTCGGCGCAACAGCGGCCTGCAGTTCGAACCACCAGGACGAGAATCCCCAGGCCGATGGTCAGCGG
>DASXTK010000334.1:0-2288 GCA_036505485.1 Acidimicrobiales bacterium
GAGGGCCGTACTCCATCCCGGACCCGCTCACGTTGTCGTCGCACACGAAGAAGGGCAAACCCGCCGACCCGCCCAAAGATCCTGCCCGCCGTCAATGACGCAGACCTACCCCACGTCCTCACGCCAAGCGTCGTTCAACACCCGGGCAGCCCACCCACCCCGTTGTGAGTTGGTGAAGGAGCGCTTGTGCCGGTGATGGGAGTACCCGAGCAGATCGAGGACGAGGAGCACGAGCAGCGCCTGGAACGAGTCGCCGCGATCGATGTGGCCAAGGCATCCGGGAAGGTGTGTACCCGGGTGCCGCACGAGTCGAAGGCCGGTAAGCGGGTCACCCTGGTGTGGGATGTCGCGGCCACTACCAACGCGATCTGTGAGTTGGCCGTGCACCTGGTCGAGCAGCGTATCGAACGGGTCGTGCTCGAATCGACGTCGGACTATTGGCGGCCGTTCTTCTACGTGTTGGAGGCCGCTGGGCTGTGCGTGTGGCTGGTCAATGCCAACGACGTCAAGCAGGTCTCCGGTCGGCCGAAAACGGACAAGCTGGATGCGGTGTGGTTAGCGAAGCTCAACGAGCGGGGCATGTTGCACCCCTCGTTCGTGCCACCCGCGGACATCCGTCGGCTGCGTGACTACACCCGGCTGCGGCTGGACCTGACCGCGGAGCGGACCCGGCACAAGCAGCGGATGGAGAAACTCCTCGAAGACGCACTGATCAAACTGTCCACGGTGGCCACCGACATCTTCGGCAAGTCGGGCCGGGACATGATCGAAGCGTTGATCGCCGGTAACCGTGACCCGAAGCAGCTGGCCGAGCTGGCTCGTGGGCGGATGCGGGTCAAACACGCCGCGCTGGTGCAGGCCCTGGACGGCCGCTTCGACGAGCACCACGCCATGCTCGCCCGGATGCTGCTCGACCAGGTCGACGGGCTCAACACCCAAATCGACCGGCTGACCGCCACCATCGATCAAGCGATCGCGGCGATGCCCACCGCCGACGGCGACCAGACACCCACCGACAGCAACGGCAGTGGCGCATCCGGACACCACACCACGCTGCCCGCCGTCGCGCGGCTGGACGAGGTGCCCGGCATCGCCGAGCACACCGCCCAGGTGATCATCGCTGAACTCGGCCTGGACATGAGCGTCTTTCCCACCCCGGGGCATCTGGTGTCCTGGGCGAAACTGTCCCCGCGCACCATCCAATCCGGCCCCCGAACCCGCGGCGGTAAGACCGGCAAGGGCAACCCCTACCTCAAAGGCGTCCTCGGCGAGGCCGCCGCGGCGGCCGCGAAGACCAACACGTTCCTCGGTGAACGGTACCGACGCCTGGTCAAACGCCGCGGCAAACTCAAGGCCCTGGTCGCCGTCGCCCGATCCATCCTGGTCATCGTCTGGCACCTGCTGACCGACCCCCCGCCCGGTTCCGTGACCTTGGCCCGGACTTCCACACCCGCCGGGTCAACACCGACCGCAAAATCCGCAGCCTGGTCCACCAACTCGAAGCCCTCGGCCACACCGTCACCCTGCAACCCGCCGCCTGACCTGCGCAGCAACACCCCCAACCCAGACCGTCGACAAGGACCCCGGGTCGATACCGCACGCCCCCACCCGCCGTGGCCACCGTTGTTTTCCGGTCAGTCAAACAGCGCCGCACAGATGACACAGGTGGGAGCCGCAGTTTGCATGGCTAGGTTGTACACAACACCGGTCAATGCCTGCGACCATGGCTAGAGAGTCGCGTTGCTGATGATCTGGTGCGCGATCGCGTCGAGTGCAGTATCGAGATGATCAGTTGTCGTGGAGGAAATGGTGACATGGCTACTACGCTTGGCGCAAAGGGGGCGAGGTCCGTCCAGGCAGCGACCTCCTTCCGGCCTAAGCCAGACTGCGGTTATTGGCCTCGTATTAGTAACAATTGGGTTGACCTTCGCATTAACGCTCTTCGCTCAGGCTATGGCCGAGAAAGGCGCGATCAATAATGCGGCTGTGAGTAAGGATCTGGCTGCGGCAAGGCAGGTCGATAAGCTAGACGCCGAGATCCAAAAGATCAGGAGCGAGACGGCGGGGAGCCTATTTTGGTTGAAAATGATCGGTCTCTTCGTTACGGTTGGTAGTGCTGTCGGAGGGTACTTGATCGCTCACACTCGCTCAACCAATATGCGACTGCAATTTGAGAAACGCAATGAAGTAGTCCGTATATACCAGGGAATAGTGGAGGATCTCTCGTCCGAGAAGCCCATACTTCGAGCTGCGGCTGCCGTACGGCTTGGAGCCGTCCTAGATCGGTA
>DASXTK010000335.1:0-2152 GCA_036505485.1 Acidimicrobiales bacterium
TGGGTCACCGACGCCGCGGCCCTCACCGACCCGGACTTCGCCTGGCACGAGTTCGCCAAGCTGTGGCAGACCCCCGGCGACGGCGAGGGGTTCATGGAGGGTTGGCTCAGCCTGGATGCCGAACAGCGGGCGACCACGTTCGCGTCGTCCGGCGACTTCGTCGCGAGTGGCGGACCGGGCCAGGCCGCGCTGGCCATGGCCCAGGCGCTCGATCGGACCATGACCGACACGATCCTTACGCTCTACCGCTCCGCGGTGCGCGTGAACGAGCAGTGGGGCCCGGCGTTCGCCGACATTCCCAAGCCCGGGCTGGTGATCGTGCCCAGCGAGGATGTCTTCCTCGAAGGTTCGATGGCCCGGCGTGCGGGGGAACGTGCGGGCGCCCGGATCGTCCCGCTCGAGGGTCTCGGACACTGGTGGATGCTGCAGGATTCGGCCCGGGGCGCCCGCTTGCTCGAGGCGTTTTGGGCCGGTTTGGGATAGCTCGCTCACATAGCACGCTGCGTGGCAGAAAAACCACTTTGCGGGTTGACACCGGATGTGTCTAGGCCAATGCTGAGCGCATGCAAGGCGAAGACGGTGAGAGCACCGGTAGGGCGGCGCTCCTCCCGAGCGCCGCTGCGCGGCTCATCGTCCTCGTCCTCATCGCTCTGATCGCCTGGTGGTACTGGACCGCGACGGCGTCGGCCGATGCCCAGTCCGACGAAACGGCCGACACGGCCGACGCCGCCGTCACAGCCACCTCGACCACGACCGGGAGCGGCGGGGTGGGCGCCACCGACGAGGCCAAGCTCGACGTCGGCGCGGTCACCGACTGGGTTGGCGACGACGTCTTCGCTCCCGTACTCGACACCGTCTCGCCCGGCGTCATCCACCTGGTGGTGCGGGCGGTCTCGTCCGACCTCAAGGCGGTCGACATCTTGGTGGAGGCAGTCGACGCCCAAGTGGCGTCGGTGGACGAGTTCGTCCAGTCGGTCACGGTCATCCTCGACGGGGCGGTGCTCCCCGCCTCGCCGGCTGGGCCGGATCTCTCGGAGCGGCGGCCGCTCTCCTCCGATGCGGAGCTGGCCGAGGCAGGACTGCGGGCCGGATCGGCGGTCCCGCAGCTGGTGGAAACCACTCCGGGACCGGCGGCGGTCGCGTTCGCGGGCAAGGACGGCGGGCGGACCCTGGCTCCGGTGGGCGACCAGGGCAACTCGGGCGGCGTCACGCTCGGCACCGCGACCGGAGTGTCGTCGGATGCCGGGCCGGACGAGGGACCGGCCGCACTGCCGTCGAGCAGCTCTCGCTCGACGGCCGTGCCGGTCCCTGGTGGCGGCGAGCGGATCGAGCGCGGACCGGTGTTCTCCGCGGTCATCGCCAGCCACGCTGCATCCGCAGCGGCGATGACGACACGGGCCACACCGATCGTGGTCGTGCTCGTGGACGGCTTGGGGTCCCGTCCGCCCACCACCCCTGACTAGCTCCCGACTCTCCCCAGCCGTCCGTAGGTCGCGCCGCGACCGTTCAGCGGCCGCGACTGCACCTCCTACGTGTCCTTGATGACGCCTTCCGGTCACCGGCGGCGGTGAGGCCGCCGGCATCCTCGGACGGTGGGCTCCGTCCTGATCGCCGGAGGCACCGTGCTGACCTGCCTGGCCCGACGACTCGGATTGGGATCGTAGCCCCACCAGCATTGGTCCCCGAGCGGCTCGGCGGCGCTTAGGGACCGAAAAGGGGGGTGGTTCCCCGGTTGCCGTCTCCAACCGGGGAATCACTCGGCGAGTCCGAACCCGAAATTGAGGCTCTTGTGACCTGTCCGTGGGTCGAGTTTCGCGGCTCGGTGACGCCATGGGCTGCTCTCGGTGGCCAAATGACGCTTCGAGGGAAGGGCGGCGGCCAAACGAGCTGGCCCGGAACGGTCTTTGTGGCTCAACCCGATGCCGGGAACACGTTGGGTCGTCGGGGACCGGCGTCCGGGAGCTCTTTGAACGTTTTTGGTTGGTGGGCAACCAAAAACGTTCAAAGAGCGATGGAACAAGCCGCTCCGCCACCATCCCTCGGAGCGTCGTTCCACCAGCGAAGCCCGCGCCCCACGTGAGCATCCAGCCGAACTCGACCAACAGATCACCCACGGACAGGTCACAAGAGCCGAAATTGAGATGGGAGCGGT
>DASXTK010000336.1:0-3365 GCA_036505485.1 Acidimicrobiales bacterium
GCCGAAATTGAGACAGAAAAGCCGCTATACGCGGCTTTTCTGTCTCAATTACGGATTCGATTTCATCCCGCTACCGCTTCGAACCGCCAGGCCTCCCCGTCGGGTACCAGTCGGCCGGCGGGACGGGGGGTGGATGACGTCACCGGTGATCAGGGCGGTCTCGCCGTCCGACTCGATCCACAGGGACACATGTCCAGGGCTGTGTCCACCCGTGGGTTCGAGCCGGAGGCGACCGCCCAGCTGGGCGTCCTCGGCGACGACATCGGCCAGCCCGGCCTCCACGATCGGGGCCACCGAGTCGGCGTAGATGTCCTGGCCGCCCTCGGCAGCCAGGGTGGACTCGCGGCGGCTGTGGTCGAGACCGGCGCCGGTGTAGAGGTGACGGGCGTTGACGAACGTGGGGACCCACACCCCGTCCTCCAGGTGGGTGTCCCACCCGAGGTGATCGGCGTGCAGATGGGTGTGTAGGACCTGGTCGATGCTCCCGGGCTTGAAGCCGGCGTCGAGCAGCCGCTCCATGAACGGCCACGACTGCTGGTTCCACCAAGGGAGGTCGCGGATCTTGCCGTTGCCGACGCACGGATCGACGAGGATCCGGCGGTCGCCGTCCTCGATCACCAGCGCCTGCACCCGCAGCGAGACGTGCCCCCGGTCGTCGGCGTAGTCGGGGACCAGCCAGGCGTGCCGCTTCACCGAGTCGGCGGTGGCGTCGGGGAAGAAGAGCTCGGGCGGGACGCCGTCGGTCTGGTCCTCCACGACGCTGGTGATGGTCACGTCTCCGACCGTCCAGCGCTGAGTCTGGGTCGTCGATGGCTCCATGGCTTGCTCGCCCTCCCGTCCTCGCCTCCCCAAACTAAACGAACGGTCGTACTTTAACTTGGCGGCCGGGGCTCCAGCACGCGACCCGATGGCAAACGGAGCGGATGGCCCCGGCCGGACTCCCTAACCTCGGCGCATCGCGCTGTTGACCATCACCTCCACCACTCCGCCGGCGACCGATCTGGGCTTCCTGCTGCACAAGCACCCAGACCGCATCCACGAGCGGGAGCTTCCGTTCGGCCTGGCCCGAGTCTGCTTCCCCGAGGCGGGGGAGGAACGTTGCACCGCCGCGCTGGTCGTCGACATCGACCCGGTCCAGCTGGTGCGTGGTCGCAAGGGCGGCGGCGGTCCCAAGCGCGCGGCCCAGCCGAGCCTGGCCCAGTACGTCAACGACCGGCCGTACGTGGCCTCGTCGTTCCTGGCCGTCGCCCTGGGCCGAGCGTTCGGCACCGCCCTGACCGGTCGGAGCAAGGATCGTCCCGACCTGGCCGCCGAGGCGCTGCCGTTCGAGGTGCGGCTGCCGGTGCTGCCGGCCCGGGGCGGTGAGTCCATCGTGCGGCGGGTGTTGGAACCGCTCGGCTACGAGCTCGACATCACGCCGATCCCCCTCGACCCAGTGTTCCCGGCCTGGGGCGACAGCCGTTACCTCGACGTGCGACTGAAGGCCGAGGTCCGGCTCCAGACGCTGCTCGAGCACCTGTTCGTGCTGCTGCCGGTGTTCGACGACGACAAGCACTACTGGGTCGGCGCCGCCGAGGTGGACAAGCTGCTGCGCCGCGGTGGCGACTGGCTGGCCGACCATCCCGAGCGCGAGCTCATCACCAGTCGCTACCTCCGCCACGACCGACGGCTCACCAACGACGCCCTGGCCCGGCTGGTCACCGCAGACGACTCCGCGGCCGATCCCGACGCCGAGGCCGAGGCCGGCGACGCCGAGGAGGCCGCGGTGGAGCAGCCGGTGCGGCTCAACGACCAGCGCATCGCCGCGGTGGTGGAAGCCTTGCGCGCCTCGGGCGCCCGCCGCATCGTCGACGTGGGCTGCGGGCAGGGCACCCTGGTCCGGGCCCTGCTGGGGGAGTCCTGGGTCGAGCGGGTGGCCGGGGTCGACGTGGCGTGGCGGGCCCTGGAGGTGGCGGCCCGACGTCTGAAGCTCCGGGACCTGCCGCCGCGGCAGCGGGAACGGGTCGATCTGTTCCAGGGGGCCCTGACCTATCGGGACAAGCGGCTGCGGGACTACGACGCCGCCGCTGCGGTCGAGGTCGTCGAGCACATCGACCCCGGCCGGTTGGAGGCGTTCGAGCGGGTGCTGTTCGGCGAGGCCAAGCCGGCCACCGTGGTGGTCACCACCCCGAACGTCGAGTACAACGCCCGGTTCGAGGGTCTCCCGGCCGGCAAGCTGCGGCACCGGGATCACCGGTTCGAGTGGACCCGGGCCGAGTTCGCCCGCTGGTCCAACGGAGTCGCCGGACGCCACGGCTACCAGGTGGTGATCTCGCCCATCGGACCGGTCGACGACACCCTGGGAGCGCCGACGCAGATGGCGGTGTTCCGGGCGGGGGCGGCGGGGACGGGGGCGGCATGAGCCGCGACGGTCGGGCCGCGGTGGTCACGATTCCCGAGGTCTGCCTGGTCGTGCTGGTCGGGGTGTCGGGATCCGGCAAGTCCACCTTCGCCCGCAAGCACTTCAGCGCCACCGAGGTCATCTCCTCGGACGCCTGCCGGGGCCTCGTCAGCGACGACGAGACCGACCAGACCGCGACTCGGGCCGCGTTCGAGGTCCTGCACTTCATCGCGGCCAAGCGGCTGGATGCCGGCCGGCTGACCGTGGTCGACGCCACCAGCGTCCGGCCCGAGGACCGTCGGCCCCTGGTTGCCCTGGCCAAGGCCCACCACGTGCTCCCGGTGGCGGTGGTGTTGGACGTCCCGCCCGAGCTGTGCCGGGACCGCAACGCCTCGCGCCCGGACCGCGACTTCGGACCCCACGTGATCCGCAACCAACGCAACGCCCTGCGGCGCTCGCTGGACAACCTGTCCCGGGAGGGGTTCCGCCGGGTCTACGTCCTGCGGGGCAGCGATCAGATCGAGGGAGCGGTCCTCGAGCGGGAGCGGCTGTTCAGCGATCTGCGGGAGCGCCACGGTCCGTTCGACATCATCGGCGACGTGCACGGTTGCCACGAGGAGCTGGTGGGGCTGCTCGGCGAGCTCGGTTGGACGATTGAGGCCGACGGCAGCGACGCCCGCCACCCCGACGGCCGGATGGCGGTGTTCCTCGGCGACCTGGTCGACCGGGGCCCGGCGACGCCGGCGGTGCTGCGGCTGGCCATGAACATGTGCGATTCCGGCGTGGCCATGTGTGTGCCGGGCAACCACGAGAACAAGCTGCAGCGGGCGCTCAAGGGCCGCAACGTCCAGGTCAGCCATGGCCTGGAGGCGTCACTGGCCCAGCTGGCCGTCCAGCCGCCGGAGTTCCGCCAGCGGGTGGAGCGCTTCATCGACGGGCTGATCAGCCATGCCGTGCTCGACGACGGGGCGCTGGTGGTGGCCCA
>DASXTK010000337.1:0-11069 GCA_036505485.1 Acidimicrobiales bacterium
CCAGGGCCGCGTGATGACGAGGTATCCGCCCTGGTTCGGGCCCAGGGTCTTCCCGTCCCGCGAGCGCACCTCGGGCACGACGCCGGGGAGCGGGAGGGTCGCCGAGCCGGGCTTGGTCGGGATGGCGCCGGGCAGCGGCGAGATCATGATGCCGCCCGTCTCGGTCTGCCACCAGGTGTCGACGATCGGGCAGCGCTCGCCGCCGATGGTCTCGTGGTACCAGATCCACGCCTCGGGGTTGATCGGCTCGCCGACGCTCCCGAGCAGCCGCAGGCTCGACAGGTCGTGCTTCTCCGGCCAGTCGGTGCCCCACTTCATGAACGTCCGGATCGCCGTTGGCGCGGTGTAGAGGATCGTGACCTTGTAACGCTCGGCGATGTCCCACAGCCGGTCCCGGCTCGGGGTGTCCGGCGTGCCTTCGTAGATCACGCTGGTCGTTCCGTTGGTGAGCGGCCCGTAGACGATGTAGCTGTGACCGGTCACCCAGCCGATGTCGGCGGCACACCAATAGACATCGGTGTCGGGGTGTAGATCGAAGACGTTGCGATGGGTGAAGGCCACCTGGGTCAGGTAACCCCCGGTGGTGTGCATGATCCCCTTGGGCTTGGCCGTGGTGCCCGAGGTGTAGAGCAGGTACAGCAGGTCCTCGCTGTCCATGGCCTCCGGCGCGCACTCGGGCTCACCGAGGACGTCCTGGTACCAGTGGTCACGTCCCTCGACCATCTCCACGGTTGCCCCGTCGGCGTCGGGATGGCCGGTGACCCTCTGGACCACGACCACGTTCTCGATGGACGGCGTGGCCGCCACCGCCACATCGGCGATGGGCTTGAGCAGGTGGGCCTGGCCCTTGCGGAACCCTCCGTCGGCGGTGATCAGCACCTTGCACTCGGCGTCGTTGATGCGGTCGGAGAGGGAGTCCGCCGAGAAGCCGCCGAACACGACCGAGTGCGCTGCGCCGATCCGGGCACACGCCAGCATCGCTACCGGAAGCTCCGGGATCATGGGCATGTAGATGGCGACCCGGTCGCCGCGCTGAACCCCCAGGTCCCGCAGTCCGTTCGCGAACCGCTGGACCTCGGCCAACAGATCGGCGTAGGTGATGGTGCGGGTGTCGCCGGGCTCGCCCTCCCAGTGGTAGGCGACCCGGTCGCCCCGACCGGCCTCCACGTGCCGGTCGAGGCAGTTGTAGGAGACGTTGAGCTGGCCGCCGACGAACCACTTGGCGTTGGGCAGGTCCCATTCGAGGACGGTGTGCCATTCCTGGGACCAGGTGACCAGCTCGGCGGCCTGCTTGGCCCAGAACCCTTGCCAGTCCTTGTCGGCTTCGGCGTAGATGTCGGCGCTGGTGACCAGGGCGTCACGCTTGAAGTTCTCGGGCGGCGGGAAGGTGCGGTCCTCGACGAAGTAGTCCTCGATCGCCGCGCCGGTGACGCGTTCCTGCTCGTCAACCATGACGTGTCCCCTCTCGGAATTCCGGGCAGCCGAGCCTACCGAGACCGGCCCACCCCGGTCAGAGCGGAGTTGGGGCCGACCACCATCACTGTTTGACGCTCACCTGACGTGAGGATTGGAGAGACGTCTTGAAAAAACCGCCGCACTCCGTGGATTCACGGTGACAGCGCGTGGGATGGTCTCTAGATGTCTAGGCGGACGGGTGCAGGTCTCTCGCGTGAACGAGTGCTGGAGGCCGGCCTGAACTTGGTGGATCGGGAGGGCGTCGGCGCCCTCACCATGCGACGACTCGGGCGTGAGCTCGGGGTCGAAGCCATGTCCCTGTACGGCTACGTCGATTGCAAGCAGGACCTCCTCGACGGGGTGGTCGACCGCGTCTACAGCGAGATCCCGTCGATGGCCGAGGCCGAAGGGCCTTGGCAGGACCGGCTGCGGGACATCGCCCGGCTGTTCCGGGACGTCCTGATGCGGCATCCCAACACCGTCAACCTGATCGCGGCCCGACCGATCCTCAGCAACGGGAACGTGGGGTTGATCGAGTCGGCGCTGGCCGGTTTGCGGCTCCGGGGCCTGGACCTGGTGCGGGCCAGTCAGGTGGTGACCGATGTCGTGGCGTTCACCATCGGCCACGTGACCAGCGAGGTCGGCGAGCTGGACGGTCATTCCGAGGACGAGGCCGCGGCGTTCGAGCGGAGCCTCGACGCGGGTCGGTTCCCCAATGTGGCCGAGCGCTGCGCCCTGGGCCCCCTCGACCGCGACGCCTCCTTCGACTTGGGCCTCGACTTCATCGTCGCCGGCGTCGAACGCCTCATGGACTTAGCGCTCGCCGCCCGGTAGCTCCGCGGCCCCGGCAGGCTGCGTCGGTGGCAACCGCTCCGTTCGACATCGATGCGTTCCTCTCGGGCCCCCTCACGGCGCGGGTGGCGACCAATGGGCCGACGGTCCGTCCGACTTGGTTCTTGTGGGAGGACGGGGCGTTCTGGATCCTGACTGGTCCGTGGGCCCGCCTGCCGGGCCGGGTGGAAGCCGACCCGGAAGTCGCCATCGTCGTGGACGTCTGCGATCTGGACTCGGGTCTGGTTCGGCAGGTCATCGCCCGGGGCCGGGCGGAGGTCCTCCCGTTCGATGTGCCCCGTGGTCGTCGCAAGCTCGTCCGGTACCTGGGCCCCGATGAGACTCGCTGGGATCCCCGCTTCCGCCACTACCTGCTGGACGACCCGACAGAAAAAGGAACGGTGTGGCTGCGGGTGACCCCTGATTCCCTGACCGCCAAAGACCTCAGCTACGTCCCCGCCTCGTCAGCTGTCCTGCTCGAACGTGAGGACGAGGCTGCCGGTCTTGTGGCCGCTGTCGACCCGGCGGTGGGCTTGGACGATCTCCTCGAACGGTAGGACTGAGTCGATCACCGGCTTCAGGACTCCCTGCTCGGCCAGCGACAGGAGGGTTCCGTAGCTTTCGGCGTTGATCTTGGCGGTGCCGCTGATCGTGGCCTTCTGCCACGACGCGGCGATCATCTGCCCGAGATCGCCGATGACCATCAGGAAGCGTCCACCCGGCTTCAACACGTCCTTGACCCGTGCATAGGGCGCGTTGCCGTGATTGTCCATGATCACGTCATAGCGCTGCCCGTTGCGCGTGAAATCTTCCGCCGTGTAGTCGATGACGTGGTCAGCCCCGAGGCCCGTGACCAAATCGGCGTTGGCGCCGCTGCACACGGCGGTCACCTCGGCGCCGAGGTGCTTGGCGAGTTGCACGGCCATGGCACCGACCGCACCGGAGGCGCCGTTGATCAGCACCGTCTCGCCAGCGGTGAGCTTCCCGCGTTGGAAGAAGTGGAGGGCCGTCATCCCGCCGAAGCAGAGGGCCACCGTGTCGCGATAGCTCCAGCTCTCGGGAATCTTGGCGATCGCGCCTTGCTCGGCCACGGTTGCGTATTCGGCGTGGCAGCCGAGATCGAAGCCCCGTGAGGCGACCACCCTGTCGCCCGGCTGGAAGTGTGTGACCGCCGTTCCCACCGCTTCGACTTGACCCGCCATCTCGAAGCCGAAGATCGGTCGCCTTGGTTTTGTGATGCCGAGCTGCAGCCGCACCGGCAGTTTCAATCCGCGGGGAACACGCAGTGCCCTCAGCCGGGCGTCGCCGGAGTTGACCGCTGTCGCGAGGGCCTTGACCAGTACCTCGTCGTCCGCCGGCACCGGCTTCGGCACCTCTCGAACCTGTACGACCTCCGGCGGGCCATACCGTTCGCAAACGGCGGCCTTCATCGCTCCCCCACCCGACCCATCGCAGCACCGTACCCGCCCGCCAGACGAAGCGGTGCCATGCCGAAATTGATGCCGTTCCGTGGCTTAGCCACGGAAACTGCATCAATTTCGGGAGTGCCACTCCAGGACTCGGAAGGCGCCTAGGCCCTTGGGGTCAGTTAGGGCGGCGGCTTCGGGGGTGCGGCTGCGGGCGGCTAGGGCGGCGACGTTGGGGTTGGAGGCTTGTGCCGTCCAGATTCTTTGGCCTTCGGCTACTAGGTCCTCTATGCCCCAGCTCTCGAGCCAGTCCTGTTGGGACTGGTTCGACTTGGGCGGGCGGATCGTCGCCAGCTGGTCCACCGCGACTTCGCAGGTGATGTCCTGGGTGCCTAGGGCCTCCAGGTGGTCGCCTCCTCTGGCGTGGTCGCGGTAGGTGCGCAGCCACTCCACCTGGGGGCGTTGGGCCAAGTCGGCAGTTGTTGTGGCGTAGTCGATGACGACGACACGGCCCTTCGGACCTGCGGTGCTCAGTGCGTCTTGGAGCCAGGCTCCAGCGCACTGCTGCAAGGGCACCCGAGCTCCTGGGAGGGCGCTCGGGGCTAGGCGGTCGAGCAAGCCGGACCGGGGCTCGTCCAGGGGGACTAGGACTTCGACCAACGATCCCTCTTCGGCACCCACCCGGACTTCTTGCCAGTTGTGGTCGGTTTTTTCGGCCAGGTCGAAGGGGAGGTTGTCGAGGAGCTCGTTGGCCAGGACCACCGCGGGGACTCCGGGGGCTCGGGGGAGCTCGGCCAGGCTGGTGAACAACGGTCCCCGTTGGGCCTCGGGCACCGGCTGCTCGGTGTCGGGGTCAACCGGTGGCAGAACCAGGGAGGGGTGCTCCAGCGGCAGGCGCTCGGCGTGGCGAGCTCGTTGTGCTGCCGAGCGCTCCACGAGGACGTACCGCAAGGCCTCGCTGCACTTCGGGGCAGCGGACCGGATGGTCTGCGCCAGCGTCCCCTGCCCGGCGCCGGCCTCGACCACCAGGAACGGGTCGGGCTCGCCCATGGACCGCCACCAGCCGTCGAGAGCTCGGGCCAGCACGACCCCGAACAGCGGTCCGACCTCGGGGCTGGTCAGGAAGTCCCCGCCGCGGCGTCCGGCGGCGCCGCCGGTCTCATAGAAGCCCCCGTTGGGGTGGTACAGGGCGAGGTCCAGGACCTCGCCCAGAGGCCGGGGCCCTAGACGACCGATCCGCTCCAGGACCATGTCGGGGGACCCGCCGATGTTCACCGGCCGAGGGCGAGTGTCGCCATGTCTCCGAGGTCGGTGGCCCACGGGAGGACCCCGAAGGTCACGATGACCGCCGAAGTGATGACCAAGGCGATGGAGATCGAGGCCGGAACGCGGACCGGCGTCGTGTCACCGTCGGGAGCCGGCTCCATCCACATCCGTCGGGCTACGCCGGAGTAGTAGGCCAGCGCGATCACCGAGTTCACCGCCATCACCACGGCCAGCACGTAGGCCCACCAGGTGTCCGCGTCGACGACAGCCTTGAAGGCCACGAACTTGGCCAGCCACCCGGCCAGAGGAGGGATGCCGGCCAACGAGAACAGATAGATCGACATCAACACGGTCAGCCCGGGGGCGTACTCGAACGCTCCAGCGAAGCTGTCGATCTCACCGCTGCCGGTCTTGCGGGCCATGGCCATGACCACGGCGAAGGCCCCGAGGTTCATGGCGGCGTAGATGACCAGGTAGGTCACGACCGAGCTCAAAGCGTCCCGGCCGATCTCCCCGGCCACGGCCAGGGGGGCCATGATGAACCCGGCCTGGGCGATGCCGGAGTAGGCCAGCATCCGCACGATGTTGGTCTGCCGCAGCGCCACGAAGTTCCCGACGAACATCGTCAGCACCGCGAGCATCCAGAGGAACGGCTGGTAGACGTCGCCCCGGTCGGGGAAGGCCACGAGCACCAACACGGCCAATGCCACGAACCCCGCGGCCTTGGACAGCACGGACAAGAAGGCCGTGATCGGCGTGGGGGCGCCTTCGTAGGTGTCCGGCGCCCAGGTGTGGAACGGAACCGCCGACACCTTGAAGGCGAAGCCGACGATGCAGAACACCACGGCCAGGGTGATGATCGGGACGCTGGAGGGCTCGCTGAGCTTGGCGCCGATGTCCACGAGGAGGGTGCTACCGGCCTGGCCGTACAGCAACGACATGCCGTAGAGCAGGACCGCGGTGGCGAACACCCCCATCAGGTAGTACTTCGCTCCGGCCTCGTTGCCTTTGACGTCGGTCTTGCGCCAGCCGGCGAGCAGGTAAGCCGGAATCGACAGCAGCTCCAACGCCACGAAGATCGACACCAGATCCCGGGCCGACGCGATCACCGTCATCCCCAAGATCGAGCACAGCAGCAGGAAGTAGTACTCGCCCTCGGCGTAGTCACCTTCGGCGATGTAGTTGGTGGACAACAGCACCACCACGTACCCGGCCACCAGGAACAGCGCCTTGAGCACCAAGGAGAAGTTGTCGACCATGTAGGCCCCGCCGAACATCGACCGGTCGGCGCCGTCGACGGCCAGGGTCAGAACCGGGACCATGGCGCCCAGCAGTCCTAGTCCGGCCAGGGACGGCAGCACACCCTTGCGTTCCTCGGGCAGGAACAGATCGGCCACGAGCACCACGCAGATCACCCCGACGAGCACCAACTCCGGGGCGAGGGCATGCCAGTCGACCGTGGGCTGGGCGAAGGGGTCGGTCTTGGCCAGGAGGGCTGCGAGGTGGACCATGGCGGATCAGTGGCCCGCTGCCGCCGCGATCGACTGGGCCACCGAGGTCATGTGGTCGTCGGTGACCCCGAACACCAGGTTGGGGAAGAAGCCCAGGACGGCGATCAGCAGCAGCATCGGCGTCCAGGCGATCCACTCGGGGAGCTGCACATCGGGGACATCGGTGTCGGCGAACTCCGCGGTGGGGGTCCCGAACGCGGTCCGCTGGAACAGCCACAGCAGGTAGCCGGCCGCCAGCACCGTTCCCAGCGCCGCCAACACCATGTACGTCCGGAACAGCACCTCGCTGAGACCGGCACCGGGTTCGTAGGTCGACAGGATCGCCGGGAACTCGCCCCAGAAACCGGCCAGACCGGGCAAGCCCAGCGAGGCCATGGCGGTGAAGCCGAAGATCCATCCCAGCCGGGGCGCCTTCACCAGCAGACCGCCGAGCCGCCTGATCTCGAGGGTGTGGTAGCGGTCCTTCACCGATCCGGCGATGAAGAACAGCATCCCGGTGATCAGACCGTGGGCCACCATCCCGAAGACCGCGGCGTTGAGCCCGAAGTCGGTGAGCGTGGCGATAGCGAGCATGGTGAAGCCCATGTGCGCCACCGACGAGAAGGCGATCAGCCGTTTCATGTCGGTCTGGGCCAGGCAGGCCAGAGCGCCGTAGATGATGCCGACCACCGCGAGCCCGCCGATCCAGGGAGCCCAGGACACCGCAGCCTCGGGCAGGATCGGCAGTGCCACGCGGACGAAGCCGTAGGTTCCGAGCTTCAGCAGAATCGCGGCCAGGATCACCGAGCCGACCGTTGGGGCCTGGGTGTGGGCGTCAGGCAGCCAGGTGTGGAACGGGAACATCGGCACCTTGATGGCGAAGCCCATGAACATGCCGCCGAAGATCAGCAGCATGGTGGTGTGGCTGATGTCGTAGTCACCGCTGGCCACCCGTTCGGCCAGTCCGGCGATCGAGAAGGTCTCGCCGCCGGTGACGAAGAACAGGGCCAGGAAGCTCACGATCATGAGCGCCGAGCCGAACAGCGTGTAGAGGAAGAACTTCAGCGACGCGTACTGGCGCTGCTCGCCTCCCCAGACGCCGATGAGGAAGTACATCGGCAGCAGCACGACCTCGAAGAAGACGAAGAACAGGATGAGGTCCTGGGCCACGAAGGTGCCGAGCATCCCGGTGTGGAGCACCAGGATGAGCATGAGGAACGCCTTGGCGTTACGCGGTTCAGGCAGGTGGTTCCAGCTGTAGATGATGCACAGCGGCACCACCAGCAGGGTCAGGGCCAGCAGCGGGAGCGACAGGCCGTCGACGCCGATCAGGTAGCGGCTGTGGATGACGTCGATCCAGCGCTTGTCCACCACGAACTGCAGGGACTTGGAGTTGTCGTAGTCGAAGTCGGCGAAGATGGCGATGCCGAAGGCAGCGGACGCCAGCGAGGCCAAGAGCGCGATCCACTTGTGGGCCGCCTCTTCCTCCTTGGGGACCAGCAGCATGACCAGGGCCCCTGCCAGCGGCAGGAACACCATCAGGGTCAGGCCCCAGTCGGTGAGGAACTGGTTGTTGTTCATCGTTGAACCTTCGGAGAGTTAGACGACGAAGATCAGGACGCCGGCGAAGATGGCGGTCGCGCCGAACAGCAGCGCGCCGTATTGCTGGACCTTGCCCGAGGTGAGCTGGCGCAGGACCTGGCCGCCACCCTCGGCTGCTGAACCCGATCCATCGACGATGGTGTCGACGACACCCTGGTCGATGCGGTTGTAGACGAACCGCCCGGTCGCCGCGGCCACCGTGGCCGCACCGTTGACCACACCGTCGAGGACGTTCTGGTTGATCCAGTACGCGGCCCGGGCCACGGGTCCCTTGACCCCGGCCACGATGCCGTCGGTGTAGAGGCGGTCGAAGTAGTACTTGTTGGCCAGCACCGTGTAACCGGCGTTGGCGATGCGATAGCGCTCGGTTGCCCCGTGCGGTCCCCGGTCTTTCCAGTAGTAGAGGTACGCCAGCCCGATCGAGGACAACCCGATGATCGTGCTGATGATGGCGATCTTGGGATCGAACTCCGGCACCTCGAAGCTGGCCAGGGCACTGGGGAAGTAGGCGCCCTTGGGCTCGTAGAAGTGCTCGAAGCGCAACTCCCACGACCCTTGCCCAGGGAACCAGGCGGGGATGTTGGCTGCGCCGGCGATGAGGGCCAGACCGGCCAGGATCCACAACGGCACGGTGATGCGGGGCCCGGACTCGTGGGGGTGGCCGTGGCCCCGGTACTCGCCGAAGAAGGTGAGATAGACGCAGCGGGTCATGTAGGCCGCGGTCATGAAGGCGCCGATCAGGCCGACCACCATGAAGATCGTGTAGTTGCCGTCACCGCCGAGCTGGGAGGCGCCGGCCAGGATCTCGTCCTTGGACCAGAAGCCGGCCAGCGGGATGATCCCGATCAGGGCCGCGGTGGCGATCATGAAGGTCCAGAAGGTCTGCGGCATCCACTTCTTCAGACCACCCATGTCCTTCTTCATGTCGAAGCTGTGGACCGCGTGGCTCACCGAGCCCGAGCCCAGGAACAGGCAGGCCTTGAAGAAGGCGTGGGTGAACAGGTGGAAGAAGGCCGCGGTCCAGGCGCCGACACCCAGGGCCATGACCATGTACCCGAGCTGGCTGACGGTCGAATAGGCCAGCACCTTCTTGATGTCGTTCTGGACGAAGGCCAGTCCGGCTCCGCCCAGCACGGTGATTCCGCCCACGATGGCCAAGGCGTTCACGGTGGAGATGCCGATGTCGAAGCCCTGGAAGAACACGCCGTAGAGCCGTCCGACCATGAAGATCCCGGCCACGACCATGGTGGCGGCGTGGATCAGGGCCGACACCGGTGTGGGGCCGGCCATGGCGTCGGGCAGCCACGTGTGGAGGATGAACTGGCCGGACTTGGACATCACCGCGGCCAGCAGGGCGAAGGCCGCGACGGTGAGCGCGGTGCTGCTGATGCCGCCGTTCACCGCCAGGGTGTTGATCTCGAGGATGTCGAAGGTCTGGCCGGCCGACCAGTAGAGGATGGTCACCCCGCACAGCAGGCCGATGTCCCCGACCCGGTTCGTGATGAATGCCTTCACCGCGGCGTCGCTGTTGGGCTTCTCCTCCCACCAGTGGCCGATCAGGACGAAGGAACACACGCCGACCAGCTCCCACATCACGATCAGCTGGAGCGTGCTCTTGGCCATGATCAGGCCGAGCATCGAGGCGGTGAACAGCGACAGGAACGCGAAGAAGTGGGTGTAGCGAGGGTCGCCGGCTACGTAGTCCGTCGAATAGACGTGGACCAGCAGTGACACCAGGGTGACGACGAAGAGCATCATCACCGCGGGACCGTCGATCAGCATCCCGATGTTGATGTCTTTGTCGCCGTTCTCGAACCAGGTCCAGTCCTTGGTCACCGGGGCGACGGACTCATGCTCGCCCTCGGACGCGGGCTCGACCTTGTTGGTCAGCTCCAGGAGCTCGGCGCGAGTCAGCTCGTGGCCATCGGACGTCACCGCGACGTTCGTGTTTGGGGCGTATGCGAACCAGCCGTCGTCGGTCGCTTCCTCGCTGTGGCCGGAGCGCTCGCCGGCGTTGTCGACATGGTGGAACCACTGGACGTTGACGACCAGGGCCAGGACGAAGGCCAGTCCGACCGCGGCGACGCCGATCTCGCTGCCCTTGCGTGGTAGGCGCTTCCCGAAGAACAGGATGAGGAGGAACGATGCCGCGGGGATGAGCGGGATGATCCAGGCGTTCTCTAGCAACGGATCCCCTTCATCCCTTCATGGCGTCGACGTCATTGAGGTCGACGCTGTGGCGGTTGCGGTAGATGATCAGCACGATGGCCAGGCCCACGCCGACCTCGGCCGCGGCGACGGCGATCACGAACAGGGCGAACACCTGGCCGGCGATGTCTCCGTGTTGAGCCCCGAAGGTGATCAGGTTGATGTTGACCGCGTTGAGGATCAGCTCGATCGACATCAGCACCATGACCGCGTTGCGACGGGCCAGCACCCCGTAGACGCCGATGCAGAACAGCACGGCCCCCAGCAGGAGGAACTGGTTGAGCATCAGGTCGTCCATCAGCCCCTGTCCTTTCGGGCCAGGACGATGGCCCCGACCAGCGCCGCCAGCAGCAGCACCGACACCACCTCGAACGGGATGAGGTACTGGGCGAAGATCGTGTCGCCCACCGTGGCGGTGTTGGATCCGTTGACCGTCTGGATCCGGGTGTCGTGGGGCAGAGCGTCGTCACCGTAGGCATCGATCAGGGAGTAGCCCATCACGCCGAGGAGGGCCACCGCCGTGACCAGCCCGATCCACCAGTGGTCGTGGGTGAGTTGGGTGTCGCGTCCGATCCGGGCCCGGGTCAGCATGATGCCGAACAGCATCAGCACCATGATCGCCCCGATGTAGACGAGGATCTGGGTGACGGCCACGAACTCGGCGGCCAGTAGCAGGTAGATGGCGACGATGCCGGCGAACACCGTGATGAGGTACAGCGCCGCCCGCACCACGTTCTTGGTGGTGACCACCGCGAGGGCCGCGCCCACGATGACCGCGGCGAACACGTAGAAGAAGATCGACTGGGCGACC
>DASXTK010000338.1:0-5137 GCA_036505485.1 Acidimicrobiales bacterium
GACCCGATCGGGTGACCTGAAGGCGCTGCGGATCGATGCCGCCGGACACGGCGGCGTCGGCGTCAACTCCTCGGTCGCGCTCGTGGGGCGACTGGTGTACCCGAGGGTGCCGAAGATCCTCAGGGATCGCGACGTGCTGACGAACCTGCCGCCGGGCAAGCCCTTCCGCGGGCCCTTCGCCGCGCCGCTCTACTGGGCCCTGGAAGGCTCGGTCGACGAGACCGCACATCGCCTCGGCATCGACCCGATCGAGTTGCACCGGCGCTGGGATCACCACCATCTGCGACGACATCTCTATGACTGGGCGTCACAGCTCGAGGTCTGGCGCACCCGCGGTCCGGTGGGCGGCACCGAGGGACGGTTCCGCCGGGGTGTCGGGTTCGGCATGGCCAGCTGGTTCAACGTCCATTACGCCGGAACCGTCGTCGAGGTGTCGACCTTGGCGGGGGGCTACCGCGCCCGCACCGCGACCCAGGACATGGGCAATGGCTCGCGCAGCGTGATCGCCACCGCCGTCGCTGAGGTCTTCGGCCTCGACCTCGACGAGGTCGACGTCGACATCGGCCGGTCGGGCGAGCTCCCCGGACCCGGCTCGACCGTGAGCCGTACCACCAACGCCGTGTACGGGCCGACCAGGGACGCGGCCGAGCAGCTGCGACACAAGCTCGTCATCGCGGCGCGCGACGAGCTCGACCTGTCCAACCCGATGGCAGTGGACGGTGGCGTGCGCCACCGCGACGGGGTCATGTCCTGGCGGGAGATCGCCGCCAAGGTGAAACCGGTCAGCGTGACCGCACGCCGAGGCAGCAACGGTGCGTTCGACCTGCTGGGCAAGATGCCTTCGGGCCGGCTGGCGGTGAACCTGGCCAGACCCATGACGAGCGCCGTGTACGTCTGTGCGGTGGTCGTCGACACCCGCCGGGGGGCCGTCAAGGTCGACAAGGTCTGGGGTGGGTTCGCGGTCGGGAGGCTCGTCGTGCCCGCGCTCGCTCACAGCCAGGTCCACGGCGCGATCATCCAAGGCATCGGGTACGCCCTCCACGAGGAACGCCACGTCGACCCGCACACCGGCACCGTGTTGAGCCTCGGTCTCGAGGAGTACCACCTTCCCGGCATCGGTGACACGCCGGACGTGGAGCTGTTCTTCCACGACGGAGGCTTCGAACACATCAAGGGAGGCGCAGCCGGGCTCGCGGAGGTCTCCACCATTCCGGCCGCCGCCGCGGTCGGCAACGCCGTGTTCCACGCCACCGGTCACCGGTACCGGGACCTCCCGATGCGACCCGACCGCATCCTGGAGGGTCTCGAGCCGTGAACGTCACGATCGCGACCAGTGCCCGGGACATCACCGCCGACGCCGAGATCCTCGCCGGGGGCACCGATCTCTCCGAACGCCTCCGCAGCGGTGTCACCACCGGACCGGTGGTCGACATCTCGGGACTGCCCGGCCTCGACTCGATCGGCGGCGCCGGTACCGGTCCGACGACGTTGGGGGCGCTGGTGACCGTCGCCGCGCTCGGCGCCAACGACCGCATCCGACGCGACTACCCCGCGCTCGCGGCCCCCGCCCGAACCCTTGCCACCCCCCAGATCCGGGCGATGGCAACGCTGGGTGGTGCGCTCTGCCAGCACACCCGATGCTGGTACTACCGACATCCCGACCTCAGGTGCTTCAAGACCGGTGGCGACTCCTGCCCGGCCCGTGACGGCAACCACCGGTTCGGCGTGGCGTTCGATCTCGGTCCCTGCGTCCATCCCCACCCGTCGTCGATCGCGCTGGGGTTGCTCGCCTACGACGCCACCTTCAGCACCACGACCCGCCAGGACGTCCCGATCGGCGAGCTCTGGGGGGACGGCAGCGATCCAACCCGTGACCACGGCCTCGCTGCCGGCGAGATGCTCACGAGGGTGACGCTGCCGGCCGCCACCCCGAGCGAGCGGAGTGCCTATGTGCGACTCGTCAGCCGGGCTTGGGCCGAATGGCCGCTCGTCGAGTGCGTGGCCCGGCTCGTCCTGCCACACCACCTGATCGAGCAGGCCCGCGTCTGCGTCGGTGGCGTGGCCAACATCCCACTTCGACTGGTCTCGATCGAGCAGGAGCTCATCGGTCGTCCGCCGACCAGCTCAACGCTCACCGCGGCCGCGGACCGTGCCATCGACGGCGCCAGCCCCCTCGAACAGACCCGCTACAAGCTGCCCATGATCGTGGCGACCGTGCAGGACGCACTCGAGAGGGCCCTCGCCTTCGGCTAGGTGCACGCTTGGCGGAGGCGGATGACGGACTCTTCGCCGACGCTGATATCGGTGACCTGGTGACCGTCTGTCGCGTACGTGACGCCCAGACCGTCGCTGGCCCGGTCGAGGTAGATGCGCCCGCCGCTGATGTCGGGACGGTCGTAGACCCGGAGGTTCCCCTCGTAGGCCGCGCCGAGCTGCTCCTCGGTGGCGCCCAGCCCGACCCCGGTCTCGGTGACGCGGGGCGAGCCGAAAGCCTGGCTGATGTTGACCGACGCCAGGACGCCTTCCCGCGGATCGGCGACACCGACGCTCGGATCGCCGCTGCGGAACCGCAGGATCAGATCGGAGGCCCCTGGTAGGCCGACGTCGTAGCAGGTGCCGCCACTGCCGTCGAAGGTCGGCTGATCGAGGATGGTGACCACGCCCGAGTCGTGCAGCTCACCCAGCGTCATGCCGATGTAGAGCGGCCCGACGCCTCCGGGGCTCAGCGGCACGGTGGCGTCCAGGCCCGGGATCGGCGCCGGCGTGGCCGGTGTCGACTCGTCGCCAGGTACCGCTCCTGCGACATCGACCGTGGTCGTGGCGTTGGCGGGCGGACCCTTGTCGTCACCGCCCAGCACCGAGGCCAGGCCCAGCACCGCCAGGACCGCCACCACACCGGCGACGACCAGGAGACGGCGCTTGCGGGCGTCGTCGTCGTCCATCGGGGTGCTGCGCTTGGCCGACTCCTTCTGCGGGCGGAACCCGCTGGGCCGGTATGCGGCCAGGGCGTGACGGGGATCGTCGTCCAGCGTGGGCTGGCTGATCGGTGGCGGCTCGCTGATCGAGCGGACCGCCGGGCGGGTGACGATGTCCAGCTGATCCTTGTCGTCGAGCTCGCGGGAGATGCGCTTCCAGAACCGGGGCGAGGCCTCGGGCGGGGCCAGGCTCACGAGCGCGGCACGGACCCCGCGCTGGCGGGAGCGACCGGCGGAACCCTGTCCATCGGCCGGACGGTTTGGGCCGACAGTGACCTCGGGGCCGGAGCTGGAGCTGTCCGTCATGGTCCGTCGACGTCGCTGGGACGGGGGTTCCGGCCCTCGCGTAGGACGGGGTTCGCCGCTGGTGCTGCGCCGGGAGTCCGGGGGCGGCCCGCTCGTTTGGCATCGCGACGGCGCTTGCGGCGCGCCCCGGCGCTGTTGGTGGCCGACGGAGGGCCAGGCCGGTGGTCGTCGTCCGCCGGCGGGACGGGCTCGCTGGTGCTGCCGTTGCTCTTGCTCTTGGCGTGCTTGGGCGGTGCTTTGGCTTCGGCGACCGGGGAGCCCGGCGTCGAGCCCTTGCGGCGTGGGCCGGAGTTCCGCCACTTGGCCGGGATCGGCGGCGGCTTGGCCACCACCATCGGCTCGTCGGAGTGGGTGCCGTGGGCCAGCAGCCGAACGTGGCCGCCGGGCTCGCGTGGCGCCGTTGGCGTGGAGAGGGTGGCCAGAGCGGCCAAGGTCGCGGCCGGTGTCAGCGCCGGCATCTCGCCGGTGTCGGCGTGGGAGGAGACCGCTTCGAGGTCGGGTTCCTCGAACCTCGGTACCGGCTCGCCGGTGACGTAGGCCCGCCACCGGCCCCGAGCCCGACCCAACGCCGCGGCAACGTGAGCCTGGTCGCGTCGCATCATCCGGGCCGCGTCGTCCAGGGCGAAGCCCTCGCCGTCGACCAGGACCAGGGGGATCCGTTCGGACGGCTCCAGGGCCCGCAGCGCCAGGAGACGGCGCTCCATGGATGCGGCCGGGAGCAGCACCGCGGCGTCGTCGGGAGGGGACGGAGGCCGGCGTCTCGGTTCCCAACGCATCTCGTTGAGGCAGGAGTTGTAGACGATCCGGTAGAGCCAGCCGGCCGGCGACTCGCCTCGGGGCAGGTGCGGCAGCGAACGCCAGGCTCGCATGTAAGCCCTGGCCAGGACCCGGTCGACCCGGGCGTTGTCAGCCAGCAGACGCATGGCCAGCCGCCGCAGCCGAGGGTCGTAACGGCGCAGCAGGATCATGAACGCCTTGCGATCGCCTTGTCGTGCCCGCCTCACGATGGTCTTGTCGCTGGGACCGTCTCGTCGGAGGTTAGGAGGCATCTCTCAGCACAGCTGCAGGCCGGGTTCGGGAACAGGGGGACCTTACTTCTGGCTACCCCATCCATCGCGCCACCAAAGCGCGCGATCGTGTGTCGTTATCGTCCCCGCCCCACCGATGGGTACGGACCAGCTCGCCGAAATTGAGGCGTTTGGCGCGCTATAAGCGCGAGAAACGCCTCAATTTCGCTAACCGGCCAGGGTGTGCGGTCAAGGGAGGGCCGGAGGCCGAGCGACCGGCTCCAGCCGAGGCGTCAGCCGAGGGCTACGAGTTGGGGGACTGCGTCTTTGGCTAGGTCGGTTACTCCGCCGGGCCAGACGCCTAGGCCGATGGTGACTACCAGGCAGGCTGTCAGGGCTAGGACGGCGCCTACCGGCAGGGAGATCCGCGGCAGGGCGGAGCTGGCCGTGTCTTCATCGGTCATGTACATGGAGACGACGATGCGGAGGTAGAGGTAGGCGGCGATGACCGCGGCCAGCATGGCGACGATGGCGAGCTTGGTGGAGCCCGCATCGATGGCCGCGGTGATCACGTAGAACTTGGCGAAGAACCCGGACGTCAGCGGTACTCCGGCCTGGGCGAAGAGGAAGACGGCGAGCAACAGGGCCAAGCCCGGACGCTCCCGCCCCAGGCCGCGGTAGTCGTCGAGGGAGTGGTGTCCGTCCCCGCGCCGACCCACCAACGTCACGATGCCGAAGGTGCCGGCCACCATGAAGGTGTAGGCGGCCAGGTAGAACAGCGCGGCCTGGACTCCGTCGTCGGTCGCAGCCTGGACTCCGACCAGGACATAGCCGGCGTGAGCGATCGAG
>DASXTK010000339.1:0-2294 GCA_036505485.1 Acidimicrobiales bacterium
CGCCGACTGGATCATCGACCTCGGCCCCGGCGCCGGCCACGACGGCGGCCGGATCGTCTTCGAGGGCACACCCGCCGACCTCGTCGCCGCCCGCTCCACCCTCACCGGCGAGCACCTCGCGGCCTACGTCGGCACCTGACCTAGCGGGAGTTTCCTGGATAAGTTGTTGTTGAGGGGCTTTCGCCTTACGTAGCAAGGGTTTCCGGGGGCGGCGGTGTATGACCTAAGTCGCGCTGGCTGGTGCCCATCGGTTCAGGTTGTAGAGGTCGTAGAGGGCTTGGTGGTCGGCGGTCATCTCGGTGGTCATGCGGCGTGCTTTGGGTCGTCCGCCGGTGGAGGGGTAGATGAGCACGGTTTCCCCGATCTCGGCCAGGGTGTCCAGTAGTGCCCGTACGGAGAGGTCGTGCCCGGCGCGGTGGGCTTTCAGGCGCATCAGGTGGGCCAGTTGCAGGGCGAGCACGCAGGTGAAGGTGTGCACGGCGATGTTGTGCTCGGTCCAGTGAAACATCGGGGAGAATGACACCTGATGGGGGTCTTTGAGCTGCCGGAACCCGAACTCGATTTCTGATTGGGAGCGGTAGGCGGCCACGACGTCGGGCACGGTCCAGTCGTCGTGGTCGGTGATCAGGATCCGTTTGCCGAACACCTCGTCTTGGAGTGCCCGTCGTTTCTGGGTGTTGACGGTCCAGCTCAGGCGGTGCTGGGCGGGGATGTCGCCGGTGAGCTGAATGTCGATGACGCGGCGCAGCCAGGGGTCGCTCGTGATGGTGGCGATCTCGGCCTCGACCGCTGCCCGATCGCGGCGGGTTTTGCCGCGGGCCAGGGTCGCGGCGAGGTCGTCCAGGGCTTTGCCGGCTTTGGCCAGGGTGGTGCCGGTGAACGATCGGGCCTGGTCGTCGTGCAGGGATTGTGAGTGGGTGAGCACGACCCGGCGGGTGGCGCCGTAGACGACGCGTTCGGTGTCGATCGCGCTGAGGCCGGGGTAGCGCTCGGCGTCGACGGGGCGGCGGTCTGTGGCGGGCAGGGCGAGCAGGTCGGGGCAGTCGCTGGGCGGGACGGACCCGACGTGGTGCAGTCCCGAGCGGGTGAGGTGGGCGAAGTTGTCGCTCGAGTTCTGCCCGGCGTCGAAGACCACCGTCATCGACGCCGCCGACGCACCCGTGTCACTGCCGGTGGCGGTCTCGGTGGCGGTGGCGGTCAGCTGGGTGTAGCGCTGGGCCAGGCGCTCGATGAGAGTCGGGAACTGGGTGACGTCGGGGCGGTTGCCGGGGTAGGCGTGCCAGACCAGCGGGATGCCGCCGGCGCGGGTGACGACCATGCCCAGCCCGACCAGGCGCAGGTCGGTGCGTTTCTGTTTCGCCTTGCCGCGTTGGGCGATCGGGGCCCTGTCGTTGGCGGTGTCGATGTAGGTGGCGAAGTTGGTCATGTCCAACGCGACGCTGGACAGGTCCAGCTCGTACAGCTCGATCATCCTGGCCGTGAGCCGCGCGGAGATCTCCTGCAACGCTTCGCCGTCAACGCTGTGCATGGCGTCCCAGAACTTGCGGTGGTCCAGCACCGTCGCGCTGATCTTGGTGAACCGGTCGGCGGCGGTGGCCGCCCACCAGTGGGCGAAGGCCCGCTTGGATCCCGGCTCGACCAGGCGGCCCAGCGCCGCCAACGCCAGATACGTGCCGACGGAGGCGCCGGCGTCCGCGCGGCGGCCACCGACCACATCGTCGATGACGGCGGCCACGTCCAGATCGGTGAGCAGCGACCAGACCGCGGCGACGTCGCCGAAACGCAGGTGCCGGGTCCGCGCCGGGACCGTGCCGGCCTGCGCGCCGTCGATGGCCGCCTCGATGTCGGCGGCGGAGCCCAGGTAGCGCTCGGAGACCATCTTGGGTTTGCCGTTCACCCGGGCCATCTCGCGCAGGTAGTAGTACGTCTTCCCGTTGATCTTCTTCCCGTACACGCTGGCCACACTTTAGGTCATACACTATTTGATCCAAGACCACCGCCTCGACACGCCGTGATTGCCTTACCTGGCAGCCGAAACGGCTACCGGCCCCGAGGGAAGATCAACTTATCCGGGAAGGTCCCGCTAGCTCCCGGGCGCTCGCGCGCCACTGAGACGGGTTGGGCCTCCAGGATGCGATCAATCGGGCGGCATCATCCGGTGTCATGGCCCGTAGGTCGTTCTCGCTCATCGGGCTCGCCATCCACTCGGTAACCACTACTCGGGACCGATGCTCAAGGGAGGATCGGGATGGTTCGCCGTAGGCGCCTGACATGATTGCGGTTGCTGTGGCCCA
>DASXTK010000340.1:0-12480 GCA_036505485.1 Acidimicrobiales bacterium
CCAAGGAGTGAAGGTGGCACGCCCACTCAATCTGTCGGACCCGCAGCTTTGGGCCTCGCACGGCGAGGACGCCCTGTTCGCGCTGCTGCGCCGGGAAGAACCGGTCTCGTGGCAACCGGACCCCGAGTCGCCCGGCTTCACTCGCGGCCGCGGGTTCTGGGCCGTCGTGCGCCATTGCGATGTCCTCGCCGTCAGCACTGATCCGCGGCGGTTCTCGTCGTCGCCCACGACAAGCATCCGAGATCTGCCGCCTGAGTTGGGCGAGTTCATGGGATCGATGCTCAACATGGACGACCCTCGGCACGCGGCCATGCGACGGGTCGTCAGCCATGCGTTCACTCCCCGACGGCTGCAGCAGATCCGGGAAACGGTCACGAAGATCGCTCACCGGCTGGTCGACGAGGCCGTGGCCAAAGGGGAGACGGATGCGGTCGCCGATCTAGCGGCTCCCCTTCCGCTCCAGGTGCTGTGCGATCTGATGGGGATACCGGAATCGAGCTGGAGCTACATCGCCGAGCACGGCAAGACGATGGGACTGGCCCGGGACGCCAAGTCGATGACCGAGGCGGCCCAAGCCCTGCACGCGGCGGCCGGGTCACTCGCTGACGTGCGGCAGCGGGAGCCGCAGGACGATCTGACGTCGGCGCTGGTGCACGCCGACGTCGAGGGCCAGAGCCTCACGGCGACCGAGATCGGCTCCTTCTTCATGCTGCTGGTCGTTGCCGGGACCCAGACGACCCGGCATGCCATCTCCCATGGCCTGGTCGCGCTCGGGCAGCACCCGGACCAGCGAGAGCGTTGGCTCGAGGATCCCGTTGGGGTTGGGCCTACCGCAGTCGACGAGATCGTGCGCTGGGCCACGCCGGTGCGCCACTTCCGCCGGACCGCCACCGAGGACTGCACCCTCGGCGAGACCCCCATCGCCGCCGGGGACAAGGTCGTCGTCTGGTACTCCTCGGCCAACCGAGACGAGTCCGTGTTCCCGGACCCGGAACGCTTCGACCTCAGCCGGGCGCCGAACCCCCACGTCGCCTTCGGAGCCGGACCGCACTACTGCCTCGGGGCATCGCTGGCCCGCCACGAGATCTCTGCCGTCTTCACCGCCCTCCTGGAACGAGCACCCCACTGGACCGTCATCGACGCCGACCCCCTCGTCTCCTCCTTCCTGAACGGCTACACCCGGGTGGACTGCGATTTCCGCTAGGGGTTGGCGCTCAGGATGCCCGAGGCGACGGCGCTGGCGGGGTCGTGCCAGACCGCCATGGCTGTGTTCATGCGGAGGAAGCCGAGCTTGACATAGAAGCCTTCGGTGCCCGGGTTGGCATACAGGATGATCTTCTTGTGCCCGTGGGACAGGTCCACGAGCTTGGCGATGATCGCCTTGCCGAGCCCGCGTCCCTGGTGGTCCGGATGGACAGCCACGTCCGCGATGTACGAGCAGTCGAGACCGTCGGCCAACGCTCGGCCGGCGCCGACGAGCACGTCTCCTGCGTAGACGAAGCACATGAACATGCTGTTGCCGTACACCGTTGCGAGGGCGTCCGGGGGCTTGTCCCCAAGGGGAGCGATCCGATACAGGTTGGACAGCTCATCAAGATCCACACCCTTGACCTCGTGAACCCATGTGTACTCACCCACTGTGACCTCCGAGACATGGAGCGGAAATTTCGTCTCGGTAGCTTTCCTCGTGTGGGAGGCGTGGGTGTGGCACGTCCCCCAACACCGAGCTGATCGTCGGCACCGTGGGTGGGGGTGGACGGCTGTGTCGCTCTCGGCGTTGAGGCCGAGCTCTTCGGGATGGGCTTCTACATCACCCCTGTGACCACCGGCGATGTCGCCATCAACACCTTCATGACCGCCATGCCCATCGACGACGAGATGATCGAGGTCAAGCTGGACGTCTTCTTCCAGCGCAGCCTCGACCGCCAGCTGAAGGACCGCTCGTGAAGCGGGTGGTCACCAAGGGCATCAAGGACGAGTTCGAACGCGACATCCGGGTCTGGGAACGCAAGCTCTACCGCGACCCCCCAGGCCTATCCGCCGAAGACGGCCCAATAACCAAGGCAATGCCGCTACTCCTCAACCTCTACGGGAACACCCCCCTCACAGACGGCTCACGGCGAACCAGTCGAGCTTCCAGTTGCCGCCAGTCGAGTTGAGACGGATGGTCTGCAGACCGGCGGCCAGCTGGAAGGTCGGGCCGGTAGTGGTGCTCCCAACCGGCGACCCGTCGCCCGGGCATGCCGCCGTGACAGCGGTCGACTGACTGGTGCTCCCCACGGTGGCCCGGATCACGCCGGAATCACAGATCGCGTAGTCGAGGCGATAGTTGCCGGCGACCGGGACCCAGACTTTGTACTCCACCGTTCCTGAAGACCCGCCGACGAGGCGGTAGCCGACGCCCCTGTGATCCATCACGGCCACGGACCTCACTGGGATCGTTCCATCGATCGCCGAGCCATTCGCCGTCGCGGTCGTTGCCGTCTGCTCCGCCCCTATCCGCACCGCCGGCTCACCAGTCGACCCGGGTAGAGGTGTCGGCGGTGGAGCGAACAGCTGAGGGACGTCGATGGTCGTGGTCCAGTTGCGGATGGCACCTCGTGGCGTGATGCCTGGGCAAAGTACGCCCAATCCGGAGTATCCGATGTAGGAGCATGGCCGGCCCGCGGCTTCGGTGACGCCCGGCATCGCAAACGTGAGGCGACCGTTGCTGTCGAACACCCCCGGGCGATGGTTGCCGAGCGGCATGAGGCGGTCCTCACCCGTGTGGACAAGATCCCCGACCGCGAACGTCATGTTCAGTCCCATCCCGGAGCGCCGGACAGAGAGGGCGCGGGCCCAGGCCGTACTGACCATCACCATGGTCTTCGTAGCGGGGTCCTCGCTGAACTCGACTGTCGAGAACGCGTTGCGCACGAAGTCCCGACCCGCCTCGATCTCATATTCAGGTTGACAAGCTCGACCCCAGTCAGGCTTCGCCCCCACCGTGAGGTAGTCACGAAGCGCCTTGTTCGGATCAAATCCGCACTGAGCACTACCGAGCGTCCTCTGACCGTTCGTCTTGGCGTAGATGCCGACGAACGGAGTGTTCGGATCCTGGGCGAATCCTTGGACCCAGAGGTTCCCGTCGCTGTCGTAGGCACCTCCCACTGCGCCGAGGGACTGATGGTTGACCAGGTCCTGGCTGAGGAGCGGAGCCGATGTCGGACGGATCTCACCGCTCGCTGCGTCATAGCTGAACTCGACCGTCGTGGCGACCGCTCCGAAGTAGTCGCTGCGGTTGAGCACCAAGTCCCCGCTGTTGCGGTTCAGTGTGAAGACGTCCATGTCGACGACGAAGCGTTCGTCCCCGTCGGTCCCGGTCGGATCGACGGCGATGGACTTGGCTGTGGGCAACAGGATGATGTTCGGGTCCGACGGTGCCGTGATGACCGGCAGTGGCTCCCAGCCTCGGACCTTGACGTCGTAGCGGCCATCGGCCACAGGCGTCACCCGCAACGCCATCAAGCCACCGGCGATGGTTCCGGTGGGGTCGCTGAAGTTCCGGGCGTACTGGGCCACGATGATGTCGTGGGACCTGGGCAGGCTGGCCATCTCGTTCGGGCTGCCGCACCAGCTTTCGCCCGGGGGCACAGTGAAGTTCGCCCCGTAGTGGTGGTCGGTGGTCGGCGCGCAGGCCTGTTCGCTGATCGACGGCTGGTCGGGGTTCGTCGGACTGCGCGGCACCGATGCTGCCAGCTGGCCGCCGGTCCATTGATTGACCCATCCAGCACCGGTGGCCACCTTCCACTCGTTGTCGACCTTCGAAACGATGCCGAACGCCGGCCAGACGCCGTCCGCGCCAGATGGCAACGGAACACCGGCGCCGTTGAGCCACGCGTAGGCCCAGGGATAGGCGTCGGGGACGGTGAACGCGATCGCCTTGCCGCCGTCGATGGGTTCGACATCGCCCATCGTCGCCCCTGCGAGGTGGATGCCGTCAGACTCCGGACGACCTGCGGCCGTGGCCGCCTCCCATGGGAGCGTCTGACCGTACGCGGCCGGATCGACCGGTGGAAGGGTGTCGGTCCCGGTCGTCGTCTTGTCGCTGAGCCGGTTCCACTTGATCGGGATGTTCGTCCAGGTGCTCCGAGCCGGGTCGTAGGACCCGAGGACGAGGCCGTCAGCGGTGACATGGCCGAAGCCGCCGTTCTGTTCGAACGACCCGACGAACTCGGTGCCGTCGGCTGCCCGGGCGTTGAAGACCCCCGTGTAGCCGCCTGGCCAGGAGTGCCCCGGCACGGCTCGGGTGGTGATGCTGTGGCCCGAAGGGGTCGTGCCCTCCGGAGGCGTCGAAGCCAACGACCCGAAGCTCCCTGGGGCTCCGGCGACAGCGACGGTCTCCGGTTCGAAGAGCGCGGGCATGCTGCCGTTGTCGAGCCGATACATCAGCTGCGTGTGGGTGTCTCCGGACCACCAGAACTGCGCGGTGGCGTAGATCGGTTGTGGCGCCGTGCCTGTGGGGTCGAGCTCGGCCAGTGACAGTCCGCCAAAGCCAGCATGGCTGGGGAACGCGAAGTAAGGCGCAGCGTTCACCCCACCGACCGCCGCCGTGCGGCCCGCATCTCCCCACAGGGGCCGGTATCGGGACTGGGCCGGGTCGAACAGGTTCAGCAGCGCGCAGCCCGACGAACCCGGAGCGCCTCCGCCACAGAACGCGAAGCCGGTGGCGTAGTTCCGGGAGTTTCGATCATTGGCCGAGAAGAACAGCCAGAGCGTGCCGTCGCGGCCCCGCGTCATCGTCGGGGACTCGACCACGTGGCGGACTCCGCCCGGACACGCGGCGTCGGTCACCTCGTCGAATCCGAGCAACGGGGTCGAGGCGTCGACCAGCACGGTCGCATTGCCGATCACAGTGCGCGTGTTCGTGTCCACCTGTTGCACCTGGATCTGCGAGGAACAGTCGTGTCCTGCCGTCGGGACGGCATGCGACCATAGGACGTAGAGCTTCTGGTCGGCCCGGCTGAAGAACAGCTCGGGATCGCCCACGCTCGAGCCGTCGGGCGGACACACCAAGGGTGCAGACGGGTGGGTCCAGGGGCCCAGGGCGTTGGAGCCGGACGCGATCCCGATGCAGCGCTGCTGAGAACCGGACTTGCGGGCCGAGTACGCCAACCACCATGCGCCGGAGACCCGCAGGAGAGAGGGAGCACGAACCGATCCGAGCTCGTTGACGGCCCACCACGGCGACGGCAGGTCGCGCAGCGCGTCGCCCTCCCAACACCCGCGCAGGCGGTGCGGTGCTGGTCCGGTGCGCACAGGAACGTTGGTCCAGCCTCGGGCCTGGATCACCGGGTCGACTGGCGAGCACATGGAGCCGCCCGGGCTCGACAGCGGCTCGCCACTCGAGACCGACACCCAGCGATTACCCGCCGCGTCGTAGGCCAAGGCGGAGTCGACCGTTCGTCCGCCGGTCACGGATGCACCCACCGGAGAACTGGTCCATGGGCTCGAGACCATGAACCCACAGGAGACCGCGAACACCACCACGACGTGCACGAGCCGTGACCGCACCGTCCGCCTCATCGCCACCCTCCCCCAGGTTCAGCTCCGCCCACCATACTCGATAATCAATCGGCTGCGAGTCCAGTCAAGTTGGCCCTGGGCTACGCCATCGTCGGCTGCTCAACAACGGGCCTGGTCCAGGCGGGTGAGGAAGGTGCGGGCGCCGACGGTGGTGACGTGGCGGTTGCTGGCGTCGGCGGCGAGGGCCCGGTCGGAGGTGACGACCTCGACTTGGGCGTTGGCGAGGTCGCGCTCGTCGAGGAGCTCGATGATCCGCTCGTCGGCGGCGTCACGCCCGCGTCGTGCCGGGTAACAGACCTCCACTCCCTCGTGGAGACCGCTGGGCAGGTCGGCCTGAGGCACGTCCAAGACGAGGATCACCGTGGTTCCTGTGCGCTGCTGGTAGCAGTGCAACCGGCCCAGGAGCCGGCGCACCGCCGCCGGGCGATCACGCCACCAGCCGTCGGCCACCGCCCCGATGACGTTGTTGCCATCCACGACGATCGTCTTCCCACTCGGACCAGCCGCGTCCTCATCCACGGGTCTGTTCTAGACCTACGGGCTGCGCCAGCAGAACCCTCCAGCCGTTGAGCTTGAGGCAATGGTGCCCACCTCGTTGAGCTTGAGGTGATAGTGCCCGCATGCGGGCACTATCACCTCAGCCTCTCGATCGTGGGCACCATTGCCTCGGACGATGTTCCGGCCTACCCGCTCACGACGATGTCGTTGGACGACGCCCACGCGGCGATGTCTCGCTTCTGGATGGCCGCGGCCATGAGGTCAGGGAACAGGGCCGGGGTGCAGGCGAACGCCGGGATCCCGAGCTCGTTGAGGGCAGCAGCGTTGTCGTGGTCGAACGTCGGAGCACCGTCATCGCTGAGGGCGAGCAGGGCGATCATCTGGACCCCGGACTCCACCAACGCGGCTGACCGACGGAGCAGCTCCTCCCGCACCCCGCCCTCGTAGAGGTCGCTGATCAGCACGAGGATCGTGTCCCGGGGCTGGGTGATGACCGAGGCGCAGTAACCGAGCGCGCCCGCGATGTCCGTGCCCCCGCCCAGCTGCACGCCGAACAGCACGTCGACCGGATCCTGCATCTGCTCGGTGAGGTCGACGACGGCAGTGTCGAACACCACGAGCCGGGTCCGCACCGCCCGCAGGGACGCCATCACGGCTCCGAACACGCTGGCGTACACCACCGAGCTGGCCATCGAGCCGCTCTGGTCGATGCAGAGGACGACCTCGCGGAGCACCTGCTGGGAGCGCCGGCCGTAGCCGACGAGCCGTTCCGGGATCACCGTGCGGTACTCCGGCTGGTAGCGAGAGAGGTTGGCGGCGATCGTGCGGTTCCAGTCGATGTCGGCCGGACGCGGTCGGCGGGACCGGGCGGCTCGGTTCAGCGCCCCGGTCACCGCCTGGCGGGTTCGCGCCGAGAGCCTCTTCTCCAGATCCTGGACGACCTGGCGGACCACCGCCCGAGCCGTCTCCCGGGATCGTTCGGGAATGGCCCGACCCAGGCCGATCAAGGTGCCGACCAGCGCGACGTCGGGTTGGACGGTGGCGAGCAGTTCCGGTTCCAGGAGCAGCTGGCGCAGCCCCAGCCGGTCCATGGCGTCGCGCTGCATGACCTGCACGACGCTGCTGGGGAAGTAGGTGCGGATGTCGCCCAGCCAGCGGGACACCCGGGGCGCGCTGCCGCCGAGCCCACCCTTGCGCTCGGCGTCGTACAGCTCGCGCAGGACCGCGTCGCGTTCTTGGTCGCCCGGGCCGAGGTCGACTCCCAAGCCGTCGGCCTCGTCGCCGCCCAACACGAGACGCCAGCGCCGCTTCCGCTCCTCGCTCACGGCGCCGCCCCCAGGATCTCCCGCAGCACCGGGATGGCCCGGCGGGCCCGCTCCTCGTCCACCAGCTCGTCGTCACCGGCCGTCGTCGATGCCGTGGCCGGGTCTCGACCAATTCGCTCCCCGATCATGCGCCGCTCCGCATTGCTGAACGCTCCGAAGGTGCGACGCAGGAGCGGGAGCAAGTCGTCGAAGAGCTCGCCCGACACCTCGGTCAACCAGTCGTCCACCACCGCCAGCAGGGCATCGTCGTGGAGCAGCAGGGCCGCGTCACCGGAAAGGAACCCGTCGAGCCACGCCGCTCCGTCGACCGCATCCGCACCTCGGGACAAGTGTCGGGCCACCCGGCGGCCGGCATCGTCGGCTCCGATCCTTCCGGCGTCGAGGAGGAGCCGGCTCACCCGGCCGGACACCGCGCCATGGACGCCGGACTGATCGGCCAATCCAGCCATCGCCTGATACCAACGGTCCCGCGGCTCCCGGTCGTCGGCCATGGCCAGGCCACGGTGCACCCCGTCGACCAACATCCGCATCGCCGCCGCGGCGTCGTCGTCCAGGCTGCTGCACGCCGCCCCCAGCCCGATCGCCACCCGGACCGCGATGCTGCCCAGCACCTCGGCCACCAGCTCGGTGTCGACCCGGCGCACGTTGCCGTACCGGGTCACCCGGGCCAGGGGCTCGACCGCGGCCATGAGCCGCTGGGTGTCGTGCTGCCGAGCCGCCCGTTCGGCCAGGGCGTCCATCGCCGCCGACAGCGCCGCGGGCAGATCCGCCAGGAGCGCTTCCTCGATGAGCGTGGTCAAGGTGGCTATGTCCGCCTCGGCCACCCTGGCCACGACCTTGGCCGCCGCCGCTTCAGCGATCGTGGTCCCCAAGCCGGACGCGTCGATCAGCGCGAGGGACAGCTCCGGGTGCCATTCGAGCTGCCAGCTCTCCTTGAACGTGCCCCGGGTGCGGCCGCTGTCGATCTGGGTGCCCCACCGGACACCGAGCAGGGTCAGGCGGTGGAACAGGTGGCTGCGTTCCAGGTGGCTGTCGGTGCGCAGGTCGAGGGTCACGACCTGCTCGGCCGCCGAGGGCTTGAGCCGCAGCCGCTTCTGGTGCCGTTCGAGGTCGCGGGCCAGCGGCACCATCGGGGTCTCGTCCGGGACGCGGCCCAGGGCCTCGCCGACGAAGAGCCGTTCGGACACCAGGGCCATGGGCACGGTGGATCCGCCGCACAACACCGCCTCGGTGGCGTCGGACAGCTCCGACAGCCCGGCGAGCGGTCGGCCGCGGAGGGTCGCCAGGGCGTCGGCCAACCGGACGGCCTCGATCACCGACGCCGACGAGGCCGGAACGTCCTCGTCGCGCAGCAGTCGGGCGGTGCCGGTCAACCACCGGGTCGACACATCGCCCGGAACCGTGAACAGGTGCTCGTACCAGCCGGGGGAGGCAACCCCGGCGCCGTAGCCGCTGCGGTACGCGAGCCGGGCGTTGGTCCACGGGACCCATGTGGCGGCGACCTTGACCTTGGGCAGGCCCTTCAGGAGCGCGTCGTCCTGGCGGGCCGGCGGGAAGGCCTCGGGTTGGAGGGCCGGTGCGTGCCAGGCGCCGCAGACGAACACCACCCGTTCGTGGGTCTTCATCGTGTTCCGTAGCGCCCGGCGCATCGCGGCTTCGCGGCGCTCGTTGGTCTCGGTGTCCCGGTCGGCGAGTCCACCGTCACCTCGCAGCTCAGCCATGGCCTCGGTGACCGCCTGGAAGGCGCCGAGCCCACGGTGCCGGTGCTCCACCGCGTCTTCCCACCACCGTTCGGGATCGTCGAATCCCGCCGCCGCGGCGAGCACGGTGATGGGATCGTCGCTGGTGCCACCGGGTGGCACCGACGGTTCCTCCGCAGGTGCGAGATGGTGGGCGGCGGCCAGGTCGGCGAAGTGCACCTCGACGCCGTGCCGCAAGGCCCAGCGCAACGCCACCCACTCCGGGGAGAAGGCCGCGAGCGGGTAGAACACAGCCTGCCGTGGCTGCTCGGGGGCGTAGACCAGGCCAGCGACCGGAGGCCGCATCCCTGCGTGTCCGGCGAGCGCAGCGACCGCGTCCAGCTCGGGAGCGCCTTCGATCAGCACCGCGTCGGGACGCACTTCCTCCAGCGCCGACGCGACGGCCCTGGCGCTGCCCGGGCCGTGGTGGCGGATTCCTAGGACGGCGACAGTCAACTGCGGACTAGCCCAGCTCGCGGCAGGCCCGGTACACGTCGGACCAGCCCTTCCGTTCCTTGACCACGGTCTCCAGATACTCCCGCCAGACGATGCGGTCCTGGACCGGGTCCTTGACGACCGCGCCGACCAGGCCCGCCGCCACGTCGGCGGCTGCGACCCGGCCATCGCCGAAGTGCGCCGCCAGGGCCATGCCGTTGGTGACCACCGAGATGGCCTCGGCCGTCGACAGCGTGCCCGACGGCGACTTCACCGTCGTGCGACCGTCCTCGGTCACGCCCGAGCGCAGCTCCCGGAAGATGGTCACGACCCGCCGGATCTCGTCGAGTCCCTCCAACTCCACTGGAAGTTCCAGCGCCCGGCCCAGCTGGGTCACCCGCTCGCTGACGATCGAGACCTCGGCCTCCAGATCACTCGGCAACGGCAGGACCACCACGTTGAACCGCCGCATGAGCGCGGCCGACAGCTCGTTCACACCGCGGTCCCGGTCGTTCGCCGTGGCGATCACGTTGAAGCCCTTGCGGGCCTGGACCTCGGTGTCGAGCTCGGCGACCGGCAGGGACTTCTCCGACAGCACGGTGATCAGGGCGTCCTGCACGTCGGAGGGGATGCGGGTCAGCTCCTCGATGCGCACGAGCGAGCCCAGCTCCATGGCCCGCATCACCGGGCTCGGCACGAGCGCGCCGCGGGACGGGCCTTCGGCCAGGAGCCGGGCGTAGTTCCAGCCGTAGCGGATGGCTTCTTCCGGGGTGCCCGACGTTCCCTGGACCAGGAGGGTGGAGTCGCCCGATATCGCCGCGGCCAGGTGCTCGCTGAGCCAGGTCTTGGCCGTGCCGGGCACACCCAGGAGGAGCAGCGCCCGGTCGGTGACCAGCGTGGCCACGGCGATCTCGACCAGGCGCCGCTGGCCGACGTACTTGGGGGTGACCGTGGTGCCATCGTCGAGCCGGCCGCCCAGCAGGTAGGTGACCACCGCCCAGGGCGACAGGCGCCAACTCGGCGGACGCTGCCGGTCGTCCTGGCGCTCCAGGGCCGCCAACTCGGCGGCGAACTGGGCCTCGGCATGGGCCCGCAGCACCCCGTCGGGTGTCACTGCAACGTCGGTCATGCGAACTCCTGGGCGATGGTGTGGCGGATCGAGAGGGCGTGGACGACGGTGCGAAGGTGGTGGCGCAACCGGTCCTGGGGACCCAGGCTGCCGAGCCAGCGTTCCAGCTCGGGTCCGATCGAGGGGTCGGCGGCCGCGGCGACGACGGTGAGGCCCTGCTCGGTGGCGATGCTGTTCTTGTTGGCGCGGAGCCGAGCGACCGCGGCCGCGCTGAGGCTTGCTGGCCACGGGGTTGTGGCGGCACCGGCTGCGGAGGAGAGCAAGCCCGGGACGGCGCCATCGGTGCACTTGCGTAGGGCCGCCTCGGCCGCCGGCCAGGCGTCCTCGGGCGGTAGTGCCCGAAGGAGCGCGGGTTCGGGTCGGTCGGCGACGAGCTCTCGGGCCCACTCGCCGTTGCGCTGGCGTCGGGCCGCGGTCGTCCAGCCGTCGCGGAGCTCGGGCCTTGCGGCGGCCGACCGCAAGGCCTGGGCCGGGGTCAGGCCCAGCTCGTTGGTCCAGAAACCCAGCGGTGTCGCCCCGACGAGCTGCATCAACCACCACGTCCGTTGGCCGATCCCCCGCGGTGCGCCTTGGTCTTGGATGCCGTCGCGGCGGGCCTGGTCGTCGGGCTCGTCGGGCAGTTCCACGTTCAGCTGTTGCCTTCGGCGTCGGCCGTCTAGGACCACCAGCGGCCGTACCCGGTCGGTCATCCGCTGCGCCAGGGCGGACGACGGGAGCGAAGCCAGGAGGTCGGCCGCGGCGCCCCGGACGGTCGGGGCGCGGTCGTCCAGGCCCTGCTCGAGGAGGGCCTCGTCGGCTGAACCGAGCCCGGCCCGCAGCACATCGAGGATCTCGGCCCGATCGCGGGCTTTCTCCCCCGCCCAGGACTCCTGCACCAGCTCGATCGCGGCGGCGGGATCGGAGGAGCGCAAGGCGATGAGCCGCACCATCCGGGCCGCGTGGTCTCCCGTCCGCCACACCTCGTTGGCGTCCTCTTCCTCGGTGGCGGTGACCGTGGCTGCTGCCCACGCCCAGTTGGGGTTGTGGCCTGCGAGCCAGGCCAGGCGCGGTCCTCCCGCGGCAACGATCGGGCCCCGCAGCTCGCGGGACCGGGTCCCATGATCGAGCAACGCGGGCAGGACCCGGGCCGGGGGACGCCGTCCGCGGTCCGCGCAGCGTCCAAGCCACTCGGCCGCGAGGACCGCCGCTCCCCCCGGAACCTTGATGTGCCCGTCGAGCAGCAGCTCGAGGATCTGGGACGCCGCCGCAGAGGCCTCGGGCCGATCGTCAGTCGGAGCTGGTTCCTGTTCGCTGCGTTGTCCCCGGGTCGGCAGGAAGCCGGTCCTCCGATAGCTGGCCACCACCCCCGCCGCGGTGAGCACGGTCGCCTCCTCCGAGGCTTGCTCGATCGGCAGGTCTACAAGCGCCCCCAATGCAGTGATCCCCTCAGCCGACACCGGCTTCCGTTCCGTCCCCACCAACGCCACTGCAACCAACAGCTCCCACGCCGCGCTGGTCACAACGGCACCGGATCCTGGAGCGGGGTGATCGCCATCGGGACGACCTCGCCATCCTCCCACTCACCGACGACGAGACCGGGCTGTCCGTCTGAGAGCGCAAGCATCATCCAAGGCTCCACCGAGCGGGCCAGGCGGAGGCGGTCCCCGGCGGGATCCTCGAGCCACCAGCGGCCGCCCGCCTCCACCACCACGGTGTCCGCCAGCGCGACCGGCAGCCGGTCGCGCCACGGGTTGGCCGCCAGCCACGTCGACAGCTGGTCGACGGTGTCGGCGATGCTCAGAGCCTGCGG
>DASXTK010000341.1:0-26589 GCA_036505485.1 Acidimicrobiales bacterium
GTCGACGTACTCCTGGCTGACGCTCAGCAGGTCCTGCTCGTCCTGGGGGGAATCGATGCTGTAGTCGACGCCGTAGAGCTTCTCGAAGTCACCGCCGCAGTCGATCCGGCTCGCACCGAGACCGCGGGGGTTGACGCCCACGATGTCGAAGTGCTCGTTGAGCTCGGACGGGGTGGTCGGGCCCGAGGCGAAGCCGGAGGCGAACTCGTCGCCGGGTGCGCCGGGGCCGCCGGGGTTCACGAACAGTGGGCCGATCCGATCGCCGGTAGCAGGCGAGCGGAGCACGTCGATGGTGATGGTCTCGCCGGCGGGGTTGTCGTAGTCGAGCGGGACGTCGAGCTCGGCGCACTCCACCGAGGCCCCGCAGTCCTGCCAATCGAGTGTGCCGTCGCCGCTGTTGCTGTCGTCGTCCCCGGGGTTCGCGCTGTCCGCGTTGTCGTTGTTCTCGGAGCCCGAGCGCACGTTGGCGTTGTCGGACTCCTTGGCGCAGGACACGGCCAGGAGCACCAGCAACGCGGCAGAGGTGAGACGGATCAGACGCACGAGCAGCGACGGTAGTGCCTGGAGCCACCCCGGCCCGAGCGGACTAGTGGGTCAACAGCCACTCGCGCAGGGTGAGGCCGGAGGCCTGGATCTGACCGGCAAGGTCTCGGCCGACGTAGCGGAGGTGCCACGGTTCGAAGGCGTAGCAGCTGCGCTCGCGGGCCACGTCCGGGTAGCTGATCACGAAGCCGTAGGCCGAGGCGTTGGCCGCCAGCCATTGACCAGTGGGGGTCGCGGCGAAATCAGTCTCGAGGTCTGGCGTGTCGGGTCCGATCAGGTCGACCGCGGTGCCGAGCTGGTGCTCGCTGTGCCCCGGGCGGGCCGAGGTTCGCTCGGCTTCCTCGAGACCGAGCTCCTCCACATAGTTGTTGAACAGGCCCTGCTGATAGCCGTAGCTGCGATAGGCCGAGACCATGACCAGCGGAGTGCCGTTGGCCTCGGCGGCTTGGCGGAGGGCATCGAGATCGGGGACCACGATCTGGCGGATCTGGTCGCTTGTGGTGAACCCCGCAGCCGAGACGTCGACCAGATCGGGTGGGGCATAGTCGGCGGGCAGGGCGCGGTTGGTGTCGACCACGATCGTGGCCCAGTCCGTAGCCGGGTCCTCCTGGACCGGTTCGTCGGCGATGGCACAGGGCGGGACGTCGGCGGCGGCGGGGACCGTCGAGGTCGGCGCGACCAGGGGAACCGACGACGGTGATGTCGCGGCTTCGGCCATGGGCTCACTGAACGGCTCGACCACCTCGAGATCGCTCAAGGTGATCACGGTCCACGTTGCGCCCGCGCTGAACGCGAACGCCGTAGCAGCCAGCCCTCCCAGTGCCCACCCGCGCACGAGCTGAACAATACGACGCATGCAGTAACGATTGCCGTCGCACTGCGTTCAACCTGGACCACCACACCACCCACGGTGGGCCGGCTCGACCCCGACCGATAATGTTGCCCACTCGAGGGGGACGTAGCTCAGTTGGCTAGAGCACCTGCTTTGCAAGCAGGGGGTCGTGGGTTCGAGTCCCATCGTCTCCACGAAGAAAATGGCCTCGGCCTGACGGCCGACCAGTATTTCTTCCTCGTCGGTGCGAGGGAACGCCCGCCGACGGAGTTCCGTCGTCGCGTTCGTCGGCCTGATGGAGGACCTCGTCACGCGCTAAGTGAGGGTTCGCTGAGCGGCCGGTCGCTACTCCGGGGTGGCGCCGGGGTTGGTGGGTGGGGGGTTGTGGTGGTGGGCGGTCCATTGGGTGCCGTCCCACCAGCGGAGGCCGCCGGTTGAGGGGTCGGGGTACCAGCCGGGGGGTGGAGCGGGGATCTGGCCCGCGGCGTTCAGGACGTCGTTGCGGACGGTGAAGCGCCAGACCAGGGCCCCGATCCATCCGGCCAGCCCGACGATGAGGAGCCAGACCCACTTCTCGTTGCCGGAGGCCCGGAACTGCACATCCGGGATCTTGGCTATCTCGATCAGCGAGATGATCCAGAAGACGAGCCCGCCGATCGACACAACGGCGATCGCGACGAAGAAGAAAACGAAGAAACCGACGCCTACCGCTTCCATGATGTTCGCCTCATGCCGCACCGTAGCCCCGGTGTTGACGGCCACGAGGGACGACGTCGGCGTTGGCCTCGTTGCCCCATGACTGCCAACCGTCCTGCGGATACCGCGCGAACAGCTCCAGATAAGGGCCAGGTGAGCATGCGGCGATGATGTCGTAGAGCTCGTCGGGCTTGCGGCTGTGCTCGCGCTTGCGGCTGGCGAACAGGTTGGTCCGGCTACGGGCCGGCGCCAGCGTCCGTAACCGCCCTCGCACGCCGAACAGCACCAGCTCGGTCACGTTGCGGAAGTAGAAGCCGACACCTCGCCCGTCGCTCCCACCGTCCTTGCGCACCTTGTGCCACACGAGGTTGGCCTTGTAGGTGAACCCCCAGTCCTGCAGCACGACCAGCCCTTCGGCCAGCAGAGCGTTCGGCACCCACAGGTAGCAGTGGCTGCGGTCAGCCATCAGATCGGCGACCGGCAGGGCCGCGATGTCCTGAGAGTCCATGGTGTCGTAGCGGTTGAGCCGCCGGTGCTCGGGCGCCACCTTGCCCGTGCGGTTGGTGAACCGCCACGGCGGATCGGCCAGCACGGTGCCGAACGGCTCCCCGCCGAGGTCATCGATCTTCAGACCGCCCATGGCTTCTCCTGCCCAGCCCGTGCCCGTCGCCTGTCGTCGATGGCCGTCAGCTCCGGCGACACGAGAGTAGTAGCGCCAGGTGGGGGCGAAGCGGTCACATCGCCGCGGGGGATCGTGCCAATATCGGCGCCCCCCATGGCCCGCAGCATCCGTCTCCGAACGTGGCAGAAGCGCGCCTTAGACCGGCTCGCGGACTCCCCCCACCCTGACTTCCTCGCGGTCGCGACCCCGGGAGCAGGCAAGACGACCTTCGCGTTGACCGCTGCGGTCCACCACCTGGCCGCCAACCCCGGCCGCCGGCTCGTGGTCGTGGCGCCGACGTCACATCTCAAGCTGCAGTGGGCCGACGCGGCGGAGCGTTTCGGTCTCCATCTGGAGCCGTCGTGGTCGCCGCTGCGGGGCCGGTTGCCGGCCGACGTCCACGGGCTGGTCACGACCTATCAGCAGGTGGCCTCCAGCCCCGATCCACTGCGACAGGTGGCCGCCCAGTGCCTGGTGATCCTGGACGAGGTCCACCACGCCGGAGACGATCGGGCCTGGGGCGAAGCCACTCGCCGGGCCTTCGAGGACGCGCCGCAGCGGCTGTCGCTGTCGGGGACGCCGTTCCGCTCCGACACCCAGGCCATCCCCTTCGTCAACTACCTCGGCGATGAGGCGTGGCCCGACTTCGAGTACGGCTATGGGGACGCCCTGGCCGACGGGCGGGTGGTGCGGCCGGTGTACTTCCCGCGGGTCAACGGCTTCATGGAGTGGATTGCTCCCGACGGGACGGTGGCCTCCGCGGCGTTCGACGATCCCCTGGACCGCACCGGCTCGGCCCAGCGGTTGCGTACCGCGCTCAGCCTCGAGGGCGAGTGGCTGCCCACGGTGCTGCTCCAGGCCCACGAGCGGCTGACCATGCTGCGCCGGCAGCACCCCGAGGCCGGCGGACTGGTCATCGCCTCCGACCAGGACCATGCCCACGGAATCGCCGATCTGCTCCGCCAGCGTTGCGGAGTGCGGGCCGCGGTGGCGGTGTCCGACGATCCCCGGTCTTCGCATCGCATCGCCCAGTTCGCCGCCAGCGCCGAGCCGTGGATCGTGGCGGTCCGGATGATCTCCGAGGGCGTCGACATCCCCCGATTGCGCATCGGGGTCTACGCCACCACGACGACCACCGAGCTGTTCTTCCGGCAGGCGGTCGGGCGTCTGGTCCGCTGGACGAGGGGAGTTCCTCGCCAACGGGCCTACTTGTTCATCCCCGACGACCCTCGGTTGCGGACCTGGGCCACCCAGATCGCGGACTCCCGTCGGCACAGCTTGGCCAAGGTGCCCCGTAACGGCGATGAGGAGGAAGCCGGCTTCGCCGACGCGGACCTCGACGAGCAGGTGCACGAGGACGATCGGGCCGACCAACTGTCGTTGTTCGCGCCGTTGTCTGCGGTGGTCACCGATACCGATGTGTCCTCGGTCTTCTCGGTCTTCGACGCCGATGACGACACCGTGCGCCGGCTCGACCGCGATGGCGGCGAAGGCTCCGGCGACGGTGGGTTCGAGATGGCGCTGCCACTTCTCCCCGGTGCTCGGCTGGTCGCCGAAGGCGGCGATGCCGCGGACAACGGCGCGGTAGCCGTCGATGCCAACCCGCGACAGCGGCGGCTGGAGCTGCGCGAACGCAATCAGCGGCTCGTCCAGGAGCTCGTGTGGGCCACAGGGATGACCCACGCGCAGGTCAACGCGCAGCTGAATAAGGCAGTCGGCCTGCACCGGATCGACGAGGCAACGGTGGATCAGCTGGCCCGACGGGCGGTTGAGGCCGAGCGTCGGCTCAAGGCGTGACGACGTCGAAAACTCAAGGAAATCAAGGACCTTTGAAATCACGGAGCGCGGTCGCCATGGCCCTGACCACGACGTTTGCGTAAGCATCCCCGCGCGCAGCGTGTTGGTTCGCTTGACTATGTATGTCCCCCCCGATGAATCAGGAGACATGCTGTGAATCGTCGTGATCTGGTCAACGCTGTGGCCGCCCACACCGGAAAAGAACGCAAGGACGTTGATGAAGTCCTGAAGGGCTTCACCGATGTGGTCACCGCAATCGTCGCAAAAGGTGAAGCCGTCGCCATCTCGGGCTTCGCCAAGTTCGTGAAGGTGGACCGGCCCGCTCGCATGGGCCGCAACCCACAGACCGGTGAGCCGGTCAGGATCAAGGCTTCCAAGAAGGCCCGCATCACTGCGCTGAAGGCCTTCAAGGATTCGGTCATGAGCCCGAGCCAGGCCCCCAAGCTGGCCAAGGGTGTGTGGCCGCCGGCCCCCGCCCCGGCCAAGCCGGCCAAGAAGGCTGCCGCCAAGAAGACCGTGGCGAAGAAGACCGTGGCCAAGAAGACCGTGGCCAAGAAGGCTCCAGCCAAGAAAGCGGCTCCAGCCACCCGTAAGGCCGCCGTGACCCGCAAGGTCGCGTCGACCCGCAAGAGCGCAGCCAAGCGTCCCGCCGCCAAGAAGACGGCTGCTCGCAAGCGCTGATTCCTCAAGTCTGCGTTGCTGCGACCCCCGGGGTTCACCCGGGGGTCGTGCGCGTTTTACTGAAAGTCTCTACACGCCGCGTGCCCCTCGGGCGTTCTTGAGGCAGTGTTGAGCACGATCGTGGTCGACCACCGATTGACCGATCCGGCGCCGACTGCGGTCGGCGACCGGACCGCGCTCGCCTTCGAGGATTTCTACGCCGCGAACGAGCGCCGACTGTTTCGCGCGCTTTTCGTCCTCACCGGCGACCGGCCCGAGGCCGAGGACCTGATGCAGACGGCGTTCTGCAAGGTCTGGGAGCGGTGGGGTCGGGTCAGCCAGTTCGACGATCCCGTGGGGTACTTGTTCCGCACCGCGTTCAACACGCATCACAGCACCACCCGTCGTGCCGCTCGTGCGGCCCGGCGACTGGTCGATCGCTCATCGCACCGGCCCCCGCCTCTCGAACCATCCGAGTTGGCTGAGGTGCGAGATCGGGCGGCCCGGGCCCTTGATGTCCTCACGCCCCGACAACGCGAAGCCGTGGTGCTCACGGCCCTGCTCGGCTTCGACGGCGTAGAGGCGGCCGGAGTGATGGGGATTCGACCCGCGACCGTGCGGGTGCTGGTCAGTCAGGCGCGGTTGGCCTTGGCCGATGTGCGCGAGGACGAAGCGTGACGCCCGATGACCAACTGCGGGCGCTGCTGGAGAAGATCGCCGCCACTGTCGGTGAACCCCCAGAGCACGGACTGGATGGGATCGCCGCCCGACGGCGCCGCCGGACGCGCCGCCGCCGTGGAGCTGTCGCCACGGCGGTGGCGCTGGCGGTCCTGGGAGTGGCCGCCAGTCCCCGGCTGGCCTGGCTCGACGGGGACAATCACGACATAGCCGCGTCGGACAACAGGTCGGTCCCGCGCCCGGCGCAGCTGCCCGACATCGTCGACCTGCGCTGCGGCGAGGCCGGCATCGACGTGCCGGTGACGTCGATCCAACCCCAGCCCGACGGTCTGCACATCGCGGTCGAGAATGGTTTCAGTCAGCCGATCGAGGTGTGGGTGACCGCCAACGGCTGGGACTCGGGACGGCTGCTGGCGCCGCCGGGGATCAGCGAGCTGCGCCAGGCGGTTCCTCCGGGCCAGCTGACGGTGGGGTGCCAGATCGGGGTCGAGGATCAGCAACGCACCGTTCGCCTCGTGGATGTGCGGACCACGTACACGCCCCCCGTGCTCTCCTGCAGACCGGGCGAGCACGTGGAGATCTGGGACGAGGTGCTGCCGGTGCAGCAGACGCCGTCCCAGCTGACGGCCACCCGCGACGCCATGCGGGCTCGCGACAAGCTGATCGAAGGTGACGAGATCGTGCCCTATGGGGGCTATCCCGAGCAGAAGGCGTTCGGAGATCCGTCGCTCGACCCGATGACCATGATCAAGCGCGGCAATCAGACCGTTGCGCTGGTCCACCTGAGCCGTAAGAGCGATGTCGTGGAGCTGGACAAGTCCCAGTACTGGATGGCGGTCCAGAAGGTCGAGGCGTGCACCGGCTTTCTGAACCCGCCTGACTCCAGCACTGGATCGACGACCACACCCTGACGATCGCGGAGATTTCTGTTCGTCGCCGCCCCAACGGTGGGTAGAGATCTGCTTATAGTCATCCTGGGTTCGGGGTTCGCAAGAGCGGGAGGCAGGGCCGGATGCGTTGGGGACCGATCAGAGCTGTGCGTTCGATTGGTCGAGTTGCGGGACGCTATTGGGTACCTGCCGCCGCTGTGTCGGCTGTCGCTGCGGTGGCCGCCCTCCCCGGAGCCGGCCTGACGCCGGTCGAGCTGGCTACGCACAGCCGCCCCCATCACCACGCCGGTCGTCCGGAGTACGTGGAACCGGATCACGCACGGGCTGTCGACCCGCAGGACCTGGACGGTACGGACGTCGTCGTGGTGACCGCCACCCCGACGACCAACCCGTCGCTGTCGCCGGTCGTCGGTGCGCTGGGAGCGAGCGGAATCCCGGAGATCGCGCTGCGGGCCTACCGCGCCGCCGAGCAGACCATGTCCATCAACAAGCCCGGCTGTGGGTTGCGCTGGTCCCTGGTCGCCGCGATCGGGCGGGTGGAGTCGAACCACGGCCGCTTCGGGGGGAACCAGCTGCGCGAGGACGGGTCGAGCACCAAGCCGATCCGGGGAATCGCGCTCGACGGTCGCCCCGGTGTGGCCACGATCCGGGACACCGACGGCGGCGCGCTCGACGGTGACCCGGTCTACGACCGGGCAACCGGTCCGATGCAGTTCATCCCCTCGAGCTGGAGCTTCGCCGGCGCCGACGGCAACGGCGACGGACGCAAGGACCCCGACAACATCTTCGACGCCGCGCTGGCCACCGGGAACTACCTGTGCGCCGGCGACACCAACCTGCGCAACCCGGCCGAACGGGCCCAGGCGGTGTTCCGGTACAACCACTCCAACGAATACGTCGCTCTGGTCCTGGGTCTGGCCGACGAGTACGAGCGCGGGGTGACAGCCCTGCCGCAGGAACCAGCAGCGCCCGAGCCCCCGCCGCCGCTGTCCAGCCCCGAGCTGCCACCGGCGAGCATTACACCTCCGCCGTTCGGGCAGGACCCGTCGCCTCCGCCAGCGACGACGACCCTGCCGCCGTCGACCGCCCCCTCGTCGTCCTCCACGACGTCGTCGAGCACCACTTCGTCCACGTCGACCTCGTCCACAACGTCGACGACGGCCCCGTGTCCGCCTACGACCACCACGTCCACCGTCGTCGACCCATCGAGCACGACCACGACATCGACGACCACGACCACTGTGGTGGATCCGTCGAGCACGACGACGACGACGGTGTTCGACCCGTGCGCGCCGACGACCACGACGGCCGCGGCTCCGATGGCTACGTCATCCGCCTCGGCCGCCGCGCCCGGAGTGGCAGTGGTGGCCGCCGCCTCCGGGCTCGGATCCTGGGTGGCTAGGCGTAAAGCGCGTCGATCTCCTCGGCGTACTTGGCCAGGATCGAGCGTCGCTTGAGCTTGGACGTCGGGGTGAGCTCGTCACTGTCCGGCAGCCATTCCTGACCGAGGATGGCCAGCTTCTTGATCCGCTCGGTCTGATTGAAGCGGGCCATGACCCCTGCGAGGCCGGCCTCCAACTCGGCTCGTACCTCGGGGTTCTCGGCCAGGCTGGCCAGCGTGGTGAAGCGGATGTCGTGGTCACGGGCCCAGACCGGAGCGACCTCGGGATCCAGGACCACCAGCGCGGTCATGAACGGCCGTTGGTCCCCGACGGCACACACCTGACCCACCAGCGGAAGGACCTTGAGCGCGGCCTCCAGGTTGGCCGGGCTGATGTTCTTCCCGCCGGCGGTGATGATGAGCTCCTTCTTGCGGTCGACGATCCGGAGGTAACCCTCCTCGTCGATCTCACCCATGTCGCCGGTGAACAGCGTGCCGTCGTCGCCCAGCGCCTCGGCGGTCTTCTCCGGATCGTCGAGGTAGCCGCCGAACACGTTGCCGCCCCGGCAGCACACCTCGCCGTCCTCGGCCAGGAACACCTCGCAGCCGGGGAAGGCCACACCGACCGCGCCCGGTTTCACCCGGTGGGGCTCCCAGGTCATCGGTCCGGTGCACTCGGACAGGCCATAGATCTCCGACATGGGGACGCCGATGGCCCGGTACCAGCTGATGAGCTCGGCCGGGATCGGAGCGGCGCCGGTGATCGCGAACTTCAAGGCGTCCAGCCCGACCTGCTCGCGCACCTTGCGGAAGGCGGCATCGTCGAGCTTGTCCCAGGTCTCGTCGTCCTCGGAGCTGGCTTCGCCGGCGGTGCGCCGCTCCACGATGGGGCCGGCGACCGCGACCGCCTTGTCGAAGCTGGCCTTGGTGTCGGGATCGGCTCCGAGCGCAGCCTCGACGCCGGCGTGGATCTTCTCCCAGACCCGAGGCACACCGAACATGGTCTGGGGCCGGACCTCCCGGGCGTACGCCGCGACCTCGCTTGGGTCCGGGCACGTCGTGACCTCGAATCCGGCGATGATGGCCAGGTAGTGGCTGGACATGCGCTCGGCGATGTGAGCCATCGGCAGGTAGGAGACGGCCCGGAAGCCGACGGGGTCGATGTCCAGCACGTCGAGATAGCCCTCGGCCGTCCACACCACGTTGTAGTGGCTGATCATCACGCCCTTGGGTGGTCCCGTCGTTCCCGAGGTGTAGATCACGGTGACCAGCCCATCGGGGTCGATGTCGTCGAGCGCACCGCGCAGGTCGATGGTGTCGTGGCCTTCCAGAACGGCGGGACCTTCGAGGATGCCGCGGCCCTGGATCCCGAGGGGGTTGTCCAGGAGCACGATCGGTCCCAGGTCGGGCAGCTCGTTGCGCACGGCCATGAAGCGGTCGAGGAACTCGAAGTCCTCGACGATCGCCACCTTGGCCTTGCAATGGCTGGCCAGGTACTGCACCTGTTCGGGCGGCGAGGAGTTGTAGATCGACACCGCCGTGGCGCCGCAGAACGCCACGGCCAGATCCACGAAGTGGAACTGGGGGATGTTGCGCATCATTAGCACCACCCGGTCGCCGGGTCCGACTCCCAGCGAGCGGAGCCCGGCCGCGGCCCGGGCGACCTGATCGGCGTACTCCCGGTAGGTCCAGCTCTGCCAGCCGCCGTCCTCGTCCTTGGCTCGGAGGGCGACGCGGTCGCCATGGGCCTCGACGGTCTCGAGGAACCGGCTGCACACGGTCTGGCCTTCGACCTTCTGGTCGAGCTCGGCTTTGCTGATGCTCACGGTCCGCTCCCCCTGTGACGCACTCTGGATGCCCTCGTGCCAGGTCCCATTGTTGCCGGTCGGCAGAGCCGACGCCGCAAGGGCGGCAGGGTGGGGTCGGGCGGAGGGTACTTGTCTCTGCGCGCTAGTGATGCGGGCCACAGGGGCTCGGTTGCGCTGGTCGGCCGGCGTCGGCAGACTGGCTTGACCACAGGGTCAAGTGTCTTCGACGTTCACCACAAGGAGCGAGCCACATGCCTACGGCCGTCATCGTCGATGCTGTCCGCACCGCGGGCGGCAAGCGCAACGGCAGGCTGTCGGGGTGGCACCCCGCCGACCTCGCCGCCGAGTGCCTCAATGCACTGGTCGAGCGGAACAACCTCGATCCCGTCCTCGTCGAGGACGTGATCATGGGTTGCGTCATGCAGGCCGGGGCGCAGTCGATCAACATCGCCCGCAATGCGGTCCTGGGCGCGGGCTGGCCTGAGGACGTCCCGGCCACCACGATCGACCGCCAGTGTGGTTCCTCGCAGCAGGCCGCCCACTTCGCGGCCCAGGCGGTGATGGCCGGTGCCCACGACGTGGTCGTGGCCTCCGGGGTCGAGATCATGAGCCAGGTGCCGATGGGCGCGTCGGTGGGGGACGGCAAGTTCGGCTGGCCGTTCGGCCCGAAGATGAACCTGCGCTATGCCGACATCGGCGGGCTGGTCCCGCAAGGCATCTCGGCTGAGCTCATCGCCGACAAGTGGGGGCTGAGCCGCGAGGACCTCGACGCCTTCGCCCTGCAGAGCCAGCAACGTGCCGCTCAAGCCCGGGACGAGGGCCGGTTCGAGCGGGAGATCATCCCGGTGCGTTCTGTCCATCGGGACAAGGAGTCGGGCGCGCTGAGCGAGAGCGCTGAGCTGGTCACCGCCGACGAGGGCATCCGCGACAGCACCATGGAGTCGCTGGGCAACCTGAAGCCGGCGTTCAAGCCTGACGGCAAGGTCACGGCCGGTAACAGCAGCCAGATCACCGACGGAGCCTCGGCGGCGCTGATCATGAGCGAGGAGAAGGCCAACCAGCTCGGGCTGCGGCCGCGGGCTCGGTTCCATGCCTTCGCCCTGGCCGGGGTCGATCCGGTGACCATGCTCACCGGTCCCATCCCCGCCACCGAGAAGGTCCTGCTCAAGGGTGGCCTCAGCCTGGACGACATCGACCTGGTCGAGATCAACGAGGCCTTCGCCTCGGTGGTGCTGGCCTGGGAGAAGGAGACCGGCGCCGACATGTCGAAGGTGAACGTCAACGGCGGCGCCATCGCCCTGGGTCATCCGCTGGGCTGCTCGGGAACCAAGCTCCTGGCCACGCTGCTCAACGAGCTCGAGCGCACCGACGGCCGCTACGGGCTGCTGACCATGTGCGAGGGCGGCGGCATGGCCAACGCCACCATCATCGAACGGTTGTAGCAATCCGAAATTGAGGCGTTTGTCGCGCTAATAGCGCGACAAACGCCTCAATTTCGTCAGGGCTCTCGCGTTCGCGACGACAGCGCGTCTCCGGTCCTGACCACGGCGGTCTTCGAGGTGCGGGGGCGCGACGACACCCCCGACTCGGCGCTGTACGACCGGCAGGTCCCCGGGCGGCACCAGCTGGGTGCGGCGGCGGATCGACCAGGGTGACCAGACCTGTGCGGACCACCAGGTGCTCCGCAACCAGAACCCCGACTTCGAGGCCCTGGGCCGGGCGCTGCCCTTCTATCACCCGATGGCGCGCCCCGAGATCTACGTCAGTTGGCCAGCAGTGTCACTACACCGGTGTTCCTCAGCGGAGCGTTCCAGGACGAGCAGACCGGCCCGCAGTTCACCTCCATGCTGGACGAGTTCACCCAGACTTCCAGCCTCAATGTGGGCTTGTGGAACGGACGACACCCCGACGGGCTCGGGCCGGTCAACCTGGTGCGCTGGTACGAGTTCCTGGAGTTCGACCTCGCCCAGCGGGTGCCCCACATGAACCCTCTGGTCAGGGCGTTCGCTCCGACCATCGTCGCGGGTGTCTTCGGTTTCGAGGACGTCGAGTTCGAGTCCGACCGCTGGTACGAGCAGTTCGGCGACGACTACACCGCGGCCCGGGCCGCGTACGACGTCGAGGACCCGATTCGAGTGGTGTATACGAGAGCGGTAGCGGCGCCGACGAGATCGGCGAGCCGGGTGGAACCTTCGAGCAGACCTTCACCACCTGGCCTCCGCCAGAGTCACAGCCCACCACCTGGTACCTGGGTGAGGGCGGATCGCTCGACACCGCGGCTCCGGTGGGTCGGGGCGGAGGGGTCGACGCCTTCCGGTTCGATCCCGACGCCGGTCAGCGCCGGCTGTACCCCGACGAGGATTATCCGCTGCTGGCGCCGGTGTAGGCCGACGACGCCAACGTCCAGGTCACCGTGTCGGAGGTTCGGCCCGATGGCGTGGAGTACCTGGTCCAGAACGTGCCCCCGGCACCGTGCCCCAGCCTGCGGGGCATGGCCTGCCGCCCCTACGAACCCCGCACCAACCTCCCCGGCTAGTCCTCCTGGCGGCGGAACGATCGGTGTTGCACCAGCCGCCGCGCCGTGAGCATGGCCCGTTGGCGGGCCGCCGGGAGGTTGTGGTGGCGCAACATCTCCATCCGCCCTCGCCACCGTGACGGCAGCGGGGTCTCGGCCAAGGCCGGGGCATGGGGTCCGTCGGCAAGAAGCGAGGCCACGTCCTGGGCCACCTGCGCTGCCAGCGCACGCTTGGTGCCCGTCCACCAGTCGACCAGCCGTTCCTGGAGCTCGCGCAGGGCGCGGTCATCGGCGAGCAGGGGAGTGATGAGCCCCGGCGCTTCGGACCATGACCGGACGGTCGGCATGGGATGGCCGCCCAGGAGATCCCCGTAGTAGTCCAGCCAGGGCCGCCGTTCCACGATCGGGATGGCCCCCATCTCGAGGGTCTCGTACACCCGGAACGACTCCAGATGGGCATTGCCCATCGAGCAGGGCACGAACTTCGAGTCGGCCAGCATCTCCAGATAGCTCCCAGGGCCGAGTTCCGCGTGAGCCGGTGCGTTCTTCTCCCAGGTGATGTGTGGATGACCGCCTGCGACTCCCTTCAAGGCCTTGAGCATGGCGACGCGCGTCGTCTTCATCTCGCCCGCGAAGCTCCAGCTGTAACGCCGCTCGGTGATCGGCTTGCGAGCCTCAGGCGCCGGTTCGAGGGTTATCTCCTGCATCGCCGCAGGCGGGAGCGGCAGTTGCCGGACCGCGGTGCCCGCCAACGCCGAGTGGTAGTGGTTGCGCCAGACGAAGGCGAACGACCGATACGCGTCCAGGGGATCCTGGTACCACTCCTGCGCGATGTGGAACAGGCCCACGGTGCCGACGCGGCGGACCTCGTTCAGGAAGTCCGGCGTCAGCCGGTCGAGGTCGTCACACAGGATCACGCTGTGAGGCCGGACGATGGTGCGGGCCTCGTCCTTGATCACCTCGCCCGCGGCTCTTCCCAGCAGGAAACGGACCCACGGAACCTCCACGCTGGTGGGTCTCTGGACGATGATCGCCACCTGCGGGTCGTCCAGCATGACGCGGAACTTAGTGTCCTAACCTGAGGCGATGCGGCGCTCGCCGATCTCGTTGCGTGTGTTCGTCGGACTGGTGGCCGTGGGCGCGGTCGTGTGGATGCTCACCGACGCCAGCCTGGTGGCGGTCACCATCGCGGTCCTGGCCGGGTGGTTCATGTTGCGGGTGGGGTTCGGGCTGCTGCAGGGACTCGGGACGCCGTTGCCCCCACCGCCTCCGGCGGGCGAGCTGCGCAAGGTACGTATCGTCTACCGATGCTCCATATGTAGCACCGAGGTACGCATGACCGCAGCCAACGACGAGGTGCCCGATCCGCCTCGACACTGCCAGGAGGACATGGAGCTGGTCGCTCCGATAGACGGCTGACCACAGGTTGACGCCGTTTCCCACACCCTGTGGACAAAGCTGGGGAGCGTAACAACGATGTAACTACCAGCGACCTCTCACTACCGAAGGTGGGAAATTTCGCGCCCAGAGCGGAATACCGGTCGACTCTGCGTGAACTTGTTAGCGGTATTGGGTGGCGACCAGGATCCCGCCGCAGATGGCCAGCAATCCCACTCCCAGATAGGCGTTGCTGGTACTGCCGGGGAGCACGCCCATGTAGTTGAGCGGGATGACCAGCATCCCGATCCCCAGGAGCACGAACATCAACACCGGCACCCACATCGGGCTCGCCTTGAGCTCGCGCGGCACGGGCGGGGTGTAACGGGACGACGGCGACGGTTTGGCCGCGCTCGTCGTCGCGCCCTTCTTCGGTGTCACGCGACCGCCGGCAACTCGACGCTTGGCGGGTTTGGCCATAGCGCTGCACCCTACTGGCAGCGGCAGGGCGGGGGCCTGTCGATCGCGTATCACGACGGACGGCCTGGAGACCGGTAACAGTGGGGTCATGCGACCAGACGTTCTGGCGGCCGTCGACCTCGGGACCAACTCGGTCCATCTGGTCGTGGCCCGCATCGGCGGAACGACGTCCTCCATCCACCCTTCCCTGGCCGGCACCCGTTTCGAGGTCATCGAGCGCGAGCGGGAGATGGTGCGGTTGGGCTCGTCGGCGGGCGACATGAAGCGGCTGTCCAAGCCGGCGATGGACCGGGGCATAGACGCCCTCAACCGGTTCCGGCAGGTGGCGGACATCTACGGCGCCCGCCTGCGGGTGGTTGCCACCTCGGCGGTGCGCGAGGCCGAGAACCGCGGCGTGTTCCTCCAACGAGCCTGGGATGAAGCCAAGGTGGAGATCGAGGTCATCTCCGGCTTCGAGGAGGCCCGGCTCATCCACCTGGGCGTCCTCCAGGCGGTGCCGGTGTTCGACCAGCGGTTGGTGGTGTGCGACATCGGGGGTGGTTCGACCGAGCTCGTGGTGGGTGAGCGGGGGGAGGTCCTGGCCTCTCGCAGCCTCAAGCTGGGAGCGATCCGGCTCACCCAGCGGTTCTTCCCCGGGGGACGGCGGACTCACGATGCCGTCGACGCCTGTCGCCGCTACGTCGAGGGGACGATCACCCCGTTCGCGTCGGAGATTCGACGTCGGGGCTGGGACGTTGCGGTCGGTTCTTCCGGCACCATCGGCGCCCTCTGCGAAGTCGTGGCCGCGGCCCGTGACGAGGCCCGTCCCCGCACCTTCAACAACTTCACCGTGCGGCGAGACGAGATCGACGCGACGGTGGGGCGTCTGCTCGACGCCAAGACGGTCAAGGCGCGGGCCAAGGTGCCCGGGCTGGACCCGCGCCGCGCCGACATCATCCTGGGCGGGGCGATCATCCTCGAGCAGGTCGTGGCCGCGCTGGACCTGCAGGAGCTGACCTTCTCGGACTACGCCCTGCGGGAGGGGGTCCTGCTCGATACCTGGCAGCGCACCCACGGCGGGTCCTTGCACCATCTGTCGGACCTGCGTCGGCGCAGCGTGGTCTACCTGGTCGACCTGATGGACGAGGACCCGGACCACTCGACCCAAGTGGCCCGGCTGGCGCTGCAGCTGTTCGATGGGACATGCATCGGCCATGGGCTGGGCGACGACAGCCGCGAGGTGCTCGAAGCCGCCGCCCTGTTGGCCAACATCGGCCTGTTCGTGTCCCACTCGGGCCACCACAAGCACAGCTACTACGTCATCCGCAACAGCGAGCACCTGGCCGGCTTCACCGACCGGGAGATCGAGCTGATCGCCCAGGTGGCCCGCTATCACCGCAAGTCGGCACCCCGGGTCAAGCACGCCGAGTTCGCCGCGCTCAGCCCCGACGACCAGCGCCGCGTCATCATCCTGGCCGGGCTGCTGCGGGTGGCGGTGGGTCTGGACCGGAACCACGGGGCCCTGGTGCGCAAGGTGCGCTGCCACAAGGGCGAGAGTGGCCTCGTGATCGAGGTCGTCGCCCGCAACGGCGAGAACATCGCCCTGGAGCTCTACTCCGCCACCCAACGCAAGGACCTGTTGGAGCAAGCCCTGGGCTACGGCGTCGACATCGTCGCCGCGACCCGAACAGTCGAAGAACTGACCCAGTAACGTCGTCGGCGGTCTCTGCACTGGGGGAGAGATGGGCACTGTCAGCAAAGCGGTCGACCTGCTCGGGTCGGACGACATCAGCCTCACGCTGGTCGACGTCGGGGCATCACTCGAGCCGTTCGCGCCGTTCCGGCCGCTGTTGGGCCACGCCACCTATGTGGCCTTCGATCCCGATCTGCGGGAGATGCACGACCAATCCGACGGCGCCGGTCGGCGGGTGGTGATCAACAAGGCCGTCGTCGCCGATCCCGACACCGATGTAGCGCAGTTCCTCCTGACCGAGAACCCCACCTGCTCGAGCACGCTGCACCCCGACCCGGCGGTGATCGGGCCCTATCTCCACGCCCACCGGTTCGATGTCGTCGACAAGGCCGAGGTGGCCGCCACCACCCTCGACGAGGCCATGACCTCCGTGGGGATCGAGCGCATCGATTGGGTCAAGCTCGACACGCAGGGCACCGATGTCCGGCTGCTGCGAAGCATGAGCGACCGGCTGTGGAACGGCCTGGTGGCGGTCGACGCCGAACCCGGCTTCGACTCGTACTACGAGGGCGAGGACACGTTCAGCGACTTGCACCAGCTGATGCGGGCCCGCGGCTTCTGGTTGGCCGACCTCAGCCTCACCACTGGGGTCCGCGTGCGGCGGAAGACGTTCGACCAGCACTTGGGGGCGCGATCCAAGCTGCAGCGGTACGCCTATGAGACCACGCTGAAGCGGAGCCCGATGGCCGCCGGGCCGCGCTATCTGCGCACCATCGAGTCGCTGGTCGACGCGGCCGCTTCCCGTACCGACTACCTGCGGCTCTGGGTGTGCTCGGTGGTGTCCGGCAACCTGCCGTTCGCGCTCGACGTGCTGCATGCGTGTGCGGCGGCTCACGGCGAGGATCCGGAGCTGACCGGCCTGACCCGGGTGACTGCCCGGGGCAACAAGGCCTACGCGGCTCGTCATGCCTGGAGGCATGCCGGCAAGCTGTCCCGTCGTCGGGTGCTCCACGCCCTGCGGTGGGGAGGACGGCGCTGACGGCGCTGACGGTCCGGAAACCTCGTCGGCAGCGTGGACCCGCACCACTAGCCTCCGGGTCGTGGCCGGCCCCCGTGTCCTCGTCCTCGACAACTACGACAGCTTCGTCTACAACCTGGTCCAGTACCTCGGTGAGCTGGGAGCCGAGCCGCTGGTGTACCGCCACGACGAGCTGACCATCGACGAGATCGTCGCTCTCGACCCCGACGCCGTGCTGATCTCCCCGGGTCCCGGCCGTCCCGAAGATGCGGGTCTGTCGAACGAGGTCATCCGCCGTTTCGCCGGTGTGCGTCCGGTGCTCGGCGTCTGCCTGGGGCACCAGTGCATCGGCGAGGTGTACGGCGGAGAGGTGGTGCGGGCCGCCGACATCATGCACGGCAAGACCTCAATGGTGCACCACGACGGGTCGGGGGTGTTCGCCGGACTGCCCAACCCGTTCGAGGCCACCCGCTACCACAGCCTGGTGGTCGATCGGAGCTCGGTCCCCGAGGAGCTGCTGGTGACGGCCTGGACCGAGGACGGGGTGGTCATGGGGCTCCGGCACCCGACTCAGGGGGTCGAAGGGGTGCAGTTCCACCCGGAGTCGATCCTGACCGCATCGGGCCATGACCTGCTGAGGAACTTCCTCGGACAGATCGAACCGGCCGCGCCGAGGGCCTAGCGAACTCTCCCTGGCAAAGTTGCAAACGATAGACTCAACTTTTATAGTCGGTCACGTTCAAGCAACTCTCCTCGGGAGGCAGACCCCATGCCCAAGGCTGTCGGCATCGACCTAGGCACCACCAACTCCGTCGTCGCGGTTCTCGAAGCCGGCGAACCGGTGGTCATTCCCAACGCCGAAGGCTCCCGGACCACGCCGTCGGTCGTCGCGTTCGCCAAGAACGGTGAGGTGCTGGTGGGCGAGGTGGCCAAGCGTCAGGCCATCACCAACCCCGATCGGACCATCCGCTCGGTCAAGCGCCACATGGGCACCAGCTGGAAGATCGACATCGATGGCAAGGCCTACACCGCGCAGGAGATCTCGGCCCGCACGCTGCAGAAGCTGAAGCGCGACGCCGAGGCCTACCTCGGCGACACCGTCAACCAGGCCGTGATCACGGTGCCGGCCTACTTCGACGATGCCCAGCGCACCGCCACCAAGGAGGCCGGGCAGGTCGCCGGGCTCGAGGTGTTGCGCATCATCAACGAGCCCACTGCTGCGGCGCTGGCCTACGGCCTCGACAAGGACGGCACCGAGCAGACCGTGCTGGTGTTCGACCTCGGCGGCGGCACGTTCGACGTCTCGATCCTGGAGATCGGCGACGGGGTGTTCGAGGTGAAGGCCACCCACGGCGACACCAAGCTGGGTGGTGACGACTGGGACCAGCGGGTCATCGACTGGCTGGTCAAGCAGTTCCAAGCGGCCCACGGTGTGGATCTGTCCAAGGACAACATGGCCGTCCAGCGGCTGAAGGAAGCGGCCGAGAAGGCCAAGATCGAGCTGTCGCAGGTGCAACAGACACAGATCAACCTGCCCTTCATCACCGCCACCAACGAGGGCCCGCTCCATCTCGACGAGTCGCTCACCCGGGCCAAGTTCCAGGAGCTGACCGCCGACCTGCTCGAGCGCTGCCGGGGCCCCTTCGAGTTCGCCATCAAGGACGCCGGGCTCACCAAGGAGAAGATCGACCACGTCATCCTGGTGGGCGGGTCCACCCGCATGCCTGCGGTGCAGGATGTCGTGCGGGAGCTGACCGGCAAGGAGGCCCACAAGGGCGTCAACCCCGACGAGGTGGTCGCGGTCGGTGCGGCCATCCAGGCCGGCGTGCTCAAGGGCGAGGTCAAGGACGTCCTGCTGCTGGATGTCACCCCCCTGTCGCTCGGGATCGAGACCAAGGGTGGGGTGATGACCAAGCTCATCGAGCGCAACACCACCATCCCCACCCGGCGCACCGAGGTGTTCACCACGGCCGACGACATGCAGCCGTCGGTGGAGATCCACGTGCTGCAGGGTGAGCGCGAGATGGCGCAGTTCAACAAGACCCTGGGCAAGTTCCAGCTGGTCGACCTGCCGCCGGCGCCGCGGGGTGTGCCCCAGATCGAGGTCACCTTCGACATCGATGCCAACGGCATCGTGCACGTCTCGGCCAAGGATCGGGCCACCGGCAAGGAGCAGTCGATGACCATCACCGGTCAGTCCTCGCTGGCCAAGGACGACATCGAGCAGATGGTGCGCGACGCCGAGTCCCACGCCGAGGAAGACCGTCGGCGCAAGGAAGAGGCCGAGGTCCGCAACCAGGCCGACACCCTCGTGTACCAGACCGAGAAGCTGCTCAAGGATCAGGGCGACAAGCTCTCGGGCGACGAGAAGACCGCGGTCGACAAGGGGTTGACCGACCTGAAGTCGGCGCTCGAAGGCAACGATGTGGAGGCCATCAAGAACGGCACCGAGGCGTTGATGACCGCCAGCCAGACCTTCACCCAGAAGCTCTACGAGGCCGCCTCCCAAGAGGCGAGCACCAGCGGCGCTACCGGTGCTGGGCCCACCGAGTCCCCTGGTAGCGGTGCATCAGGGGCGAACGACGACGATGTCGTCGATGCCGAGATCGTCGACGAGGAGTAGGGGTGTCTGACGCGTCCACCGGAAAGCCCGAGGTGTCGGTCTCCACACCGGAGAGCGACGGTCCCGCCGCCGAGGCGGCGTCCACTGCGGACGCGGCGCTCGACGCCGCGGCCCAGGCCCTAGAAGTGGATCTCGAAGCGCTGCTTGCCGAGCGCGAGCAGTTCCTCGATGCCTACCGCCGGGCCCAGGCCGACTTCGAGAACTACCGCAAGCAGGCTCAGAAGCGCCAGGACGACGCGGTGGCCCGTGAGCTCGGCGGTTTCGTCGAGCGGCTGCTGCCGGTGCTGGACGCCTGCGACGCCGCGGCCTCCCAGGGCCAGGCGGATGCAGTCGAGCCGATCGTGAGCGCGCTGTTCAGCGCGTTGGAGCGCGAAGGACTCGAGCGGCTCGACCCCAAGGGCGAGCCTTTCGATCCCTCTATCGCGGAGGCCGTGGTCCACGAGCCCGGTGAGGGTGGGGCCCAGATCGTCTCCGAGATATTGCGTGCCGGCTATCGCTGGCGTGGCCGCCTGCTCCGTCCGGCCATGGTGAAGGTCACCGACTAGCGGAGGGCCGATGGCGCCGCAGCGCGAGTGGTTCGAGAAGGACTATTACCGGATCCTTGGTGTGCCCGAGTCGGCATCGACCAAGGAGATCAAGAGCGCGTACCGGAAGCTGTCCCGTCAGTACCACCCCGACGCCAATGCCGGCGATACCACGGCCGAGGAGCGGTTCAAGGAGATCTCGGCCGCCTACGACGTGATCGGCGATGCCGAGAAGCGCAAGGAGTACGACGAGGTCCGCCGGCTCGGCCCGATGGCCGGAGGCATGGGCGGCGCCCCTGGTGGGGCCAGCTTCCGGTTCGAGGACCTGGGCGATCTCGGCGACGTCCTCGGTGGTCTGTTCAACCGGGCTCGTCGGGGTGGCGGCACCGGCGCTGGTGCCGGAGCGACCAGAGGCACCGGCCCGCACAGGGGGCGTGACCTCGAGGCTGAGCTGCATCTCGACTTCGAGGATGCGATCCGCGGCATCTCCACGACCCTGCATCTCACCAGCGAAGCGGTGTGCGCCACCTGTCACGGCAGCGGGGCGCGTCCGGGTACGACGCCGCGCCAGTGTCCGCAGTGCGAGGGCCGGGGGGTGCTGGACGAGAACCAGGGCTTCTTCAGCTTCTCGACGCCCTGTCCGATGTGCGGTGGCCGCGGGTTCACCATCGACGATCCGTGTCCGACCTGCTCGGGAACCGGGGTCGAGCATCGGCCGCGTGAGGTGAAGGTCAACATCCCCGCCGGGGTCGAGGACGGCCAGCGCATCCGTCTGCGCGGTCGTGGTGGACCCGGGCGCAACGGCGGTCCGCCGGGCGACTTGTACGTGACCTGCCACGTCACCCCTCACCCGTTGTTCGGTCGGCGCGGCCGCGACCTCACCCTCGTGGTCCCGGTCACGTTTGCCGAGCTGGCGCTGGGTGGCCAGGTCAAGGTGCCCACGTTGGACGGCAACCCAGTGACGCTGAAGATTCCCGCGGGCACCCGCTCCGGTCGCACGTTCCGGGTCAAGGGCCGCGGGGTCAAAGTCAAGAAGGGGAGCGGCGACCTGCTGGTGACCGTCGAGCTCGCGGTGCCCCAGAAGCTGTCGGCCGCAGAACGCAAGGCGGTCGAGGCTTTGGCCGCGGCGGCCGACGGGGTTTCGCCCCGGGCACATCTAGGTGTGGAGGGATAGAACGGTGAGCAGCACCTCAGGAGGTGATGCACGATGATCGGTCGCGAGCCAGAGCGCATGCGGGCGGTGTACGTCATCTCGGTCGCGGCGGAGCTGGCGGGCGTGCACCCGCAGACGCTGCGCATCTACGAACGGAAGGGTCTGGTCGATCCGGCCCGCACCGCGGGAGGCAGCCGGCGCTACAGCGACGACGACATCGCGGTGCTGCGCCGCATCCAGGAGCTGACCAACGAGGGTCTCAACCTGGCCGGAGTGCAACGGGTCCTCGAGCTGGAGGCCGAGCTGGCCCGCATGAAGGCCGAGTTCAACCAGCTACGCGACGACGCGGCGGAAGCGGTCGCGGCCACCCATCGCCACTACCGCCGAGACCTGGTCCCCCTCCGCCAAGCCGTGGTCCGAGTAGCCCCACCCCGCAAGTAGCCGGTCGTCAGGGGCCGGTGACCAACTGCCCGGACTCCGCCCGATCCGCGGTCAGGTTGCGCATGGCGACCTGTTCGGTGTCCACGTAGAGCAGCGGTAGTCCCGCTACCGGACGGACGTGGATGAGGCTGGCCAGGTGGGTCACGCTCGGAGCGACGAGGACGTCCACCCCCGTGCCTTCGAGGGCCCAGGTCAGAGTGCGAAGTTCGCCGGGAGCCAGGCTGCCGGTGACGATGAGCAGGTCACCGCCGGTTCTCTCGATCGTGGCCAGGGCATCCTCGGGCCGTCCGACGACTGGTATCTCGAAGCCATTGACGCGAAGCGCACCTTCGTCGTCGGTGACCAGTGCGGCTACCGGCGCGATGCCGCTCGCGGGATGGTGGGCGAGATGGTCGAGCAGTCGGACGCTGTTGTTGCGGGGGCCCATGACGACGGCTCGGCGAACCGCGTGCCCCCGGCTGCGCTGGATCAGGAGGCCGACGCGGGCGCCCGCCCGCCCCGCGAGCGTCAGTCCGGTGGCCAAGGGCACGATTGCGATCATGAAGTCGCGACCGAGTTGCTCGAGGTGGACGACGTAGTACGCCATCGCCATCAGGGCCAGGAACTGGGTCCCCGCTCCGATCACCCGTCGCACCTCACCCGGGGACGTGCCGAAGGGGGCGACGTCGTAGCAACGCGACGTCGCCAGGACGGCCAGCCAGGTGGGAACGACGGCGAGAATCGCGGCGGGGTAGGGGATCGTCGCGCCTCGTACCGACAGGTCTGCGTGCTGGAGTCCGAACGCCATGAACTGTGAGATCAAGGTGGCAGCCGTAGCCGCCACGACGTCAATGAGCACCAGCACCTTGACGTGCCGCCACAGCCACACCGGCATGTCTCGACGCATCGATGTCGAGACCGGCGGCGCGCCGATCTCATCGACTGCAGGCTTCACCTTGCTCCACCGTTGCTCGATCGACTCACGATCGACACTCCCCCGGCAGTCCGGTACCCAGCGCGCCGGAACTGCCGCCCAAGGACCCTAGCTTCTCTCCTTACCAGGACGCCTAAGCACCCGGATCTACCGCCTCCTCATAGATGCCGCGCAACGCGGAGGTGGTCGCCTCGGGGCTGAACAACTCGCGATGACGCGCAGAAGCAACGCGAGAGCGTGTGTCGATCTCGGCATCGGACTCGGCGGCCGTTCGCAGCACCGCGGCAACGCGGTCCACCTCGAGCCCGGTGAGCCATCCCGACTGCTCATCCACCACGTCGCTGAGCCCACCCAAACCGGTCGTGATCACCGGTCTGCCGTAAGCGAGGGCTTCGATGGCGCTGCGGGGGCAGGCCTCAGGCAGGGTGGACGGCACGAGCACGGCGCGCGCCTCTCTGAGGTGGTCTTGCACCTCGTCGGCTGAGACCTGCCCGAGCCAACGTATGCGTGGGTCCGCGGCCGCGGCGGCGCTCACCACGTCGGCCATGGCGCCGTCGCCGAGTATGCGCAGCTCGGCATCCCCAGGGTCGGCGCGTCGCCACGCCTCGAGCATGAGCTCGATGCCCTTGTAGTTGATCAGCTGACCAGCGAAGAGGAACACCCGGTTGGTGGCGGCATCGGGAAGAGGAATGGTTGGTTCGGTTCCAGCGACACCGTTGGGCTTCACCCGTACGCGTTCCGTAGGGAATCCCGCGGTGTCGGTCAGCCAGGTGCTGATCCACTCGCTGACCGCTATCGCGGTGACTCGACGGCGTGCCAGTGCTCCGAACATCGACGTCGCACCCGTGACCAGCGCGCTCGCCGCCGAGGACCCGCCGTAACAGGCATGACGAATGCCCGGAAGCCGCCACCCCGGTCGACACTTGACGCACGGCTGACCGTCACGGAAGTGGATCCCTCGGACGCAGACCAGCTGACGATTGTGGACCGTCCACACCACGGGCAGCCCAGCTCGGAGCGCGGACCACGGCGCACTCGCGGTGAGCAAGGGGAAGAGATTGTGCACGTGCACGACGTCAGGCGCGAGGCGACGAATGGCGCTGGAGATGTCCCGGCCCGCGGGGATGGACCACCCGGCCCACAGCGCCTGTTTGGCGTGCTGCACCCGGTTCCCGCCGAAGATCTCGTCGTTGCTGACCTCGTGGCGATGGACATCGACTCCAGCCTCACGCAGCCAGCGCACCTCGTCATTGACAACGAGGTTCTCGCCAGAGGGCACACGAGATGAGTAGTTGTTGTGAACTACGAGCACTCTCATTCGCGTAAGACGTCCTCGTAGATGTCGATGAGCGAGTGGGTGGTCACCTCAGGGCTGAAGAGTTGGGCATAGCGCGCCGCCGCGGCCTGCGAACGTTCGTCCACGGCGGCGTCGGACCCTGCGGCCGCAACGATGGCATCGGCCAACGGCTGGGGCTTCGCTCCGGTGATCCAGCCTGAACGCTCGTCGACGATCTCGCTGAGTGCACCGAGACCACTGGTGATGATCGGGCGTCCGTAGGCCATGGCCTCCGCGGCAGTGCGCCCGAAGGGTTCCTCCCAGGTCGAGGGGATGACGACCGCCCGGGCCTCCGCCAGGTGGCCGGCAACTTCGCTGGCGGGCACAGATCCCGACCACGTGATCCGTGCGTCAGCCGCCGCGGCGGATTCGACCATGCCCGCGAGTGGGCCGTCGCCAAGAATCCTCAACTCGGCATCCAAGGATCCAGTCCGTCTCCACGCTTCGAGGAGCAGTCCGACGCCCTTGTAGTCCGTGAGGTAGCCGGCGAACAGGAAGGTGCGGTTGTCGACCGCGGACGGAATGACCGCTTGGCCCTTAGGTCGGTCGACTCCGTTGTATTTCAATCGGACCCGACCGGATGCGAAGCCGGCCTGGTCAACCAACCACCGGTGCATGTTCTCGCTGGGAGCGATGGCGACGCACTTGCTCTTCGCCATCCTCCCGAACAGCGATGTCGCCGCGGTGACGAGCCCACTCGTCGCCATCGAACCGCCATAGCAGCCGTAGCGCACGCCCGGTATCCGCCAGCCCGGTTTGCACGAATCACACCGGTTCCCCTCACGGTGATGTGTCCCGATGACGCAAGTCAGCCGGTAGTTGTGTGCGGTCCATACGACCCGAAGGTCGTGACGGTCCGCCGTCCACTGAACGCTGGCGGTGAGGAGCGGGAAGAGATTGTGGATGTGGACGATGTCGGGCTTGGCCGCCTCGATCGCCGAGGTCATGCCCCGTTGAGCCGACAGCGACCACACCGATTCGGCGGCGTGCCGTAGTCGATCAACCGTGTTGGCCTTGATGAGTTCGTCGTTGTCGGCCTGATGAACGTGGACGTCAACGCCGGCCTGGCGCAGCCAGCGCACCTCGTCGTCGACCGCCAGGTTCTCGCCCGAAGGCACCCGCGACGAGTAGCGATTGTGGACGACGAGGACCCGCATGCTGGGACTTAAGCCACATCAGTGGACGACACAGAGACGGAACTTTACTCTGTGGTAGGTATTCGCCGACCGACCGTCAGAGGTCCCGGTGGTGCGAGCTGGGGTGAGTCCTTGCTGGGGCATCGCGTGGATCCTCGTTGGTGGGTTGAGCAGGGGCAGCTGGAACAGGTTGGGGGAGGGTGTGCATGTCGCTGCAAGGCACGGGAAATGGCCTTGTTGGGGAACGACGAAGCAATGCCGCGGCCACGCGGTCCGATCGGCACGCGCCGAGCGCGCGGTCGGACGCCACGACCTCGTTGCGCATCCTGGTCCACGACTTCGCCGGCCACCCGTTCCAGATCGACCTGAGCCGCTCGTTGGCTCGTCGCGGTCACCAGGTGCATCACGTCTACTGCGAGTCGTACACGAGCGGTAAGGGCCGGTTCGATGTTGGCCCGGACGAGACCGGTCTCTCGGTGACGGGGGTCCCTGCAGGTCAGGAGTTCGCCCGTTACTCGCCCGCCCGCCGGGTGTCCCAGGAGATCGCCTACGGCCGGCGCTTCGTCGAGGTGGCCGGCAGCTTTCGTCCGGACGTGATCCTGGCCTGCAACGTGCCCTTGTTCGCCCAGTCGGTCATAGCCCGCTGGTGCCGCCAGCGTGACGTCCCGTGGGTCTTCTGGGTGCAGGACCTCTACAGCATCGCGGCTGGGGCCGCGGCCGAGAGCCGTGCCGGTCGCATGGGACGGGTCGTCGGCAACGGCTTCGAGCGGCTCGAACGCTCGCTGGCGCGTGGTGCGGCCCGGATCGTCCCGATCACCGAGGACTTCCAGCCCCAGTTGGAGCGTTGGGGTGTGGCGTCGAAGCAATGCACGGTGATCGAGAACTGGGCGCCACTCGACGACCTACCGCTGCGACCGCGGGACAACGCTTGGCGAGCCGACCAAGGGCTGGGGAACCGCTTCGTGTTCCTCTACTCGGGGACGCTGGGCCTCAAGCACCGTCCAGAGCTTCTCTTCGAGCTCGCGGCCCAGCACATGCACGACTCAGAGGTGGTGGTCATCTCCGAGGGTCTCGGTGAGGCCAGGTTGCGCGAGATGTTGGCCGAGCGACCGCTTCCCAACCTGCGGCTGCTGCCGTTCCAGCCGTTCGAGGACTATCCGGACATCATCGGCGCAGCCGACGTCTTGGTGGCGCTCCTCGAGCCGACCGCGGGCAAGTTCTCGGTTCCTTCCAAGGTGCTGTCCTATCTGTGTGCCGGCCGACCGATCTTGGGGGCGATCCCTTCGGAGAACCTGGCCGCCCGGACGGTGGATCGGGCGGCAGCCGGCCTCGTGGTCCCGCCAACCGACGAGGAAGCGTTCCTTCTCGCGGCCAAACGGCTGCGCAACGAGCCGGGGCTGCGCCAGAGCGCGGGCCAGCGTGGCCGGGCTTACGCCGAGACGACCTTCGACACCG
>DASXTK010000342.1:0-23836 GCA_036505485.1 Acidimicrobiales bacterium
AGTCGTCGAGCGAGCCCGCACGCTGCGTCGCGGCTATGCGAGCGCGCGACCTGCTGCCGCTGTGCGGGTATTCGACGATCGCCTACGAGCCCTGGCGGTATAGCCGTTATGACACACATCGGGATCAGCGGACACCGAGGGTTGTCCCCGCGGACGAGTCGACTTGTCGATCGAGCCATCAGGGCCGAGCTCGAGCGTCGAGACGCTGACGAGCTGGTCGGGGTGTCGTGCATCGCCGATGGTGGCGACACGCTCTTTGCGCAGGCCGTGCTCGACCGAGGCGGCCGGCTGGTGGTGGTCGTCCCGGCCGAGGAGTACCGCGCCGGCCTACCCCAGGAGCACCACGCGACCTACGACCGGCTCCTGCGTGGAGCGGCGAAGGTGGAGCAGCTGCCCTTCAGAGAGTCAACGCCAGAGGCTCACATGACAGCGTCGAAACGGATGCTCGAGCTGACCGACCACCTCTTTGCCGTGTGGGACGGACTGCCAGCCAGGGGATATGGCGGAACTGCTGACGTAGCAGCAGCGGCCCGGGAACGTGGGACCCCGGTCATGGTCATCTGGCCAGAGGGGGCACCCGGGGAGTTGCGGTGCTCGCGCCGGTTCTCGCGAACGCCGGGTGGGGGTTCCCGCTACTGCACGACATCACTGACCTCATAAGGATTGGCGACCTCACGTTCGTCAAGCCAGGCAAGGACCCGTTGACCGTCGAGGTCAAGACGCGAGTGCTGAGCGAGCAGCGCGTTGAAGGCGCAGACCAAGTGAGCCTTCAATACAACATCGAGGTGCTTTCAGCCGCCTACCCGGACGATGTGCGAGAAGGTCCGTTCTCGTCCTTGCCCATGTCCGACGGTCCGCAACATCCACCGTTTCGCCCGACGGCCAGGATCGAGCGTCAGCTAAAACGCCTTCGCACGGTCTGGGAGCATCAGTCCCTAGAGCTGGATATCCCAGTCGAGATTGATGGCAAGGTCGTCATAGCCACTGAGGCAGCGTACAGCGTGGCAAAGACCAACTGGCATGCAATCAAGCGCGTAGCACGACGTGCACGGCGGACTGGTTACGCGGCCGAATCCGTGGAGGACACATTTGTCTATGCCGCCTTCTACGACCCGGACGGCCTAGAGCTGGAGCGGCTCAACGAGAGATTTGGGCGACTGATGGACGACATCATCCAGTCGAGGAACTGGTCAAACGACCCCACCCGTAAAGGCTCGTTGATCGTCGCAATGCTGCCGTCACCAGAGCACGAGCATGCGCAAACGTACCTGCCCTACTTTCTCTTCGCTTTTCCGAAAAACACCGTCCCGGATCTCCTGCACGGCCGCATGATCATCCTCATCATGACGAATCCATCCAGGATCACCGACGCCCTCGAATCAGCCGGGTTTATCGTCTCCATACCGACGGGACGCAACGACCTTTCCAATGAGTCACTAGTCGTGTCTGCGGAAATCGACGATGGCATGGGCAACCCTCACCAGGTCGAGTTCCGTAACCTTGGCCGGCACGTTGACCAGGTGATGATGGAGTTCGGGTCTGCGCCTGACCTGGTGAAGGTCTTCGAAACGATGCGAGACAAGGCTCAGGAAGTCCTCATTCAACGGACGATGCAGACGAACGACGCCGCCGCACCGTCCTGACGGCGAGGCATCGGGGGCAACCAGGCGCTCGTATGTGTCGCGGACCGATCCAATGACCACCGCGACATCCGGTTGGATTGCTACCGGTCGGCAGTTTCCGGAACCCAGGCCATGGCCGCGGTCGCGCCGCCGCCCACGGTCGACCACCGTTCCCGGGGCCATCGGCCCCCACTAGGGCACGCGAATGTGCGATGGTCCTCAGCCGGTCCTCATTGGAGCTGGACGAATGGGGACACCTGAGGACGCGGCGGGTCATGTCGCCCTGGTTGTTGGCTCGCTATCGAACGTATGTGCTGGTCGCTCACACACATCCACTTACCCCGGCTTACAAGCCAGCTCACCGTCATATCAGGCCCCTGACCAGGGACAACAGGGGTCGTCCGGGTGCTCGTAACGCCGGCCGGTGGCCACCGCGATGCGTCGCGTCGCGCCGAGCACGGTCTCGACCACTCAACTCCTGATCTCCCATCGCATCGACTCGTCGAGGGGTGAGGCGACGGGGGCGAGACCGAGGTCGGTCAGGGCCTTGGCGCCGAGCTCGCCATCGTCCCCGCCGGCGAGGATCAGGGTCCTCGCCGCCTGGTAAGGGCAGCCGGCGGCATCGAACGCGGGCGCCGTGGCGAGGAGCTGCTCGCGATCGTGGTCGAGCAGGGCTTCGGCGCGTCGGACGATGGCCGTGCCGATGGGGTTGCCGGCGACGACCGCGCCGGCGGCCGCCAGGTGGTTGCGGGCGTCGGGATGTGCCGCGAGGACTGCGGCCTCGGCGCGCAGCGCCATGTACCAGTGCAGCCAGATCCAGGCGAGCCACTTGCCTGGCGCCGGCTCGTCCGGCCCGGCCGCAAGGCGCTCGAAGGCCAGGACCGCCCGGCCTCTGTGGAGCAGGACGATGGCCTCGAGCGTCGGGCTGTAGCCGGCCTTGCGGTCCGGTGGCACGCCGAGCTCGTCGACGACGGCCAACCATTCGGCCTGCGCGTCGTCGTCACCGCGCAGGCCGTGGATCATCGCGACCGCAGCCGCCGGGGTGCCGAGGCTGGCCGCCCGCGGCCGGCCGGCGTGCGTCCAGCTGTCGAGGAACCGGTCGCTGTCGGTGATCGTGTGGTCGACCTCGCCGGCCAGCGCTTCCGCCACGAGGAGCCGGGAGGTGGCGAAGTGGCCCTCTTCGGCTAGCAGCGGTAGGTCGCGCAGCTGCCTGCCCCATCGGCGGGCCGCGTGCAGGTCGCCCACACCGATGCTGGTCTCGGCGGCCATGACCAGCGTGTCGACCAGCTCGAAGGCGCTGGCGGGGGTCACCGGCACGGACGAGAGCAGGTCGACACGGCGACGCGCCGTGGCCGCGGCGGCGAAGCTGTCGCCCGCCAGGTGCTGGGCACCGGTCAGCGCGTCGAGGGCTGCGCACTCGGGGAGCGGATCGTCCAGCTGGCGAGCCAAGTCCACCGCTCGCTCCGCGAGCGCGGTCGTCCCCGACGCGGTCGTCTGGGACTCGGCCTGGTCGGCGTAGAACGCGTCGCCGAGGACTCCGCACTCGGCCAGCGCGACGGCGGCCTGCGCCGCGGGATCGTCGCCGGCCAGCTCGCGCGCCGTGACGAGGAGCGCGGCCGCCTCGCCCGGCAGGGGGAGCCGAGCGAACACGCCGGACATGCGGTAGAAGGCGGTCGCTGCCGTCGCCAGGTCCCGGGCTGCCGACGCGGTATCCCCGGCGCGTCGCGCGACGTCCGCAGCGGCCCGGCGCAGCCGGTAGGTGTCGTCACCGCGCATCCGTGAGGCCGCCACTCCTGCGGCGGAGCGGAGAGCCGCCGCTGCGCCATCCCCTGAGTCGTCGGTGAGGGCCGCCACCTGCTCGTACCGCTCCTGGGACTCACCGGCCAGATTGCGGGCGAAGGCCATGTCCGCCAGCGACTGCGCCAGCGCACCAGCCTCCGCACGGTGATCGGGTTGGTCGGCCGCCCAGCCGAGAGCGGCTCGGATGTCATCCGCTACCGCGTCGAACCTGACCCGCCAGCTCCCGATCGCCGGCTGCACCTCCTGGGCCAGGTCGGCCGCCGTGGCGAGGCACCAGCGCAGGTGCCGGGATCGGGCGTCGGCGAGGTCTCCGGCGTCGACGAGCTGCTCCATGCCGTACTGGCGGATCGTCTCCAGTGCTCGGTAGCGCGTGCTGCCGGAGGACGGCGCCGCGCCGAGAAGGCTCTGCTCAACCAGGCGAGCCAGACCGTCGGCGACCGTGTCCGGTTGCTCCAAGGGCGGGAACCCGGCCACCTGGACGGCGGCTTCGACCGTGAACGGCGCCACGAAGACCGCGATTCGTCGGAACAGAGTCAGGTCGGCGCTGGTCAGCAACCCGACGCTCCAATCCAGCATGGCCCGGGCCGAGCTGTGCCGCTCGTCGGCACGGCGTCCACCGACCAGCAACCGCAGGTGGTCGGACAGGCCGGCGACGAGCCCGTCTAGCCCGACGGTCGGCAAACGGGCGGCGGCCAGCTCGATCGCCAGAGCGTTCCCATCCAGTTTCCGACAGACGTCGGTCACCTGGCCACGTTGCTCCGGAGCCACGGTCCATCCCACCGCTGCGGCCCGATCCACGAACAGCGCGACCGCGTCGGACTCGCCACCGTCACCGTCCACCGACAGCGGGGGCACGGACAAGACGTGCTCGAAGGGCACCATGAGCCGGGTCCGACTGGTCACCAGCACGGCCAGGCGCGGACAACCAGCCAGCAAGCGCTCGACCAGCGGCGTCACGCCGTCACGCACGTGCTCGCAGTTGTCCAGCACCAGCAGGGCGCGGCGATCCGCCAGCGCGCTCACCACCGACTCGGCGAGGCTGCGGCTCTGCTGCTCCCCGACGCCGAGCGCCGCCGCCACGGACCCTGCCACCATCGCCGGATCGGTGACCGGGACCAGGTCGACGAACCACATGCTGTCGGCGAACTCGGTCATGGCATCCGCCGCGACAGCCAGCGCGAGCCGGGTCTTGCCCACCCCGCCCGGGCCTACAGCGGTCACCTGGCGGTGCGCCCTGATCGCCTCGCCGAGCGCCACCCGTTCGTGCTTCCGGCCGACGAAGGAGGTCAGCGGCGACGGAAGTGACGCGAGCGCCTCGCTCGACCGCTCAGCCCTGGCCAGCTCGCCGGCGACCGAGGCAAGTGCCCTGCGATCCGGCACGCCGAGCTTGCGCAGCAGCGAGGACACGTGGGTCTCCACGGTGCGCACGGAGATGAAGAGCCGTGCACCGATCTCGGCATTGCTGCGATGCTCGCCGACCAGAGCCAGCACCTCGGCTTCCCGAGGAGAGATCCCCGCTGCGGCGGATGCCTGTGTCGCCACGGGTCCATTCTCGTGCACCGCACTTCACAGGGGCGAGCCTGGCTCCGTGGTCGAACCCGTGGTGGGTTCCGTGGTCGGCCCCGATGCTCAGACAGCTGTGGTCGGGTGACGCTTTCGGGGCGGTCCACCAGGGACCGGAAGGAGAGGAAGCACCATGAACTCAGGCATCCACACCGTCATCTATCCGGTCGACGACCTCGGCCAGGCCAAGGCGCTCTACCAGGCCCTGCTCGGAACCGAGCCCTACGTCGACGAGTCCTACTACGTCGGCTTCCGGCTGGGAGACCAGGAGTTCGGCCTCGACCCCAATGGCCATCGCCAAGGAGTGGCCGGCCCTGTCACCTACTACCACGTCGACGACCTCAAGGACCTCCTCGGCCGGCTCTGCGAGACCGGCGCCTCGCAGCAGGGCGAGGTCCGAGACGTCGGCGGCGGCAAGCTGGTCGTCACGCTGACCGACCCCGACGGCAACGTCTTCGGGCTGTCCCAGGAACCGTGAACGACCGCGGCGGCCCAGGCCGCCGGCCGGTCGCCCAGTGTTTGAAGATCTTCCGTCGCCGATCAGGCAGATCGAGCCACGCGACGCGCAAGACGTTCGCGAAAGCCAACGGCGTGAAGCCGGCGCTGTTCAGCGCCAACTCCGAGGGCGCCGGCGGCGCACAAGATCCTCACCCGACTCGCTGACGTCGGGCTCGGCCACCTCAGCCTCGGCCAGCCCCTCGCCACGCTGTCGGGCGGCGAGCGGCAACGACTCAAGCTCGCCATCCAGATGTCCGACAAGGACGGCGTCTATGTCCTCGACGAACCGACCACCGACCTCATCACCGCCCACCCCACCCTCAACAGCAAACACCTCGCCGCCTACATCGGCACATGACCGAGATCCACGCGGACACCGTGACACGCCCACCTGAGTCGACTCGTCCCACTTGAACCCCGACTCACACTGCGCCGCCGGTACGATCGCTGCTCGTTGTGTCCGGTGGTGGGTGGTGGAAGTGGAGTTGCATCCGCCATGTTCTCGGTGCTGCGGTCTGTCGCTCGGCTCGTGCTTGCCGTGACGATCGTGGTGGCGCTCACTGCGCAGTACATCCACGGATCGGACCGGGCGACGTTCTCGTCGGCCAACTTCTTCAGCTACTTCACCGTCATCAGCAACATCCTCGTCGTGATCGTGCTGCTCGCGCTCGCCGCCAGACCGACGTTGGTGAGCGACCCACGCTTCACCGTTCTTCGGGGGACCGAGACCCTCTGCATCACCGCCACCGGGCTGGTCTACGCCGTGCTGCTCGCGCCAGCGGCCGCAGATGTCGACGTCAACCTGCGCTGGGTCGATCTCATCGTGCACACGTTGGCGCCGATCCTGGGACTGGCGGACTGGATCCTCGACCCTCCCCGAACCCGCCTGACCCTTCCGGCGACCGCGGCCTGGCTGGCGGTGCCGGCCGTCTGGCTCCCCTACACGATGATCCGGGGACCGATCGCCGGCTGGTACCCCTATCCGTTCCTCGACCCGGACACCGAGACCACCGGGTCGATCATCGTGACCTGCATCGGCATCCTCGTCGTGTTCCTCGTGATCGTCGCGGGCTTGCGCTGGCTGGCCGGCCGTGAAGCGCCGGATCTGCCACGCTGAGACCATGTTCGATGTCGACCAGTTCCTCAGCGACTGCCAGGACGCTCGGGCCGAGACCGAGCCGCGGCGAGCGATCAAGGAGGTGCTGGCCCGGGTCCTCGATCGGCCGGACGAGATGGCCGAGGTCCTTCGGCCAACGGAAGGAGGCTTGAACATCCTCCATCTGTCCCCCGACCTCACCATCATCCACGTCGTTTGGGCCCCCGGTATGCGTCTCTACCCCCACGACCACCGCATGTGGGCGGCGATCGGCATCTACGCCGGTCGCGAGGACAACACCTTCTACCGACGCCCCGAACCCCAGAGCCGCACCCTGACCGAGTCCGGAGGCAAGACGCTGACCCAGAGCGACGTGATCGTCCTGGGCGACGACACCATCCACGCCGTGGCCAACCCCGAGACCAAGCTCACCGGGGCCATCCATGTCTACGGAGGCGACTTCGTCAACCAACCCCGAAGCCAATGGGGACCCGGCCCCCTCGAAGAGCGCCCCTACGACTTAGACGAAGCCCGCCGCCAATTCGCCGAAGCCAACCAAGCCTGGCACGGCGCCTGAGAACCTCGGTTCATACCTCCTCGTATGAGCCGGCAACTGGCTCGCAGTCTGAGGTGCATCCCGCAAAGCCTCGCTGAGCAGCCAACAGACTGCGCTTCCGCCCAGCGGAACTGGTGTCGCCCGCCCGGCCTCGGGGGCATCGAGGACGCCGAAGACGTCCCCAACACGTCCCAAGACGACCACCGCGGCGACATCGGAGAACGGACCTGGGCCAACTTCTCCGTGGTCGGCTACCAGATCGAGAAGCGGTCGTGTTGAAGCCGGCCGCGCTGGTTGCGTCTGTCGATCCGATGGATGCAGCAGCGCGGTCGCTTGGCCAGTGGTCGTGTTGATCATCGGGCTGACTCTGCTAGCGGTGTTTCGCAAGCCGCCTCCCGGCCAGGCCCATCGACACGACGATCGGGCCAGCGGACGGTGGCGGTGAGGGCGACGAGGTGGAGCGGAACTAGTCTGGCCGGCCGTGGCTGGGACCGGGACGAAGGCGGGATCGACGGTGTTGGTGCTGGTGCTGGGCATCGCCGGCATCGTGTTCGCCTTGCGTCAGGGCGGGGACGACAGTTCGGGACCAGAGAGCACGGCCAAGGACTACCTCGCCGACTGGAGCGACGGCGACACCGCGGCCATGGAGAAGCTGGTCGATGCGCCACCGATCCACTTCGCCGACACCCACCAGGCCGTGATCGACGCCCTCCAGGTCACTACGGCCAACTACGAGTTGGGCGAAGTCAACACCAATGATGACGTGGCCATCGCCAAGTTCGACGCCACCCTCACGTTGAACGGTCTGGGCGACTGGTCCTACCAGGGCAGCATGCAGCTGGATCGCACCAGCGACAGCGACCAGCCGTGGAAGGTGCAGTGGTCCCCCACCACGGTCCACCCCAAGCTCACCGAGACGACCACCCTGGCTCGAACCCGGGCCTTCGCCCCCCGGGCACCGATCACCGATCTCAACGGCCAGCCCCTGGTCACCGACGGTCCCGCGGTCATCGTCGGCATCGAACCCCGACGTATGCAGGACCGTCAGCAGGTCAAGGACGCTTTGAGCACCCAGCTCGGCGTGGATCCGGCCTCGGTGGACGCCAAGGTCGATGCCCCCGGGGTCGAGCCCGACCACTTCGTTCCGATCGTCACCGTCGCCGAACCCCGCTATGAGCAGGTGCGCTCGGTCATCTACCCGGTCCCTGGGCTGGTGTTCCGCGACACCACCCAGCGCATGGGACCGACCGAGGGCTTCGCCCGGCACGTGTTGGGACGCACCGGTGAGATCACCGCCGAGGTGCTGACCGAGCTCGGACCCCCCTACGCGGTCGGTGACGTCGTCGGGCTCACCGGCTTGGAGGCCAAATTCCAGCAACAGCTGGCCGGCACTCCCTCGGGCGACATCAACCTCGTCGATGCCCAGGGCAACGTGGTCGAGGCCATCGGACGGGTCGAAGGAACGGCGCCGGTGCCGGTAGCCACCACCCTCGACCCCACGGTCCAGGCCGCGGTCGAGGCCGGCTTGGACGGTGTCGACAAGCCCGCCGCCGTGGTCGTGGTCGACGGCCAGGGCAACATCCGGGGTGTGGCCTCCCGGCCGCTCGACGACGGGTTCAACCGGGCCATCGGCGGCAGCTACCCGCCCGGATCCACGTTCAAGGTGGTCACCACCAGCGCTCTGCTCGACGCCGGCACCACCCCGGACACGCCGGTCGACTGTCCGGAGACCGTCAATGCCGGCGGGCGGGTGTTCAAGAACTTCGAGAGCCACAGCTTGGGCCAAGTCCCCTTCGGCCTGGCCTTCGCCGAATCGTGCAACACCGCCTTCATCAACGCCACCATGGACACACCGGCCGCTGACCTGCTCTCGGCGGCCCAGCGGCTCGGGTTCAACACCGACTACTCGGTGGGTCTCACCACGGTAGGCGGGAGCTATCCGGAGCCCGGCGACGCCACCGACAAGGCGGCCTCGGTGATCGGCCAGGGCCGCGTGCTGGCCAGCCCGCTCCACATGGCCACCGTGGCCGGGGCGGTGATGGACGGAACCTGGGAGTCGCCCACGCTGCTGCCCGACCTTCCGGCCGAGGACCGTCCGGCGCCGACCTCACTCCCCCAAGCGACGCGCGACACCCTCTCCGACCTGATGCGCCGGGTGGTGACCGAGGGCAGCGGCACCGCGGCCAACGTCCCCGGGCCCGAGGTCCACGGCAAGACCGGCACAGCCGAGTTCGGCGAAGGCAACCCCTTGCCCACCCACGCCTGGTTCATCGCCTTCCGCGGCGACCTGGCCATGGCCATCGTCATCGAAGGTGGCGGCGTAGGGGGACGAGATGCCGCCCCGGTCGCCGCCCAAATCCTCGCCGCTCTGCCGTCCTAGCCGACGAGCCCAGACTCAGGCCAGGTGCGCGGTCTGGTTGAAGGCGTGGAGGGAACGGCGCGACCCAATGGCCGCGACCCGGGTTATCGAAGCCGGAGCGAGGAACAGGCGCCATGCCACCTCGTCGCCCACCCCGAGGGCCCAAGCCACCGCGGCCTTGATCGGCGAGACGTGGCTCACCACCACGACGTCCTCGGACTCGCGGGCCAACTCGTCGCACGCCATCCGCACCCGTTCCCCGAGCTGGGCGAGCGACTCTCCCCCGGGTGGCGCCCAGGCCACATCGGCCATCCATTTGGCCCAGGTCTCCGCCGGGATGTCGGAGGTCGCGGTTCCGTCCAGCTCGCCGTAGTCCAGCTCGATCCAGCGGTCGTCCACCTCGACCGGCACCCCGAGCGCCCCGGCCACCGCGGCCGCGGTCTGCCGGCAGCGCACCAGCGGACTCGACACCACCCGCGCCACCCGCTCGGCCGACAGCACCTCGGCCAGACGTGCGGCCTGCAGTTGCCCCTCGGCATCCAGCTCCGGATCGGCCCGGCCCAGCAGCAGCCCGGAGGCATTGGCGGCCGTCCGCCCGTGCCGCACCAGCACGATCACAACTTGTGCACCCCCGCATGAGTGACGTGCGTGGATCGGCGAGTCAGGGGCGTCGCTCGGTGTGCCGCGGCGACGCAGGAACCCCCCAGCGGTCCGCCCAACGAGACAGCGTCGGCGAAGCCGACTCCGCACAGGGCGGCAGGGTGGGGTCGGGCGGGAGGTGTCGTCGCGGTGCAGCGAGCGGCGTCTTCCGCAGGCTGGCGGCAGAAACCAGGCGGAGGCACGTGCGCCTCACTCATGCGGGGGTGCACTGACCAGGTCCCGGCCGAGCTGGCCGGTCCGGAGGAAGGTGGCGCGCCGCTCGGGCTCACCCAGTCGGAACCGCTGCCAGCACCACCACAGCGCCACCCCGCCGGCCAGCTCCAGCACCAGGTTGAGCCCGAGGACGCGGGAGAGCTCCGGCAGGTCGGCGTCGCTCCAGCCCAACCCGGACAACGGCCACCAGAACGCCTTGGTGGACATCCACGCGCCGTCGAACACCTGGTGGAGGAACACGCCGATGGGGATGGCGACGAGACGGCGCTGGGCCAGCCGGCGCCGGGGCGACGCCACCACGCACAGCACGAACAGCGCCGCGGCTCCGACCACGCTGTGCAGCACCTTGGGATGCCCGAAGACCAGCTCCAGCAGCGGTAGGAGGGCGCCGATCACGACCAGGCGGTAATCCACGGCAGGGCTACGGAAGATCAGCCACACGGCCAGGAACGAGGTCCCAGCGAACCACAGGAACACCGTCAGGCTCCCGGGGGCACGTCAGGAGCGGACCAGGAGGCGGCCGCATTCCTCGCAGTGCACGAGATCGTCGGGCGACAGGCGTCGGATGCGGTCGACCTCGACGGCGCTGAGCTGCAGATGGCAGCCCTGGCAGGTCGATCCGACCAAACGGGCGATGGCGATCCCCCCGAGCCGGGACCGGAGCGAGTCGTACTCGGACCACAACCCGTCGTCGACATCGGAGGCGATGGCGTCGCGGTTGCTGCGGACGGTGGCCACCTCGGCCTCGATCTCGGCTTCGGCCTCGGCCACCTCGGCTCGCAGGGTCTTGGCCTGATCATCGAGCACGTCGCGCTGGCCCACCAGGCCCACGCGTTCGGCGTCGACCGGCTCCAGCGCCTCCATCACGTCCAGCTCCTCGTCCTCGAGGCTGGAGATGCGGCGCTGGATCGAGGCGATGTCGTCCTGCAGGGCCTGCAGCTCCCGGGGATTGTTGGTGGCACCGGAGTAGAGCTGCTTGTCGGCCTGCCCAGCGCGGGCTCGCAGCGAGGCGATCTCATCCTCGAGCCGGCGCTGTTCGCGATCTAGCAGGTTGTGACGGCCATCGACGTCGACGAGCTGGCGGTCGAGACCGGCGATCTTGTCCTCCAAGGTCGCCAGCGTGGCTCGGGCCGGAAGCATCCGCAGCCGGTGGGCCAGTTGGTCGAGGTGGGTGTCTAGCTCTTGTACGGCGAGAAGTGGCTCCCAGCGGGACATCAGCGCCCGAGGCTACCCGCGAAGGGAATGGAGTCTGAATCCCGCGCCACCTATGGACCGCCGCCGCCGTTGCCGCGGGTGTCAGGGATGGTGGGCACGCTGATGGTCGGTTGGGTTCGTGTCGTGGTCGTTGTCGGCTGCTGGATCGGCGTCGGGAACGTGGGGAAAGGGACGGTTCCCCCCGGACCTCCCGGCCCCCCACCGCCACCGCCACCGCCACCGGGCGGTTCCTCGGGCGGCGGCGCCGGGTCGCCCTGCCCCTCGGGATCGAAGTTTGCCGAGGCCTTCAGCAGCCTCGACGCCGGCAACGGATCCTCGGCCTCAGCGAAGGGAAGGACCTCCATTCCCTCGTGCCAGGCAGCCATGTACTGGCCCCAGATCTGCGCAGGAGGACCACCGCCGTACAAAGGTCGGCCCTCGAAGGTGAGGGGCACCTCAGCTCCGAGCCCCCCGACCCACACCGCGGTCGTCAGCTGCGGGGTGGACCCGACGAACCAGCCATCGGCGCTCTGGTCGGTGGTGCCGGTCTTGCCCGCCGCAGACCGGTTGTCAGGCAGCTGGGCCGCGGTGGCGGTTCCGCTGTTGACGTTCTCGGCCAGGACCTTGGTGACCAGCCGCGCCGCCTGGGCCGAGAGGGCCTGGGTCGGAGCCGCCTCGTGCTCCCAGATGACCCGACCATGGGCGTCCTCGACCCGGTCGATGTAGTACGGCGGATTGAACACCCCATCGTTGACGAACGCTGCATACGCCCCCGCCATCTCGACCACGGTGGCTCCCTCGACTCCGAGCGGAAGCGAGATGATGTTCGGGCTGTACCGAGGATTCCTGATCCCGAGCCTGCCCATGAGGTCGATCACGTTCTGCAGGCCGGCAATGTTCCCCAACCGCAGGTAAGCACAGTTGACTGAATCGATGGTCTGCTGCAGGAGCGTGGCGTAGCCCCCGCCGTGTGAGGAGACCGTGTAGGTGGGACCTTGGGAGTCCCGCACGGGCTTGACGAAGGTGCAGGGAGCCGTGCCGTTGACCGTGTCATAGGGCGAGTACCCCTCCTCCATCAACGTGGCGAGCACGAAGGTCTTGAACGAAGAGCCGATCTGGCGCGGCGGGGTCTGCGTCGCCAGGTTGTACTGGTAGGTGTCGAAGCCCGGGCCGCCGACCATGGCCCGGATCCCACCCGAAGCCGGATCCACCGACACGATCGAAGCGGTGGACTTCACGGTCGTGACTTCGCCGGTGTTGGGGTCGACGATCTGCTCGCCGGTGTTCGGGTCGATCGCGGGCACCCCGGTGTCGAACAGGCCACCTTCGCCGAAGCGGTTGTCCCGGGCCTGAAGGGCCAGCTCCTGGGCCCGGGGATCGAAGGTGGTGTACACCTTCAGGCCTCCGGTGAAGACGGCCTTCTCCCGCTCCTCTCGAGTAGCACCGAGCCGGGGGTCGTCGAGGAGCTGCTGCTTGACCTCCTCGACGAAGTAGTCGTCGGGCTGGGGCAGGAACTCGTGGACCTCGGTCGGGACGGGCACAGCGTTGATGTAGGTCACCTCGTCTGCGGTGACCACGCCTTCCTCCTCCATACGCTCCAGTGCCACCTTGCGCCGCTCGGTGGCCCGGTCGGGGAAGCGCACCGGGTTGTACGACGACGGGTTGCGGATTAGCCCGGCGAGCAGCGCGGCCTGGGCCTTGTCGAGCTGTTCGGTGGGGACGCCAAAGTAGGTCTCCGCCGCCGCCTCGATCCCGTAGGCATGGTTCCCGAAGTACACCGTGTTCAGGTAGCGGGTGAGGATCTCCTCCTTGGACATCTCCCGCTCGAGCCGGCGGGCCAGCACGATCTCCTGGACCTTGCGATCGAGGGTCTTCTCGGAGCTGAGCACCGACAGCTTGACCAGCTGCTGGGTGATGGTCGACGCACCCTGGGCCACGTCGCCCTCACCGACGTTGACGCTGAAAGCCCGCATCAGGGCTCGGCCGTCCACTCCGGTGTGGGTCCAGAACCCCTTGTCCTCCACCGCCAGGATGGCGTTCACCACGTGGGGCGGGACATTGGCCAGCTCGATGGGTTGGCGGTTGAACTCCCCGTGCAACGTGGCCAGCAGCGCGCCGTCGGAGGCGTAGACATACGAGCGCTGCTCCAGCTCGGCGAAATCGATCGGCGCCGGCCGGCCCGATCCGACATGGGCCAGCATCCCCATCGGGACACCAAAGGCAGCCACCGCCACGGCCATGACCGCACCGGAGGCCCCGATCACCGCAGCGAAGCGTGAGAGTCTGCGCAACATCAGGACGGACGGAGGACGACACGCTGCCAGATCCGTGTCGTTCCCGGCAGGTGACGATAGCCCTCCGGGACGCCCCAGCGCCGGCGCGGCCCCAGCTTGTGGTGTGTCCTAGGTCGCAGAGGCCCGACGCAGAACGTGGCGGTGAACCATAGGGTGGGGCCCCATGGGCCATCCGCGACCATTCCGATTCGGTATTCAGCTCGCCAACGCCCGCAGCGGTGCCGAGTGGGCCGAGCTGGCACGCAAGGCCGAGGACCTCGGCTTTTCGACGCTGTTCGCTCCCGACCACTTCGAGGACAACCTGGCCCCGATCCCGGCGCTGATGGCGGCCGCGGCGGCCACCGACCGTCTCCGGGTCGGATCGCTGGTCCTCGACAACGACTACAAGCATCCGGTGGTCACGGCCAAGGAAGCCGCCACCGTCGATCTGCTCAGCGATGGCCGCTTGGAGCTGGGGATCGGCGCCGGCTGGATGGCCAGCGACTACGACCATGCCGGCATCCCCATGGATCCTGCGGCGGTGCGAGTCGATCGCCTGGCCGAGGGCATCGCGGTGCTCAAGGGCCTGTTCGCCGAGGGCCCGTTCAACTACGAGGGCGCGCACTACAAGATCAGCGAGCTCGACGGCCGACCCAAGCCGGTGCAGCGACCCCATCCCCCACTGCTGGTGGGTGGCGGCGCCCCGCGGGTGCTGGCCCTGGCCGCGCAGGAGGCCGACATCATCGGGGTCAACCCGGCGATCCGGGCCGGTCGGGTCAACCGCGCTGCCAGCCGGGACGGCGCCGCGGAGGTCACCGACCGCAAGCTGGGCTGGGTGCGGGGTGCCGCGGGCGACCGCTACGACGACCTCGAGATCAACTTCCTGATCTTCGCCTGCGTGATCACCGACGACCGCAAGAGCGTGATCGAGCAGATGGCGCCCATGTTCGCCCTGGAGGCCGACGACGTGGGCGACTATCCCCACGCCTGGATCGGCACTACCGACGAGATCTGCGAGCAGCTCGAAGCCAACCGCGATCGGTGGGACGCGTCCTACTTCGTGGTGCAGGGCGCCGATGCCATGGCCGCCGCGGCGCCGATCGTGGAGCGGCTGGCCGGCAGCTGACACTTCACGGCGTGCCCTTTCGGGGCACGCCGCATACGCTCGCACTCGTGGCATCGATCGACGATGCACGCCGCCTGATCGGCCTCGACTGCGGGCTCGCCACCCTGTCCACCATCCGGTCCGATGGCTCGGTGCAACTCACTGTCGTCAACGCCGGGATCGTGGAGCATCCGGTCCACGGTCGCCCGGTTGCCGGGCTGGTGGCTCGGGGCGGAACCCACAAGATCGACCACTTGCGGGCGTGTCCCCGGGCCGCTCTGCTGTGGCGGGCCGGCTGGGCCTGGGTGGCGCTGGAGGGCACGGCCGAGCTGTGTGGGCCCGACGATCCGATGGCCGGGATCGACACCACCGACATGCGCCTGCTGTTCCGCACCATCGCGCTCGCCTCAGGGATGGGCGAGGACGACTGGATCGAGTACGACCGGCTGGTCGCGGCAGAACGCCGGACCGCGGTCGTCATCACCCCAGAGCGGATCTACCAGAACCCGTAGCGGCTAGCTGGCCGCCTCGACCTCGACCTCGGGTGGCTGAGCCAGGAATCCGGCGAGCGCCTCGTTGAAGGCGATGGGGTCCTCGATGTTGGGAAGGTGGCCGACGTTGGGGATCACCACCAGCTCACCCTTCAGCAGCAGCCGCACGCTGCGGGCCTCCGCGATCGGCGTGACCCGGTCCAACTCCCCCACGAGCACCAACGACGGAAGCTCGGCCTGACGCAGCACCAGCATGGAATCGGGGCGGTTCTTCATGGCCTCCAGCGCTCCGATCCAGCCCTCGGGTGTCGCTCCTTCGGCCAGCGCGTGCACGTAGGTGACCAGCTCAGGGCGAGCCATCGAGCCGCCCGACAGCAACCCTTCGACCGTGCCCTTGGCCAATGACCGGATCTCACATCCCGACAGGACCTGCTGCTGGAGCTCGGTTCGGCGGACAGCCACGGCCGGTTCGTCGGAGCGAGCCCGGGTGTCGGCCAGGACAAGCCGGGCCACCCGAGATCGATGGTGCCGCAGCATCGCCATGGCGAGATAGGCGCCCATCGAGCAGCCGACGAACGTGGCGCTCTCCACCTCGAGCTGATCGAGCGCGCCGGCCACGAGCCCGGCCCAGCGCTGCATCGACGACCGCTCGGGCTCGGCCGACGGCGGCGACTCGCCGAATCCCGGCATGTCGAAGGCGAGGCAGCGATGGCTCGGTTCGAAGGCGTCGATCTGGTAGTCCCACATCGCCGCTTGCAGCGGGAAGGCGTGAAGGAAGACCAAGGCCTCGCCGGCCCCCCGGTCGATCACATTGATCTGGTCGTCGTTGACCTCGAGCAGCGACACGGACAACTCCTCAGCTGGTGGTCCCCAACCCCTACCCCATACCGAGGCATAGAAGCGAGTCGGTACGAAAACTCCCGCAAAACGTGGGCAAAACGCCACATTAGGTGCGTTCTGCCCCAGCGTTTTCGCGCTATTTCAGGCCGATGCCCGACGCATGCAGAGTCGTCCACCCGACAGCCCGCCGTGGGTCGGCCCGTCGCTGCTCCCGGATCGGGAGCCGAGGAAGCGCCGCGCGATGCGGGTGCACTCGGGATGGGAGGCCAACCACGGCTCGCTGTTGGCCAGCAGCCGATCGACGGTCTCGACCGCGTCGGGCAGGGGCCGGTCGTCCAGCACCGGCAGGAGCACGCACAGATGGGTGAGCAAGCTCGCGAGCGGAAGGGTGGCCGACAGCCACAGCGAACCGTCAGTCCCGCTGCCGACGGTGTAGCCCAGCGGTTCGAACAGCACCCGGGTCCGGATCTCGCCGTCGACGCACGGTGGCGTCGGCACCTGCACCTCGAACGGCAACCACTCCGCTGCGGCCGGATGACCGGCGGTCTGGGCGTGCAGCGACTGCTCGAACATCGTCGCCAAGACCACGGCCAGACAGGACGGGCTCGACTCCGGCCCACTGAGGCTGGATTGGAGCAGCACCGCGGCGGTGCAGCGGGCATCGTCGTACTGCGGGAAGAACACCAGGGCTTCGCCGAACGGGAAGCGCCGTGTCCGCACGTCGTGCGGATCCGCGAAGAGCAGCTCGCCGAGATCGGTCGCGGGCCGATGGGTGGTTGTGATCGTCAAAAGCATGGGGACCGCCGCAACTCTGGTTTGGGTCGGGGTTGCGACTGGCGGTCCTGTCCTAGCCACTCGGCGTCGCTCGCCACCTTACGGTTTAGCAGATCGCTCGCGCGGAGCGGAGTCGCCCTCCCACGGTCCGCGCGAGCTAGCTGCTACTGAGGAGATTGAAACGGCTGAGCGTCAGCTACAACCGCTGGTGCTGCCGCACGATGGGCAGGCGTGGCACGAGCCGGCTCGCTGCATCTGGACCCCGCACTGCATGCAGTACGGGGCATCGACGTTGCTGACCGTCGGCTTGCGCACGACCGGGCTGTCGCCCGCGGGACGAGCCCCGGCGTCGGTCACGCCTGCCCGCTCCAGCAACGACGGCTCCCGGGGAGCATCGTTGCTGGTGAGCAACGGTGACGACGAGTCGATCGACGGAGGATCGGCCGGCACATCGTGACCCTGGCGGGTCTCGATGACCGTCTCCTCGACCCCGGGCAGGGTCGGCTGGGTGCGCTCACCGGTGGTGAGGATGCCCAGCTCGGCCCGCTCCTCGAAGCGCAGGTAGTTCACGGCCAGGCGCCGGAAGATGTAGTCGAGGATCGACGTGGCGATGCGCAGCTCGGCGTCGTCGGTGATCCCGGCAGGCTCGAAGCGGGTGTTGGCGAAGGCCTCGACGAAGTTCCGCAACGGCACGCCGTACTGGAGGCCGTAGCTGACCGCGATCGAGAAGGCGTCCATGATCCCGGCCAGGGTCGAACCCTGCTTGGAGACCCGGAGGAAGATCTCCCCCGGACGCCCGTCGTCGTACTCGCCGACGGTGACGAAGCCCTTGCAGTCAGCCACCCGGAACTCGAACGTGCTGGAGCTCCGGTTGCGCGGCAGCTTCTCGCGCACCGGCACCTTGATGATCTTCTCCACCACGTGGGTCGCCATCTCGGCCGGTGAAGCCGCGGTCACCCCGGCGCCGGGGAACAGCTCGCTGTTGTCCACCTTGGCCGGTTCCCTCTTGGCCGTCGACAGCGGCTGACCGACCTTGCAGTTGTCCCGGTAGATGGCGATGGCCTTTACGCCCATGCGCCAGGCGTCGATGTGCAGCTGCTCGACGTCCTCGACCGAGACGTCCTCGGGCATGTTGACCGTCTTGCTGATCGCACCCGAGATGAACGGCTGCACCGCCGCCATCATCTTCACGTGACCGAGGTAGTGGATGGTGTTGTCGCCCATGGAGCAGGCGAACACCGGCAGGTGCTCGGCCAGCAGATGAGGTGCACCCAGGATCGACTTGTGCTCGTCGATGTAAGCGATGATGTCGTCGATCTCCGTGCGGTCGTAGCCGAGCTGATCCAGGGCCCGGGGCACGGTCTGGTTGACGATGGACATGTTGCCCCCGCCGACCAGCTTCTTGAGCTTGACCAGCCCGAGATCGGGCTCGATGCCGGTGGTGTCGCAGTCCATCATCAGTCCGATGGTGCCCGTCGGGGCCAGGACCGAGGCCTGGCTGTTGCGCACGCCGTGGCGTTGGGCCAGCTCACAGGCATTGTCCCAGCTCTGCTGGGCCGCCGAGAGCAGCTCGGGTGAGACCAGCTCCTCGTCGATCTCGGCCGCGGCCTCCTGGTGTTGGGCCAGGACCCGCTGCATCGGCTCACGGTTCTCGGAGAAGCCGGCGAAGGGCCCCATGCGACTGGCGATGCGGGCCGACACCTCGTAGGCGTGGCCGGTCATCAGCGAGGTGATGGCCGCGGCGTAGGCCCGGCCGGCGTCGCTGTCGTAGGGCAGGCCCAGCGCCATCAGCAGCGCCCCGAGGTTGGCGTAGCCCAGACCGAGCTGCCGGAACCGCCGGGAGGTGTCGGCGATGGGCTCGGTGGGATAGTCGGCCCGTCCCACCAGGATCTCCTGGCCGGTGAACACCACGTCGATGGCGTGCCGGAACCCCTCGATGTCGAACGACTCGTCGTCGTTGAGGAACTTGAGCAGGTTGAGGCTGGCCAGGTTGCACGCCGAGTTGTCGAGGTGCATGTACTCCGAGCAGGGGTTGCTGGCGTTGATCCGGCCGGTGTTGGACGCGGTGTGCCAGCGGTTGATGGTGGTGTCGAACTGCATGCCGGGATCGGCGCAGTCCCACGCGGCCTCGGCGAGCTGCCGGAACAGGTCGCGGGCCCGGATGGTCTTGACGACGTTGCCGGTCATCACCTCACGGAGCTGCCAGTCGTCGTCGTTGACCACCGCCTCCATGAACTCGTCGGTCACCCGCACCGAGTTGTTGGCGTTCTGGTACTGGATCGAGTGCGAGTCGCGGCCGTCGAGGTCCATGTCGAAGCCGGCGTCGCGCAGCACCCGGGCCTTGCGCTCCTCGAGCGCCTTGCACCAGATGAACTCCTCGATGTCGGGATGGTCGATGTCGAGGATGACCATCTTGGCCGCCCGGCGGGTCTTGCCCCCGGACTTGATGGTGCCGGCCGAGGCATCGGCGCCCCGCATGAAGCTGACCGGGCCCGATGCGGTTCCGCCACCCTTGAGCAGCTCGACCGATGACCGGATCCGGGACAGGTTGACCCCGGCACCGGAGCCACCCTTGAAGATGACCCCCTCCTCCCGGTACCAGTTGAGGATCGAGTCCATCTCGTCGTCGACCGACAGGATGAAGCAGGCGCTGGCCTGCTGGGGTACGCCTTTCACCCCGATGTTGAACCACACCGGGCTGTTGAAGGCGGCCTTCTGGGTGACGAGCACGTGCTTGAGCTCGGCGTTGAAGGTCTCGGCCTCGTGCTGGTCGGTGAAGTAGCCGCCCTCGACCCCCCAACGGGTCACGGTGTCGGCGACCCGGTCGATGACCTGGCGCAGCGACCACTCCCGCTCCGGGGTGCCCAAGGTCCCCCGGAAGTACTTCTGGGCCACGATGTTCGATGAGTTCTGCGACCACGACACCGGGAACTCGACGTCGATCTGCTCGAACGCCACCGAGCCATCACGGAAGTTGGTGATGCGGGCGTCCCGTCTGCCCCACTCCACCTCGTCGTAGGGATGGACGCCCACAGTAGTGAAATGGCGACGGAGGCCGATGCCAGTGTGCTCGGGAGCGAGTGCCATGAATTCCTCCAGTTGCCTCTCCGGTGACGATGCCGGGCGCCGCTTGTGACCACAACCTCTTGTGCCACACGTCCGCCCGAACCCCGCGATCGCCACAAGATGTAGGACCTGAATTACATCACCGTAACTACATCCATGTCAACGCGGGCACCGGATTCCCCCTCTAGCTGGGGAGACAGCCCGCGATGGACGCCACGCTGCGTGGTCGCGGGCCATCTCCCCCGCACTGACATGCGACCGGCCCGGCGCGGACTCGCAGGTTGGCTCAAGGCCGCAGCCCCCCGCCGACCGGCAGCGGTGTACGTCCTCGCTCCAAGGAGTCGCTCAGCAGCCCACCTAAGACACGGAAGCGACAGCCACCATTCCGCTCATCCACGCCGGGGCACAGTGCACGGTTGCCAACCTAAGGGCCACTGCTTGTGGACCGCTAGGGGAACATCCTGTGAATTGGAGGTGGATTACTCCCCAGTTCGTCCACAGCCCCGGGTGGTCAACCTGCAATCTCCCAGCACGGAAGGTGGTCGAACTCTACTAACTTTGCGGCCGTGCGGTGGTTCCTGCGTACGGAACGTGAGATTGACCCCACCGGAGAAGGGGACACCACTCTCGGAAAGGGCGCGGGCACCGCCTGTGGGCATGATGTGGAGAGTTCGGGCGACACAGGGCCCCTCGACCTCGTCGAACTGGCCCGTTGCATCGTCCGGGAGGACCGTTCGGAGGCCCCGCCGGGGCGCCCCTGGATCATGGTCAACATGGTCGCATCGGTGGACGGCGCGGCTGCTGGTCCGGACACCCGCACAGCATCGCTCAGCGGACCAGCCGACCGGGCCCTGTTCCGGGTGTTGCGATCCATCGCCGATGTGGTGCTGGCCGGAGCCGGCACCGTGCGCGCCGAGAACTACGGCGCGGCCAAGCTCCCGGCCGAGCTCGTCGAGGCTCGAGTGGCGCGGGGTCAGCCGCCCCGACCGCGGATGGCGGTCGCCAGCGGCAGCCTGCGTCTCGATCCGACGGCTCGGTTCTTCACCGATGCCCCGGCCGACCAGCGGCCCATCGTCCTGACCGCGGCGTCACCCGTGGCCAACCCAGCGGCCCGGGAGGACCTTGCCGCGGTGGCCGAGATCCACGAGGTGGGCGAGCGCAGCATCGACTGGCCCACCGGGTTCGGCCTGCTCCGGGACCACTACGGCGCCAACATCGTGCTGGTCGAAGGCGGGCCGACCCTCAACGCCCAGCTGGTTGAGTACGACCTCATCGACGAGCTGTGCCTCTGCATCAGCCCCCAGTTCCTCGGTGGTCCCGCGTTGCGGATCGTCGCCGGAGGCAATCCGCCCAGTCCCCTCCGGCTCCGCCTCGACCGCGTCGTCGAGGACGACAGCTTCCTCTTCCTGCGCTATCTCCGGGCCTGACCGACCCGCCGTCACGTTGTCCGGCGGCGAGAACGCACAGGGTGACGAGAATCACGTCACGCCAGCGTCATTATCCGCGGCCTTCCCTGTCTCATTAGTCGGGTGTCCCGCACCGTGGGTATCCGGCGAACCGCCTCCGTCGGGTGCCTCGGTGCGGGCCCCGTCAACCCCCAAATCGCTACAGACCCGGACTTGGCCGCCGAGGCTTCAGCCGGGATCTGTACCGACCCCGCCGTCCGTGCGGCGGGACCGGCTGGGGGGTTCCGCCGTTCGTGTTGGCGTTCGGCGCCGCGAGGCCCGACGGGCGGTCAGCTAGCAACGGCGCTACTGGCTCGCCCGCTTGGGGGCCGTGCGCTTGGTTAGCAGCGTGAGCTCGTACTCGAAGTCGGCCGGGTCGTCGAAGCCCTTGTAGACCGAGGCGAAGCGGACCGCGGCGACGGCGTCCAGCTCGTAGAGGCGTTCCAGGACCGCTCGCCCCACCCGTTCCGAGCTGACCTCGGAACCGGCCTCCAGCCGCACCTCTTCCTCGACCGCCGCGGCCAGCGCCTCGATGTCGCCTTCGCTGACCGGACGGGCCTTGGCCGCGGACCGCACCCCGGAGGTGATCTTGGCCGGATCGAACGGCTCGCTCAGCCCCGACCGCTTGACGACGGCCAGCGCGATGGCCTCGACCCGCTCGAAGGTGGTGAATCGGGCGTTGCACACCTCGCACTGGCGACGTCGGCGGATCGACTGGCCGTCCTCGGCCTGACGGGAGTCGACCACCTTGTCATCGAGACTTCCACACCCGGGACACCGCACGGACCGAAACTAGTTCCTCCCCCGCGGGTGCAAGCCAAAGGAAAGGTGGCTCTCCCGCGTTCTCGAGTCGCTCAGCTGATGTCGACGCTGACGCGGTCCCCCACGTCCAGGTCGATGCCCCCGTTGCGCTTGCGCAGCTCGTCCACGATCGGCCGCGGATCCTCGCCCGGCGCCAACCGCTGGGCGATCGACCACAGACTGTCGCCCGGCTGCACCACATAGATGTCGCCGGTGATCGGGCCAGGGTCGGTCTCGGGGATCACCGGTGGCGCCCCCGCGCCATGGGCCATGGCATTGACCAGGGCCACCGAGCCGACGATGAGGCCGGCCAGGAGCATCAGGACGGCCAAACGCCGGCGGCGTATGCGGGTCGCCCGGGTGGGCAGACGCCGCCATTGTTGGGGTCGGGGCGCTGGTCCCCGAGGCACCAGTTCGAGCTCGTCGCCCGACTGGTCCCATTCCTCCGGCTCCAGTGGAAGTACGTGTATCGCAACCATGTCTCCCCAGTCTCCTCAGGGGGTCTGACACTTTCGGGCGCCGACCTCTCCGAACGCCTGTTCGTCGTCACTAGATCACGAACGCCCGTTCGCAGTCAAGGACCCTCAGCCCCAGACCATCGAGCCGACGATCCCGCCGAGGATCATCAGCGCACCGACGATCGCGAGCACCGAGGCACTGCGACGGCGCGGTGGTGGAATGGGCTCCAAGCCGGACAGATCGCCCCAATCGAGCAAGGTCATCAGCACAGCCAGTCCGAGCAGGACGAGGCCGCTCCACGCGACGATGGGCGGAATCGCGCTCATCTCGATCTGGCCAGACATCAACCAACGCCTCCTCCGGGCATCCCAGCCGTCGATACGAACATATGTTCGCACTATGCGTACTGAACCACGCTCCTGGGACGTCGGCAACCCCCGAATCGATCGGAGTTACGTTGACGCCGTGACCGTCACTGCGGATGAACTGGTCGAACGGCTCGACGCCGGGCTGACGAGCCGGGCCGACCCCGCCCGGGTGCCGGCGATGACCGCCTACATGCGCGACCAGTTCCCGTACCTGGGTGTGCCGGCCCCGGGCCAGAAAGCCGCGTGGCGCGAGGCCACGTCGGACCTGCCACAGCTGCTCGACCTGCAGTTCGTCATCGACGCCACCACCACCCTGTGGGCCCGGGACGAGCGGGAGTACCAGTACGTCGGGCTGACGCTGGTGAACCGCCACGCCGCCACCGCGGCCGCGACCCCCGAGCTGCTGGGCTTCCAGCGGACCCTCATCCGGACCAAGCCGTGGTGGGACACCGTGGACGCCCTGGCTACCCGAGGCGTCGGCGCGGTCGTGCACCGCTACCCGGAGCTGCGCTCCACGATGGACGAGTGGCTGGCCGGCGACCACCTGTGGCTGACCCGCACCGCCCTGCTGCACATGAACCGCTGGAAGCAGAACACCGACCGGGACTGGCTGTTCGCGGCGTGCCTGGCCCGCAGCTCCGACCGCGACTTCT
>DASXTK010000343.1:0-19452 GCA_036505485.1 Acidimicrobiales bacterium
TCGTTGCCCGGCGTCCGCATGGTGGTGGCAACCAGCACCCCGTCGAGATGGATCTCGAGCGGCTCCTCGACGATCAGCAGATCGGGCTGACGGACCAGCGTCTGGCCATCGAACCGCTGGGTGAGCACCTTCGCCACACGACCACGGGCCACCAACGGAGGGTACCGCTCGTCGACGGTCCCGCCCGCGCCGCCCACCTTCCCGCGCATCTGAACGAACCGCTAGCGGAAGCTTGGGGAAAGGTGCACCATTGCGGCACGGCCAGAAGGGGGGACGCTGTGAACATCAGCCTTTCGGTCAACGGGGAGACGCGCTATGGCGACGTCGAGCCGCGGGTTCTGTTGGTGCACTACCTCAGGGACGCCCTGGGTTTGGTCGGGACCAACGTGGGGTGCGACACCTCGTCGTGCGGGGCGTGCACGGTTCTGTTGGACGGGGAGTCGGTGAAGTCGTGCACCGTGCTCGCGGTGCAGGCCGACGGGCACGAGGTCACGACCATCGAGGGGCTGGCTCCGGCCACGGGCGATGGAGCGTTGCATCCGATGCAGCAGGCGTTCCATGAGCAGCACGGTCTGCAGTGCGGCTTCTGCACCCCGGGGATGATCCTGGCCGCAGTGTCGTTGCTGGCGGAGCAGCCTCATCCCTCGGAGCAGGACGTGCGGGTGGGGCTGGAGGGCAACCTCTGTCGCTGCACCGGCTACCACAACATCGTCAAGTCGGTGATGGCCGCCGCGGACGGGGTCGTGACGCCATGATCGGCGACCGGCTGCTGCGCAAGGAGGACGCCCGGCTGGTCACCGGCGAGGCCCGCTACGTCGACGACCTGCAGATCCCCGGGGCGCTGTGGATGGCCATGGTGCGCAGTCCCTTCGCCCACGCCCGCATCGGCAGCATCGACGCCAGCGCCGCGCTGTCCATGCCCGGGGTGCAGCACGTGTTCACCGGCCCCGACCTGCGGGATGCCTGGATCAACCCCATGCCGTGCGCCTGGCAGGTCACCGAGGACATGAAGACGCCGGAGCACTGGCCGGTGGCGATCGACAAGGCCAACTTCGGCGGCGAGATCGTTGCCGTGGTGGTCGCCGACAGCCGCTATGCCGCGGCCGACGCGGTCGATGCCGTGGTCGTGGACTATGACCCCCTCACCCCGGTGGTCGACCTGGAGGAAGCAGCGAGCGACCAGGTGGTGATCCACGACGCGCTGGGCAGCAACCGCAGTTACACGTGGACGCTCGCGCCGGACCCGGCGGCATTGGATCAGGCGTTCGCCGACGCCGCGCATGTCGTGCGCGAGCGTTACGTGCACCAGCGTCTCATCCCCGCGGCGATGGAGCCGCGCGGGGTGGCTGTGGTCCCGTCGCCCTACGGCGGCGACATCACCCTGTATTCGGCTACCCAGATCCCCCACATCCTCAAGATCATGACCACGGCGACGTGCGGCGTACCGGAGCACAAGGTACGGGTGGTGGCCCCGGCGGTGGGCGGTGGCTTCGGGTCGAAGCTCGACGTCTATGCCGAGGAGCTCGTGGCGGTCGCCCTGGCCCAGCGGCTCGGCGTCCCGACCCGCTGGACCGAGACCCGCAGCGAGGCCGGGGTCGCGACCATCCACGGCCGCGGGGTGATCCAGGAGATGGAGATGGCCGCCGACGCCGACGGCCGGATCACCGGTGTCCGAGCCAAGGTGCTCTCCGACATGGGGGCGTACCTGCAGCTGGTCACGCCGGGCATCCAGTTGCTCGGGGCATTCCTCTTCGCCGGCGTCTACGACGTGCCCACCTACCACTTCGAGTGCACCGGGGTGTTCACCAACCGGACCCCGACCGACGCCTACCGCGGAGCCGGCCGACCCGAAGCCACTTATGCGGTCGAGCGGACGGTCGACGCCCTGGCCCGAGCCGTTGGCATCGATCCGGTCGAGATCCGACGGCGCAACTACGTCCAGGCGGATCAGTTCCCTTACCAGTCGGCCGGCACCCTGCTCTATGACTCCGGGAACTACGAGCCGACGCTGGATCAGGCCCTCGAGCTCATCGGCTACGACCAGCTCCGAGCCGAGCAGCAACGTCGGCGGGATGCCGGCGAGACCAAGCACCTTGGGATCGGGATCTCGACCTACGTCGAGATGTGTGGCTTGGCTCCGAGCCGGGTCCTGGCCTCGCTCAACTACGCCGCCGGAGGCTGGGAGGCCGCCACCGTGCGAATCCTGCCCACCGGCACCGTGCAGGTCGTGAGCGGCACGACCCCACACGGCCAGGGCCACGAGACCTCCTGGGCCCAGATCGTGGCCGACCGGCTGGGGATCGATCCCGACATGGTCGAGGTGCTCCACTCGGATACCGCCATCAGCCCGGTCGGCATGGACACCTACGGCAGCCGTTCGCTGCCGGTCGGCGGGGTGGCCGTGGCCATGGCCACCGACGCGGTGCTCACCAAGGCCCGTCTCATCGCCGCCCACCAGCTGGAGTGCGCCGAGGACGACCTCGAACTGGTGGACGGCTCGCTGCAGGTCGTCGGGACCCCGACCAAGGCCATGACCCTGCAGGAGGTGGCCTTCGAGGCGTTCTCGGCCCACAACCTGCCCGACGGGATGGAGCCCAACCTGCACGCCCAGGTCACCTACGACCCGCCCAACTTCACCTTCCCGTTCGGGACCCACGTGGCGGTGGTCGAGATCGACGAGGAGACCGGCCAGGTCGACCTCGTCGACTACGCCGCGGTCGACGACTGCGGCAACCAGGTCAACCCCATGATCGTGGAGGGCCAGATCCACGGCGGCATCGTCCAGGGCGCGGCCCAGGCGTTGTGGGAGGAGGCGGTCTACGACGCCGACGGCACCCTGCGGAACCCGACGTTGGTCGACTACTGCGTCCCGTCGGCGGCCGAGCTGCCGAACTTCCGCCTTGGGTCGACCGTGACGCCCAGCCCCACGAATCCCCTGGGGGTGAAGGGGATCGGCGAGGCCGGGACCATCGCCGCCACCCCGACGGTGATCAACGCGGTGGTGGATGGGTTGTCGCATCTCGGTGTCACCGACATCACGATGCCGGCGACCCCCGAGAGGGTGTGGTCGACCATCCAGGCTGCTCGCGGTACCGGGGAGGTGGACCAATGATCCCGGCCGGATTCGACTATCAGCGGGCCTCATCCGTCGACGAGGCCATAGCTCTGCTGACCGAGCACGGCGAGGACGCCAAGCTCCTGGCCGGCGGGCACTCGCTGCTGCCGCTGATGAAGCTGCGGCTGGCAGTCCCGGCGGTGCTGATCGACATCGGGCGGGTCGACGAGCTGGCCTACGTCCACGCCGAGGACGGCGAGATCCGCATCGGTGCGCTCAGCCGCCACCACGATCTGGCCGGCTCGGAGCTGCTGCGGGATCAGGTTCCGTTGCTGGCCGAGGTTGCGGGCCAGGTTGGCGATCCTCAGGTACGCCACCGCGGCACCATCGGCGGCTCGATCGCGCATGGGGACCCGGCCTCGGACCTTCCCGCCGTGCTGCTGGCGCTCCGGGCGACGTTGGTGGCTCGCGGCCCGGGCGGCACCCGGGAGATCCTGGTCGACGACTTCTTCTCCGGCTTCCTGGAGACCGCATTGGGTGCCGACGAGGTGCTCACCGAGATCCGTGTCCCGGCCATGGCCGACGCCGGTTGGTCGTTCCAGAAGTTCAACCGGCGGGCCCAGGACTGGGCCATCGTCGGGGTCGCCGCGGTGCTTTCGAACGGTGGTGGTGTCACCCAGCCCGGCGTGGGGCTGGTCAACATGGCCGCCACCCCGGTGCGAGCCGCGGGAGTCGAGGCCGCCCTGGGCACAGGAGCGTCGGCCACCGATGCCGCGGCCCGGGCCGACGAGGGCACCGCGCCGCCCGACGACCTCAATGCGTCCCCGGACTTCCGACGCCACCTGTCACGGGTCCTGGTTCGCCGAGCACTGGAGGCTGCCGGAGCTTGAACCCGCCGCCCGCGGTGCAGGTCGACGATGTGGTCGCCGGCCTCGCCGCGCAGAACTACCTGGCCGACGAAGGCCTGGCGACCGCGGTCTTCCTGGCCCTGAAGCTGGCGCGCCCGTTGTTCCTCGAGGGCGAGGCCGGGGTGGGCAAGACCGAGGTGGCCCGGGCCCTGGCCGCCTGGACCGGCGGACGTCTGGTGCGGCTCCAGTGCTACGACGGCATCGACGCCACCCAGGCCCTTTACGAGTGGGATCACGCCCGGCAGTTGCTGCACCTGCGGGTGGCGGAGACCCACGGAGCGGCGCTGGAGAACGAGCTCTACGACGAGCGGTTCCTCATCCGGCGGCCGTTGCTCCAAGCGCTCGACGGACAGCAGGGGTCGGCGCCGCCGGTCCTGCTGGTCGACGAGATCGATCGGGCCGACGATGAGTTCGAGGCGTTCCTCCTGGAGCTGCTTTCGGACTGGGCGGTGACGGTTCCCGAGCTGGGACGGGTGCGGGCTACGGTCCCGCCAGTGGCGGTGCTGACATCGAACCGCACGCGTGACGTGCACGATGCGCTCAAGCGACGCTGTCTCTACCACTGGGTGGAGCAGCCGGGCTTCGCTCGCGAGGTGGCCATCGTGCGGGTCCGGGCCCCGGAGGTGCCCGAGGCCCTGGCCCGGCAGGTCGCCGGGGCGGTAGGGGCCATCCGGTCGCTGGGGTTGTACAAGCCGCCGGGTGTGGCCGAGACCATCGACTGGGCCCAGGCGGTCGCGGCGTTGGGTCGCTCGACACTGGACGAAGCGGTGGCCGCGGCCACGCTGGGCTCGGTGGTCAAGTATCGGGAGGACCAGGAGCGGGTTCGGGACCACGGGCTGGACACCGTGTTGGGGGAGGCGTTGCATGCCTGAACCGGTGGAGATCCCCGTGGCCTTCGTGCAGGCGCTTCGCCAGGCCGGGCTGGCCGTTCCGACCGACGCCGCGTTGACGTATGCCCAGGCCCTCGCCGAGGTGGGCCTCGATCGTCCGGCCCGGGTGTACTGGTCCGGCCGAGCCACGCTGGTACGCCGGCCCGAGGATGTCGTGGTCCACGATCAGGTGTTCGCGGCGTTCTTCGGTCATCCCGAGGGGCCGGCCCCGTCGCCTCCCGACGACGGCCAGGACCCACCGCTGATCGAAGGTGCCTACACGGTGCGGTGGAGCCCAACCGAGGTCCTCCGGCACAAGGACCTGGCGGCCTGCACGCCCGACGAGATGGACGAGGCCCACCGTCTGATCAGCACCATGCGGGTCAAGGCGGCGATGCGCCGGAGCCGACGCCGGCGCGCCAACCGGCACGGCCGGGGACGACCCGACCTCCGTCTCACCTTGCAGCGGGCTCTTCGGACCGGCGGCGAGGTGGTCCGGCCGGCGACGACCCGTCCCCGACAGCGCCCCCGACGGCTGGTGCTGCTGGTCGACGTAAGTGGGTCGATGGAGCCATATGCCCGGGCCCTGACTCGGTTCGCCCACGCCGCGGTGGCCGCTCGTCGCCGGGGTCAGGTCGAGATCTTCGCCCTGGGGACCCGGGTGACCCGGATCACCCGGGAGCTCTCGACCCACGACCCCGACCGGGCCCTGGCCCAGGCCAGCACTGCGGTCGTCGACTGGGCCGGCGGCACCCGGCTGGGCGAGGGCATCGGGCGGTTCAACGATCGCTGGGCAGTTCGGGGCCTGGCCCGAGGCGCCCTGGTGGTCATCCTCTCCGACGGGTGGGACCGGGGTGATCCCGAGCAACTCGCTGTCGAGGTGGCCCGGCTGGGCCGGGTCGCCCATCGGATCATCTGGGTCAACCCGTTGAAGGCGTCAGCGGGCTACGCCCCGCTGGTCCGGGGGATGGCCGCCGCGCTCCCGCTGGTCGACGACTTCGTGGAAGGCCATTCGGTGGCGTCCCTGGAAGCCCTGGCCGAGCTGGTGTCCCGATGAGGGACCTGCTCGACCACATCGACGGTTGGCGCCGGGACGGCCTGGCGGTGGCCATCGCCCGGGTGGTGGACATCGAGGGCTCCGGCCCCAGGGAGCCGGGGGCGGCGATGGCGGTCAACGAACACGGGGAGGTCGCGGGCTCCGTGTCCGGCGGCTGCGTGGAGGGGGCGGTCGTCACCGAGGCGTTGGAGGTGCTGAGCACCGGCGCCCGCAAGGTGGTGACCTTCGGCTACAGCGACGACGAGGCCTTCGCAGTCGGTCTGACCTGCGGCGGTACCATCCACCTGTTCGTGGAGCCCCTGGACTGGTGACTGGGCAGGTGGGCGAAGGCAGTCTTTACGAGGAGCTGGCGGCGTCGATCCGGGCCGACGAACCGGTGGCCCTGGGGACGGTGATCGACGGCGTGGGGCGCGGGGCAAAGCTGTTGGTCCGGCCGGAGGCGCCGTCGCTGGGCACCCTCGGCGATCCGGACCTGGATCGGGTTGTGGCCCGGGATGCCCTGGGCGAGCTGGCGGCCGGCACCACCGTGGTCCGTCACTACGGGGAGCACGGCGAGGCCCGGGAGGCCGCGGTGACCGTGTTCGTCGAGAGCTTCGCCCCACCGCCGCGGATGCTGATCTTTGGTGCGGTCGACTTCACCGCCGCCTTGGCCCGGGTGGCGAAGGTCTTGGGCTACCGGGTCACCGTCTGCGACGCCCGGGAGGTGTTCGCCACCCGGGCCCGGTTCCCGGAGGTCGACGAGCTCGTGGTCGAATGGCCCGACCGCCTGCTGGCCCGGGTCGGCCCCGACCTCACGATGCGGGACGCGGTGTGCGTCCTGACCCACGACGCCAAGTTCGACGTGCCGGCCTTGCAGGCCGCGCTCCACACGGATGCCGGCTACATCGGGGCGATGGGCAGCCGACGCACACATGCCGAGCGCCTGCGCCGATTGCGGGAGGTCGGAGTCGACGAGGCTGGTCTGGCCCGAGTCCGGGCGCCCGTCGGGCTGGACCTCGGCGCTCGCACCCCGGAGGAGACCGCGGTCTCGATCTGCGCCGAGATCATCGCCGACCGCACCGGCCGGTCGGATCCGCGGCCGCTCAGCCAGACCGACGGGCCGATCCACGGATGACCACGGTCGTGCTCCTGGCCGCCGGCGGGGGAGCGCGCTATCGGGCGTCCGGAGGACCGGGCCACAAGCTCCTGGCCTCGTTTCGGGGTCGTCCGGTCGTGGAGTGGGCCCTGGCCCATGCGGTCGAGGCGGACGTCGGTCCGGTGCACGTCGTCGTCGGAGCGGTTGACCTGCCGGTGCCGGCCGGGGTCACCGTGATCCGCAACCCCGATTGGGCCTCGGGTCTGGCGTCATCGCTCCAGCTGGCCGTCGGCGTCGCCCGCCGGGCTGGCGACGATTCCGTCCTCGTCGGCCTGGGCGACCAGCCGTTGGTCGAGGCCGAAGCGTGGCGGCTCGTGCATGCCGCCCCAGCGGCGCCTCTGGCGGTGGCCACCTACAGCGGGCAGCGGGGCCATCCGGTGCGCCTGGGGTCCGACGTGTGGCCGTTGCTGCCGACAGCGGGTGACGAGGGCGCACGGTCGGTGCTGCGCGACCACGGTGACCTGGTGGTGGAGGTGCCCTGCCCGGGTAGTCCGCTTGACGTAGACACACGAGAGGACCTGTCGAGATGGAGCTGACCAACGAGTTCCGGGTGGGGGTGCCTATCGATGAGGCCTGGGCGCTGCTCACCGACGTCGAGGGCATCGCTCCATGCATGCCGGGGGCCGAGCTGCAGGAGGTGGACGGCGACGAGTTCCGGGGGGTGGTCCGGGTCAAGGTCGGCCCGATCACCGCGCAGTACAAGGGCGTCGCCCAGTTCATCGAGCGGGACGATGCGAGCTATCGGGCGGTGTTGCGGGCCGAGGGCCGCGAGACCCGGGGCCAGGGCAACGCCAGTGCCACCGTGACAGCCCAGTTGTCCCCCGACGAGGGTCCAGACGGGCCCGCGACCAAGGTCTCCGTGGTGACCGACCTCGTGGTGACGGGACGGGTCGCCCAGTTCGGCCGAGGGGTGCTGGCGGACATCTCGGCCAAGCTGTTGACCCAGTTCGTCGATTGCCTGGAGCACAAGCTCCACGACTCGGACGACACCAACTCCGACTCCGGGAACGACGGCCAGTCCGACCGGGCAGCCACCTCCGGACCGGCAACCTCGCCGAAGCCGGTCGACCTACTCGGCACCGCGGGCGGGCCAGTGCTCAAGCGGCTCCTCCCGATCGGCCTCGCTGTCTCCGCCGTCCTCTGGCTCTTCCGCCGCTCCCGTCGCCGACGCCGCCGTCGACGACGTGACGGCTGAGGAGTCGGAGATCATCCGTGATGGATGATCTCCGCGCCGGACGTGGTGCTCATAGTGCGTCGACATCGAACCGGGACGGCGAGCAACAATCGAGGATCGGCCGACGTGGTGGGCGCCCGACGCCAGTGGCTGGTGGATCGGCGTCCTGTTCGCAGTCGGGTCGCTGTGCTTCGCCCTCGGTGCTGCGCCCGGCTACGTGGACGCCGTCGGTGTCGCTGCAGACGGGGTCACGTTCTTCGTGGGCTCCCTGTTCTTCACCGCTGCGGCCTGCCTGCAGTACCTGACGGCTGACGACGAGTCCCGCCTGGGGCCGTTCGTGCAGGTGGTCGGGACGGTGCTGTTCAACCTCAGCACCTTCGATGCGATGCGCGAGCACCTGTCGGCCTCGCAGGCCAACCGCCTCGTCTGGACGCCCGATGCGCTCGGGTCGATCTGCTTCCTGGCAGCGAGCGGCCTCAGCTGGGTCGCGGTCGGTCAAGCGTGGTGGTCGTGGCGCCCTCACAGCCGGTCCTGGCTGATCGCGGCATTGAACCTCGGCGGGTCGCTCGCGTTCGGCGTCTCGGCCGTGGCGGCGCACCTCGTGCCCGTCTCCGACCAGCCCCGCAACGTGGCGCTGATGAACCTGGGCACCTTCGTCGGCGCGATCTGCTTCCTGATCGGCGCCGCGCTGCTACTACCCCAGCGGACCAATCGGTGACCAGAGGCCGGCTCTGCGCCGATCCGGCAAGAAATTCCTCAAGAACCCACTGACCCCTATTTCGGATCTTTCGTTGGGGTTCTACGGTCGGCGGGTATGACGAAGGCGAACCGGTCACGCGAGATCCCCCCTCCCAGGCAGGCATCGCACCCGACCAACCCGTCCACCTCGTCATCAACGGCCACAAACACCTGCTGGAATCACCCCTCCGAGAACAGATCTGAGATGGTTCTCAGCTGCTCTTAGGTTCGTCTTAGCGCGGAGTGCGCAGTGTCGCCTGCATGGATGAGACAGGGGGTGAGTCGCGTCGTCCCGACGAGGATCGGCGCGGCCAGCAGCATGACCCGACGGTCAGAGACCGGTCGGAGGGGCAGCCGCGCCTGCCCCGCAAAGACGACGACGGCTGCGAGCTCGGGGGCGAGCGCCGGGCGCCGAGTCGTCGTGGGGTCCTTCGCGGGGGACGCCTCGCCGCGGCGGGGGTCGCCGTCATGGTGCTGCTGGCTGGGGGTGTGGCTCTCGTCGTCAATGGCGACGGTGGCGGTGACGACGACACGGCTTCCGCGAACGACGACGGTCGATCCGCCGACGCCGCCGCTTGGGAGCAGATCGTGCCAGGGGGCGAATGTCAGTGCTCCGATGGCTCGCAGTTCAGCTTCTGGGTGCGCGAGGCGAACCCGGAGAAGGTGGTGTTCTTCTTCCAGGACGGCGGCAATTGCTTCTCTGCGGAGACATGTGCGCCGGACAGCGGCTCCTACACCACCACGATCACCGAAGGCCCGGATCGGGAGGGCATGTTCGATTTCGCCGACGAGCGCAACCCGTTCGCCGACTACTCCGTCGTGTTCGTCCCGTACTGCACGGGCGACGTGCACATCGGCAACGCCACCAAGGAGTACGCACCCGGCCTCACCATCCAGCACAAGGGGTACGTCAACGGCACCGCCGCCCTCGACCACCTAGCCGCCACGTTTCCCGGCGCAACCGACGTCGTCGTGATGGGCGAGAGCGCCGGCTCGATCGCGGCGCCGCTCTACGCCGGGCTCGTGTCGGATCGCCTCCCCGACGCCAGGATCACCGTGGTGGCGAACGGGTCGGGCGGTACTCCCGATCTTCCCGATGACCTCAGGGGCCGCCTGGCCGCCGCCTGGGGCCTCGGCGACACCATGCCGGCGTGGCCCGAGAACGCTGGCCTGACCGCGGAGCAGTGGGCCAGCGACTCCGGGCTGTTCGTCCAGAGCGGTCGGCACGACCCGGGGATCGTGTTCGCCCGTGTCGACTATGCCTACGACGCACGGCAGCAGCTCGGCTTCTCGCGTTTCGGCGTCCCTGCCGAGGACCTTCTGTCGCGTATCGACGCCAACGAGACGCGGGTCGAGGGCGCCGGTGTGAACCTGCTCAGCTACATCGCGGCGGGCGACGGCCACACCGCGCTCAGCGACAGAGCCTTCTACACGGAGACGATCGACGGCGAGACGTTGGTCGACTGGGTGACCAGGCTGGTCGGGGGCGAACCGGTCGCCGACGTGCATTGCGTCGAGTGCGCGGCCGGGTGAACTCTCGGTGAGAGGAGGTCAGGGTTGGGGCGTGGCGAGCCGGTTCTGGGGGAGCGCCGAGCCGTTCCGTTCCTGTCGAGGCCGGGACGACGGATCGGACGGGTCGGGAGCGGGCAGGGCGATGACGAAGCGGGCGCCGCCGAGCGGGCTCTCCTCGGTCCAGACCCCGCCGCGGTGGCGGGTGACGATCGAGCGGACCACGGCGAGCCCGAGGCCGGAGCCTCCCTCGTCGCGGCCGCGACCGTCGTCGAGGCGGGTGAAGCGCTCGAACACCCGGTCCCGGTCCGCCGGGGGGATGCCCGGGCCGTCGTCGTCCACCCAGAGCTGGGCCCATCCGGCCTGGTCGGTGGTTCCGATCCGGACCTGGCTGCGGGCGTGCCGCTCGGCGTTGTCGACCAGGTTCGCGAGGGCCCGTTGGAGCTGGTCGTAGGACCCGACGACCACGACGCCGCCCGGAGCGGTCGCCGAGGACACGGGGACCTTGCGGCTTCGCCGAGCCTCGGTGGTGGCCAGCTCGGTCAGGTCCACCTCGGTCGTGGGGAGGGTGGCGGCGCCCTCGTCCTCGGCCGCCAGCACCAGCAGGTCGTCGATCAGGGTCTCCAGCCGGGCTTCTGCGGCCAGCACCCCGTGGGCCACCTGGAGCCAGTCGGCCCGGTCGGGCTCGCACAGGGCGACCTCCACGTCGGTGCGGATGCCGGCGACGGGGTTGCGCAGCTCGTGGGACGCATCGGCGACGAACTGCCCCTGGCGCCTGACGGCACCCTCCAGCCGTTCGAGCATGGCGTTCATGGTCCGGGACAGGCGGTGGACCTCGTCACCGGTGCCCGGCTCGGGTACCCGCCGATGCAAGGTCGATGCGCTGATGGCGTCGGCCTCGGTGCGGATGAGCTCGACCGGGCGCAGCGCCCGGCCGACGATCCACCAGGCCGCCAGGGCGACCAGGCCCACGAGGACGGGAAACCCGATCGCCAGCGCCCGGCGCACCGCGTCGAGGCTGCGGGCCACCTGGTCGACCGGTGCGGCCACGGTCACGGTCACCTCGCCGGCTGGTGTGTCGACGGTGCGGGCGCTGACGATCGGCATTCGGATCGTCGGTGTGGGCGAGTCAGCGACGATCCCGTCGGACGGTGCGGGTTCGGAACTGCCCGGACCCTCCCTGAAGGTGCGGACGCCGACTTCGTCGCTGGCTCCGTCGGACAGGTAGTAGGTGGGAACGAGCTTGATCGAGGTGCCGTCCTCGTACACGATCTCGACGAAGCTGGTCGTCAGCTCGCGGGGATGGACCGTCCGCTCCGGTGGGACCCCGGCGGCCAGACGTTCGGTCACCCGGTCGAGCAGGTCTTCGGTGTGGTCGCGGATGGCGCCCAGCTGGGAATCCTCCACCGACCAGACCAGCAACCAACCCGCCGTCGCAATCGCGACGGCCGTCACCAGCGCGGCGGCGAGCGTTATCCGGACCCGCACCGATCGCAGCGGCCGGAGCCGGGCCGCGGCCGGGCCGCCCGTCGACGGCTCGGCCTGGCCAACGCGTTCAGTCATCGTCCGTCCCCTCCGCCTTGTCGGCGGGCGCACGGTCCGGCACCAGTCGGTAGCCGAGGCCCCGCACGGTCTCGAGGCTGTGCCGTCCGAACGGTTCGTCGATCTTGCGGCGCAGGTAGCCCACGTAGACCTCCAGCACGTTGGTGTCGCCGTCGATCTCGTCGCCCCACACCTCCCGGAGCAACTCCCGCTTGGCGGCCACCGCGCCCTCCCGCCGGAGCAACGCCTCGAGCAGGGCGACTTCGCGGCCGGTGAGCGGCACGGCCACGTCGCCGCGGTGGCACGTGCGGCTCAACGGGTCGAACACCAGGTCGCCGGCGCTGAGGATCGGTGGCCGGGCGGTCGCGCCCCGCCGGGCGAGGGCGTGCAGCCGGGCGACGAGCACGACGAACGAGAACGGCTTGGACAGGAAGTCGTCGGCGCCGGTGTCGAGCGCTTCGGCCTCGTCGTACTCGCCGCGCTTGGCGGTGAGCATGAGGACCGGGGTCCAGTTCTGCTCGCCGCGCAGCGTGCGGCAGATCTGGAAGCCGTTCATGCCAGGCAGCAACAGGTCGAGCACGATCGCGCCGTAGGTGTGCTCCCGGGCGCGCCACAGCCCGTCAGTGCCGTTGTGGACCACCTCGACGTCGAAGCCTTGGGCTGTCAGCCCGCGGGCCAGCGATTGGGCCAGATAGACCTCGTCCTCGACCACGAGAACTCGCACGGGAAGAGTCTGGCCGGCGCGCCGAGCGCAGCCTCCTCGCCACCTAAGACGGCTCTCAGCTGGTCTTAGGTTCGCCTTAGTGTCGCCCGTGCAGTGTCGCCGGCATGGATGAGACACCGGACGAGCCGCGTCGTCCCGATGGGGACCGGCGCGACCAGCACGACGAGCCGACAGGCAGGGGCTCGCTGGGCGGGCAACCGCACCTGCCCGACGAGGCCGATGACGACGAGGAGGAGACGTACCAGGCGACGAGCCGGCGTGGGATCCTGAGCGGTGGACGCCTCGTCGCTATCGGGTTCGCCGTCTTGGTGCTGCTGGGCGGGGGTGTGGCTCTCGCCCTCAACGGCGGCGGTAGCGGGGGCACCGCTTCCTCATCGGGCGACGAGCCGACCTCGCAGGAAGACGCAGCGTTCGAGTTCGCGGCATGCATGCGTGACAACGGCCTCGAGGATTTCCCCGACCCGGAGGTCAGCGGGGACGGCAGCATCTCGATCGGTCGCGGCATGGTGGACCTGCGAGACACCGAGGGGTTCCAGGCCGCCCAAGAGGCGTGCCAGGGCATCCTCGACGCCGTCCGCCCCGCCCCGGAGGGCGAGCAGTTGACGCCCGACGAGCTCGCGGAGCTGCGGGATCAGTGGCACGCCGTGGCGCAGTGCGTGCGTGATCAGGGCTATGACTTCGCCGACCCCGAGATCGACGACTACGGCCGCTTCAGGATGAAGGCGGACGGCGACGGCGTGGAGCAGGCCATAGAGGAGTGCGCCGAGGAGGTTGGCCTGGGCGAGCAGCAGGATGGCGAGGGCGGGTCTGGCACCGATGAGGAGGGCGGCGCATGAGCCGACGCCGGTTCCTGCTGGGCGCGGGGGCGGCCTCGGTTGTCCTGGTCGCCGGGGGCACGGCCGTCGTCGTCCGCGACGAGGGTGACGGCGCTGCGGGCGATCGCAGCGCCTCGACTGCGGCCGGGGCGTCGACCGCTGAGGTGACCCGGCGAGACCTGGTGGAACAGGAGGAGCTCGACGGCATCCTCGGCTACGGCGATACCAGCCAGGTCTCGCTCGGCGCGGCCGGGACGATCACCGCCCTGCCGGCGCTGGGGTCGGTGATCGACCGGGGTCGGACAGTCGCCGAGGTGGACGGCTTCGCCGTGCCGTTGCTGTTCGGCGACCGGCCGCTGTGGCGGCAACTGGACGCCGGCGCGACAGACGGCGTCGACATCCAAGAGCTCGAGGCCAACCTGGTGGCCCTGGGGTTCGCCACCTCGGACAGCCTGACCGTCGATCAGAACTGGACTTCGGCCACGACCGCGGCCGTCAAGGATTGGCAGGAGTCGCTGGGACGGGACCGGACCGGCGTCGTCGCGCCGGGCGACGCCGTCGTCCTGTCCGGGGCCGTGCGGGTGTCGGCCCATCCCACCTCGGTGGGCAGCCGATCGGGCGGACCGGTGCTGGAGGTCACGGGGACGACCCGCCTGGTCGGCATCGACCTCGATGCGACCAAGCAGAGCCTGGTCAGCGTCGACCAAGCGGTAGAGGTCGTCCTGCCCGACGACACCACGACGACCGGCAAGATCGCCTCGGTCGGATCGGTGGCCCAAGCCGGCGGCGACGCCGACGGGGACGGGTCCCCCGATGCGGCCACCATCGAGGTGCTGGTGACCCTCGACGACCCCGACGCCGGCAGCTCGCTGGACCAGGCCCCCGTCACCGTACGGGTCGTCACCAGCGTGGCCCAGGGCGTGCTGGCGGTGCCGGTCAGCGCGCTGCTGATCCAGGCCGGCGACGGCAGCTCGATCGTCGAGCGGGTCGAAAGCGACGGCACGACCAGCCAGGTGCCGGTGGAGACCGGCGCGTTCGCCGACGGCTGGGTCGAGGTGACCGGCGACCTGGCCGAGGGCGACGAAGTGGTGGTGCCGGAATGACCGTCATCCCAGAGGCCACCGCGACCGCGGTTGCGCCCGCGAAGGCGCCGGGGCTGGCTCCCGTCCTGGAACTGCGTAAAGCGAGCAAGATCTACCCGGGAACGCCGCCGGTGCGGGCCCTCGACCAGGTCACCCTCGATGTGGTCGAGGGCGAGATGGTCTCCATCATCGGCCCCTCGGGGTCGGGCAAGTCGACCCTGTTGCACCTGATCGGTGCCCTCGATCGGCCCTCCCGCGGCACCGTCCGGGTGGCCGGCGCCGACCTGAGAGCGCTGCGCGACCCGGAGCTGTCGGCCCTGCGAGCCAGCCGCATCGGCTTCGTCTTCCAGCAGTTCCACCTACTCGAAGGGCTCAGCGCACTGGACAACGTCGCCACCGGGCTCATCTACCGCGGCATCGCCCCCGGCGAGCGGCGCCGACTGGCCGCCGACGCGCTGGGGCGCGTGGGGCTCGGCCACCGGGTGCGACACCGTCCCTCGGAGCTGTCCGGCGGCGAGAAGCAGCGGGTCGCGATCGCCCGGGCCGTGGTCGGCGAACCGGCAATCGTGCTGGCCGACGAACCCACCGGCAACCTCGACTCCGCCACTGGCGCGGAGGTCCTCGACCTGTTCCGCACCCTGCACCGGGCTGGGCACACCATCGTGCTCATCACCCACGACCCCCAGGTCGCCGCGGCCGCGCCGCGCACCGTCAGCCTGCGCGACGGCCGCATCGAATCCGACCACCCGACGAAACCTGCACCCATACGGCTGGAACCGGACCGTCCCGGCGCACGACCGGGCGTGGGACGGCCATGAGCGCGGCCACCGTCGAGCGGCCCCGGTCGCGTCTGCGCCCGGGCGACGTCGCGGGCCTGGGCCTGTCGGGCCTGCGGGTCAAGCGGACGCGGGCACTGCTCACGGGCCTCGGCGTCGCCATCGGCATCGCAGCCATGGTCGCGGTAGTGGGCATCTCGGCATCGAGCAAGGCCGACCTGCTGGCCGAGCTCGACGCGCTGGGCACCAACTTCCTGCAGGTCCAGCCGGGCGACTCCGTCTTCGGCGAGGCCGCCGAACTGCCGACCACCGCCCCGGACATGATCCGTCGCATCGCCGATGTCGAATCGGCCAGCGCGACCCGCACCGTCGACAACGCCACCGTCCGGCGCAACCACCTCATCCCGGCCTCCGAGAGCGGCGGCATCGCGGTCGTCGCCACCGAACCCAGCCTGCTCGACACCCTCGCCGGGACCGTCGCGCAGGGCACCTTCCTCAACGAGGCCACCGGCGCCTACCCCAGCGTCGTGTTGGGGTCGGTGGCCGCCGAGCGCCTCGGCATCAGCTCACTCGACGGCGGTCCCCTCGTGTACCTCGACAGGCACTGGTTCCGGGTGATCGGGATACTCGACGACGTACCACTGGCCCCCGACATCGACCGGTCGGTGCTGATCGGCTACGACGTCGCCCAGCGCCTGTTCGGCATCGACGCAGCGCCCTCCACCGTGCAGGTGCGCACGGACCCCGAGCAGACCGACGCCGTCGGAGATCTGTTGGCCGCCACCGCCAACCCCGAGGCCCCCAACGAAGTCGACGTGAGCCGGCCCAGCGATGCCCTCGAAGCCCGGACCAAGGCCGACGAGACCCTCACCGCCCTGCTGCTAGGCCTCGGAGCGGTAGCGCTGCTAGTCGGCGGCGTCGGCATCGCCAACGTCATGGTGATCTCGGTGCTCGAACGCCGCGCCGAGATCGGCGTCCGCCGGGCCCTGGGCGCCACCCGGCGCCACATCCGCCTGCAGTTCCTCATCGAATCCATACTGCTCGCCGGCCTGGGTGGAGCGGTCGGGGTAGCGCTCGGCGCCACCATCACCTGGCTCTACGCCGACTCCCGGGACTGGCGCTTCGCTGTGCCGCTGAGCGGGCTGCTCGGCGGCGTGGCCGCCGCGCTCACCGTCGGCGCCGTCGCCGGCCTCTACCCCGCAATCCGAGCCAGCCGCCTCGCCCCCGCCGAAGCCGTCCGCTCCGAATAGGCACCATCCCCCCGCAGGACCCAAGAAACCATGGCAAGCCGTTGTGGCCACCTCCCCACTGGTGGTGAGAACACCGTCACCACCGGCCCTGCGAATGTGCTCGAAGCAGTCCCGAGTGCGGGGTGAGAGGCGTCGTTCGACTTGATCCGCAGCGGACCCTAACGACCGTCCACGCTCCCTTCTGCCGGCTCGAACTTGAGTAACTCGCCTGGCTCGGTCTGTGTTCGGGGTGGCTTCTGTCAGATGGGAAGCGGACGTTCACGCCGATGGTGTCGAGTTCCTTGGCGAGATCGTTGCACCAGCTGTCCTTGCCGAGCGAGTAGTAGACGACCCGTCTATGTCGCTTGGCCTCTCCACCTCGGGTTGTAGACGACTGCGAGCCGGCAGGCGACCCAATAGGACGGAGCGCAGCGGAGGACCGCCGAAGGGACAAGAAACCGCGGAGGTTCCGCCTTCAACGAACTCGCCGCGGGGTGCCACCGCCTGGCAGCCCCACAGCAAGTTCGAAGTCCGCCGGTGCAGCCCGCCGCGTCTGCGCCAACGTTCCCGCCCCAGTTGCTCCAGTCTGGAGTACGGACACTTTACTCCAGAGTGGAGTAGTGTCAAGGCGTGCCGGCTCGGTTGACGACTTCGTCCTATGCAGTGCTCGGCATGCTCACGCTCGGACCATGGAGCGGATACGAGCTGGCGCAGCAGGCCCAACGCAGCCTCCGGTTCGTCTGGCCCAAGTCTGCGAGCCACCTCTACGCCGAGCCGAAGAAGCTGGTCGACCTCGGCCTGGCCACGGTCCGCACCGAACCGGCGGGGGAGTCCCGGACCCGCCAGGTGTACGAGATCACGCCGGCCGGGCGAGAAGCGTTCCGGGACTGGTTGGGAACCGAGCCGGCGCCGCCGCACCTCGAGGTCGAGGCCATGCTGCGGGTCTTCTTCGCCGATCAGGGCGACCGAGACGAGCTCCTCAGGGTCCTGGACGTCTTCGAGGCTCAGGTCCAAGCGGTCTACCAAGCAGGCGTGACCCAGCTGCAGCGAACCCTCGACGGACAAGTCATCTACCCAGAGCGACTGCACCTGATCGCCCTCTACGCCAGCTTCCAGGGCGACTTCTACCGGCTCATGCTCAACTGGATCACGTTCGCCCGGGGAGAGGTGTCCGACTGGGACACCACCGCCGGCATCGGCCTCACCGAACGAACCCGCCACCTCCTGGAGGAGGTCGCAAGCGGCAAGTCAGTGCTCCCGCAGCCGAAGGCCGACTAGTCGGACAACGTCGAGCTCGTGACGGTGGGGAAAGCGGCACCGAGGAAGAAGATGCCCGGAAGGTTGGTGGTCTCGAACTGATCGCTCGGGTTCCGGCGCAGGACAGACTGCTCGATGGTCATCGTGCCGCTGCGGTCGTTGCTCACGAAGAAGATGGCTCCGCCGCCCTCGTTGGCGTGGTTGTCCTCGATGACCGTCCCGCCGAGTACCACCGTGAACAGGTTCCCGTCGGTGTAGATCGCACCGCCGCTGCCTCCGCCGGGGGTGCCGGCCGACGCCGGATTGGCACCGTTCCCGATGGCGGAGTTGTGGCTGAGAACGCTGTTGAGCACCACCCACGACACGCCGATGCTGCTGAGGGCTCCACCGTTGGAGCACGATCCGCCCAGCCCGTCGGCTCCCCCGAAGGTGCTCCCGACGATGTACACCGGCAGCCCCTGGGACTGGCTCAGCACCCGGATGGCCGCGCCGCCGAGGTCCGGACCGGTGGTGTCGCAGACGTTGCGGAAGAACCGCGAGCTCACCACCTTGAGCCGTCCGCCCCGGACGAAGATGGCGCCGCCGCCTCCACCCTCGACGGTCTCGCCGGTGGCGTTGCCGTCGACGAAGGTCAGGTTCTGGATGGTGAGGCGGGGATGGTCCTGGTCCTGGCAGTGCGAGGTGGTCCAGACCTGATCCTCGTCGCAGGTGTTCATGTACAGGATCCGGCGTTGGCCGGCGCCGCTCAGCGTCACCAACCCCCCTCCGTCCAACACGATCTCGGGGCCGGTGTTGTTGCGGATCTTGGCCGTGGTGTCGAGGGTGATGGTGATCGGATCGGGCCCGCAGGCGAAGGTGATGATCCCGCCCTGGGCCACTGCGTCCACCACGGTGGCCGAGGTGCAGCTGGCCGCTGTGCCGTCGCCGATCACCCGATCCGGGGCCGAGGTGTCGACGGCGGCGGCTTCTGCCGGTACCGGAACCGGGTTGTCCGAGTTGCCGGCCGGCGGGAACGGATCGGGCGGTGGCGGGGCCGGCGGAGGTTCGGTGGCCGGAGGAGCCGGGGCCGTCGTCGACTGGGCGGGGGCGTGGTTGCCGCGCCGGGCGGCGGAAGGCGGGTCGGAGTCGTCGTCGGATCCGGACGAGCACGCGGCGACCAGCGCCAGCGCGCCCAACAAAACCAGCCCGATTCCCCAGCCTTTTCGGATGTTGGGGGACGCTAGTCCGGCAGCCCGAAGATGGCTTGGGTAGGACCGGTGCGGGCGAGGGAGCGGTAGTGGCGCGAGACGATCCACCAGCGGTCGTCGATGCGGCGGTAGCGGTCCTGGTAAAGGCCGTACGCGGTGTGCCATACATCCGGCGAAGGATCGTGGCGGATCTCGCACATGAAGATGCGCCCGCTGGCCTCGTCGGGAGGCGACAGATCCACCACCGTGTTGAGGATCACGAACTGGAAGTGGTCGTAGTGCTCGATCGCGCCGGCCACGAACTCCCCGAACGCCACCGGTCCGACCAGCGAACGGGGCGGGTTGGACACCGTGTCGATGTGCACGATGGTGTCCGATAGGAACACTTCGCCCAG